>CAYPYV010000156.1:0-7602 GCA_964414845.1 uncultured Devosia sp. | reverse complement strand
ATTGCCGATTGCCGATTGCCGATTGCCGATTGCCGATTGCCGATTGCCGATTGCCTCACTTCACGCAAACAGCAGCGACACTCGCCGGTTGATCGCGCCCTTTTTCTCGATCTTGCCGAGTTTCACCGGCCCGATTTCGCCGGTCGAGCGCACATGCGTGCCGCCGCAGGGCTGCAGGTCGACATCGCCGATCCGCACCAGACGCACGCGGCCCTGGCCCATCGGCGGCTTCACCTTCATCGTCTTGATGAGGCCGGGGTTGGCGGCCATTTCGGCATCGGTGATCCACTCTGTGGTCACCTTGTGGTCGGCCCTGATCGCGTCGTTGAGCCAGGCCTCGATGGCCGGCAGGTCCGATGGCACTTCAGGCATGTCGAAATCGAGCCGGCCCTTGTCCTCGCCGACCTGGCCGCCCGTCACCGGAAACGGCATCGCCACCGAAAGCAGGTGCAGTGCCGTGTGCATGCGCATCAGCTTCAGGCGCCGCTCGAAATCGATGATCGCCGTCACCTTGTCGCCTGCGGCGAACGTGGCCTCCGGCGGCACGAGGTGCACGATCTCGGTCTTGTCGCCATCGGGGTGGATCGCACCCGTCACCGGCAGCAGGGTGCCGTCTGACTTCCGCAGCGTGCCGACATCGCCCGGCTGCCCACCGGAAGTTGCGTAGAAGATCGTCCGGTCGAGCACGACGCCGCCATCGACGACCGCCGACACGGTCGCGTCGATCTCCTGGAGATAGGCGTCGTCGCGGAAGACGAACTCGGTCATGCCACGGGCTCCGCCTCGAGCACCGACTTCCATTCCACCTGCCGAGGTTCGGAGAGCCAATGCGGCACCGGAAGGTTCTTTCCGCGCAGGAATTCGGGGTTGAACAGCTTGCTCTGGTAGCGATTGCCGTAGTCACACAGGATGGTGACGATGGTCTTGCCCGGCCCCAGGTCGCGCGCCAGCCGCACCGCCCCCGCGATATTGATCGCCGACGAGCCGCCGAGGCAAAGGCCCTCATGCTCCATCAGGTCGAAGATATAGGGCAGGGCCTCACCATCGGGGATCTGGTAGGCCCGGTCGACCTGAATCCCCTTGAGATTCTCGGTGATGCGGCCCTGCCCGATGCCCTCGGAAATCGAGCTGCCGGCGCTCTTCAGCTCGCCGGTGGTGTAATAGCTGTAAAGTGCTGCGCCTTCCGGGTCGGCGAGGCCGATCTGGATATCGGGGTTCTTCGCCTTCAGCGCCATCGATACGCCGCCCAGCGTACCGCCCGAACCCACGGCGCAGATGAAGCCATCGACCTCGCCCTGGGTTTGCTCCCAGATTTCAGGCCCGGTTGTCTCCACATGCGCCTGCCGGTTTGCGACATTGTCGAACTGGTTGGCCCAGACGGCGCCCTCGGGCAGTTCCTGCGCCAGCTTCTCGGCCAGCCGGCCCGACAGCTTCACATAGTTGTTGGGGTTCTTGTAGGGCTTGGCCGGCACCTCGATGAGCGTCGCGCCCATCAGGCGCAGCGCATCCTTCTTCTCCTGGCTCTGCGTCTCGGGGATCACGATCACCGACTTGTAGCCGAGCGCATTTGCCACGAGGCTGAGCCCGATGCCGGTATTGCCCGCCGTGCCTTCGACGATTGTGCCGCCCGGACGCAGCACCCCGCGCCGCTCCGCGTCCCGCACGATATAGAGCGCGGCGCGGTCCTTCACCGATTGGCCGGGGTTGAGGAACTCCGCCTTGCCCCAGATATCGCAGCCGGTCAGCTCCGAAACGCGGTTGAGGCGGATCAGCGGCGTGTTGCCGATGGCGGAAAGGACGTCTTTGTGGCTGGCCATCAATTCGACTTCAGTTTGTTTCGGCCAGCAACCTAGGGTGCGCCACCCGGCTTGTGAAGCGTCGAAGCCCATGAATTCCAGCCGCTTTTCGCGAGCCTGCCTCGCGGCGGCATGATTTGGCGGAGGAGCGTGCCACCGAAGAATTGCTTTCCGGTGCGGAAAACGGAAGTGGCAGGTTCGTCGGAGCTCCGCCCACAGTCGGCTTTCCTTCCCCCGCCTCCCGACCCCGCAGTCGGGTCGTCCCTCTCCCTCGCGAGGGAGAGGGTGCCCGAAGGGCGGGTGAGGGGGGCCGCTTGCGCTGGACAGACCAAGCCTGGTGCCCCTCAGCGCAAGTGGCACCCCCCACCTCCGCCTTGCGGCCACAGCCCGCCGGCATAGCCGGACGGGCGTTCTTCGCTGCAAAGCTCCACCGGAGCTTTGCAAGAGCGCTCAGAACTCCTCCCCCGTAAACGGTGGAGGAATCCCGACTACTGCACCGTGCCCCAACGGAGGATACCCTTCCCCCTTGTCATCAAAGCTTCATGCAGAAATGAAAAAAGCAGGGCCAAAGGCCCTGCTTGTATGAGTTTTTCGACAATACACTGGTCTTAGGCACACTCGAAAGCGGCGGCCAGCGCTCCTCCCTTGACGTTGTCGACGTCCGGCAGCTAGGGGCTGCCTGTGTTCTTATGCCCCGGGACCCTATCACGAAAATTTTGTCTGTCACGTGGATTCTGCATGGCAGCCATCGCATTTTTACATAGTAAAGCCGGAGTAAAGTTTTTACCTCCCGGCTTGCCGCGCGCTTGTGCAGATGCCTGACAACGCTCACGAAATAGGCTTGCGAATCTCCGTCCCACTTTGGCCCGCGTTGCGCTATAGGAGGGCAACCGAATCCGGGTTCCTCGAGGGACATTCATGCGTTTGAGCCGTTACTTCCTGCCCCTCCTCAAGGAGACGCCGAAGGAAGCCGAAATCGTATCGCACCAGCTGATGCTGCGCGCGGGGATGATCAAGCAGCAGGCCGCCGGCAGCTACACGTGGCTGCCGCTGGGCTTCAAGGTGCTCAACAAGATCGTCCGGATCATCGAGGACGAGCAGAACCGCTCGGGTGCCGTGCAGCTTCTCATGCCGACAGTGCAATCGGCCGACCTGTGGCGAGAGTCGGGTCGGTACGATGCCTATGGCAAGGAAATGCTGCGCATTCAGGATCGGCACGAGCGCGACATGCTGTTCGGGCCGACCAATGAGGAAATGATCACCGACGTGTTCCGCACCTATGTGCGCAGCTACAAGGATCTGCCCCTCAACCTCTACCACATCCAGTGGAAGTTCCGCGACGAGGTGCGCCCGCGCTTCGGCACCATGCGCAGCCGCGAGTTCCTGATGAAGGATGCCTATTCCTTCGATCTGGATGAAGCCGGCGCGACGCAGGCTTTCTACCGCATGTTCGTCGCCTACCTGCGCACCTTCTACCGCATGGGTCTCGTCGGTGTGCCGATGCGTGCCGATACCGGCCCCATTGGCGGCGACATGAGCTACGAGTTCCACGTCCTCGCCGAGACCGGCGAAAGCGCGGTGTTCCTCGACAAGCGGCTGGTCGACAAGCCGATCCCGTCGATCGACGTGGATTTCCGCTCCGACCTGACGCCGATCTTCAAGGATTGGACCTCGCTGTTTGCCGCTACCGACGAGATGACCACGGAGCCCGATTTCCGCGCCGCCGTCGCGTCCGAGCATCAGCTTGCCGCGCGCGGCATCGAGGTCGGCCACATCTTCTATTTCGGTACCAAGTACTCCGACCCGATGGGCGCCAAGGTCATGGGCCCCGACGGCAAGGATGTCACCGTGCACATGGGCAGCTATGGCATCGGCCCGACGCGCCTCGTGCCCGCCATCATCGAGGCCAGCCATGACGAGAACGGCATCATCTGGCCGGTCAGCGTGGCGCCCTTCGAGGTCGTGCTGATCAATCTGAAGGCCGGCGATGCAGCATCTGATGCCGCCTGCGCCACGCTCGAAACCGAGCTCGAGAATGCCGGCATCGACCTCCTCCATGACGATCGCGACGGCGGCGCCGGGGCGAAGTTCGCCGCCGCTGACCTGATCGGCATCCCGTACCAGCTGATCGTCGGCCCGCGCGGCCTCAAGGACGGCGTGGTCGAGGTCAAGCACCGCAAGTCGGGCGAGCGCGAAACACTGCCGCTCGCTGCCGCGGTTGCGCGGCTCAAGGCGCTGATCGAGCCCGAGCGGCGGGACAAGGTGTGACGGCGGCTCCCGCCCATCCAAAGACGGGAGCCTTCTCCCGTTTCGAATTCCTCGTCGCCGGGCGTTATCTCAAGGCCCGGCGCAAGGAGCGCTTCGTTTCGGTCATCGCGATGCTCACCCTCGTCGGCGTCATGCTTGGCGTGGCGACTCTCATCGTCGTGATGAGCGTCATGAATGGCTTTCGCACCGAGCTTCTCGGCAAGCTTCTGGGCGTCAATGGCCACTATCTCGTTGCCGCGGGCGATAACGGCTTTCCGGACTACGACCAGCTGGCGGCAAAGCTTGAGGCCGTGCCGGGGGTTGCTCACGCCATCCCCTACGTGGAAGGGCAGGCGCTCGCTTCTGGACGTGCCGATTCCGCCGGCGTCGTGGTACGCGGCCTCGCCTCTTCGTCCATCGACAAGCTCGCGCTCTTGAAGAACGCCGTCATCCTGGGCGGCTTCGATCAATGGGATGGCTCCGACGGCGTCGCCATCGGCACCCGGCTCGCCGAAAAGCTCGGGCTCGGCATCGGCGACACGCTGACGCTGGTCAACCCGAACGGCACCATCACGCCATTTGGCAAGACGGCTGCGATCCAGGACTATCCGGTCAACGTCATCTTCTCGATCGGCATGCCCGAATATGACGGCTTCTATGTCTACATGCCCCTCCAGCAGGCGCAGGTCTATTTCAAGCGCTTCGAGGACCGGCTGAAGCCGGGCGTCGCGCAGCCTGGTGTCATGGCGTCTCCTGAGGAATTGGATGCCGCCTATGAGCGGGTGTTCAAGGCCTCTGCCGTCGAGGTCTTTTCCGCCAACCCCGATGACCTCACCGGCATCGGTCAGGCCCTGCAGGACGCCGTGGGCAACACATTCCGCGTCTCCAACTGGCAGGAGCGGAACGCCACCTTCTTTTCGGCGCTGCAGGTCGAGCGCGTGGTGATGTTCGTCATCCTGTCGATGATCATTCTCGTCGCCGCCTTCAACATCATCGCGAGCCTCGTCATGCTGGTGAAGGACAAGGGCCGCGACATCGCCGTGCTGCGCACCATGGGCGCAACCCGCTGGTCCATCCTCCGCATCTTCTCGATGACCGGCTTCGCCATCGGGTTCACGGGCACTCTGCTCGGGCTCGTGCTCGGCCTCCTTTTCGCTGCCAATGTCGAGCCGATCCGGGCTACCGTGTCCGGCTTCTTCGATATCCCGATCTTCCCGCCCGAGCTCTTCTCCATGACGGCGCTGCCTTCGCGCATCGATCCGGCCGAAGTGGTGACCGTCGTCGTCCTCTCGCTCGGCCTCACTTTCCTCGCCACGCTGTATCCCGCATGGCGCGCCGCCCGGCTCGATCCGGTGGAGGGCCTCCGCCAATGAGCATGCAAGCCGAAGCCAATGACAGGGCGGGGCCGTTCTCGCGCTTCGAGTTCATGGTGGCCTGGCGCTATCTGCGCGCGCGCCGGCGCGACCGTTTCGTCTCGGTCATCACCAGCCTCAGCCTCACCGGCATAGCGCTTGGCGTCGCGACGCTGATCGTCGTCACCTCGGTGATGAACGGCTTCAATGCCGAGCTCATCAACAAGCTGCTCGGGCTCAACGGCCATTTCGCCGCCTACCCGATCGAATCCCGCTTCACCGACTACGATCAGGCCACCGAGGAGATTTCCCGCGCCCCCGGTGTCACCGCCGCCATTCCCTATGTGGAGGGGCAGGCGCTGGCTTCAGGACCCCGATCGGACGCTACCGGCGTCATCGTGCGCGGCCTGACCCTGCCGTCGGTCGAAAAACTCACGCTCCTGCATGACAATGCCATTCTCGGCCAATGGGACGACTGGGCCGGTGCCGGCGGTGCGGCCATCGGGCGGCGGCTTGCCGAAAAGCTCAAGGTCAATATCGGCGATCCGGTGACACTGGTCAGCCCGGCCGATATTGCCTCAGGCGCCACGACGCCGAACGTCCGCTCTTTTCCGGTGCGGGTCATCTTCGATGTGGGGATGACCGAGTTCGATACCTTCTATCTCTACCTGCCCATGCAGGTTGCGCAGGATTATCTCGGCCAGTTCGACCGCGTACTGAAGCCGGGCGTCGCCGATCCGCCGGCCGACGCCACCGACGAGCAACGCGAGGCCCTGTACGATCGCGTCTATCGCGCGTCGGCGATTGAAGTCTTCATTGCCGATCCGCAGGCGATCGTCCCGATGCGCAATGCCATCGGCAATGTCATCACACGGCCGCTGGTGCTATCCGACTGGCAGCAGCGGCACCAGACCTTCTTCGACGCGCTCCAGACCCAGGCGACCGTGATGTTCGTCATCCTCACCATGATTGTGGTGGTCGCCGCCTTCAACATCATCTCGAGCCTCATCATGCTGGTGAAGGAGAAGGGCACCGATATTGCGGTGCTGCGCACCATGGGGGCGACGCGCGGCGCGGTGATGCGAATCTTCGGCATTGCCGGTGTCGCAATCGGGGTCGGCGGCACTTTGGTGGGGCTGGTGCTCGGCCTCGTGGTCGCGGCCAATGCCGAGGCCATCCGCGCCTTCCTGTCGAGCATTCTCGGCATCACCATCTTCCCACCCGAAGTCTTCTTCCTCTCCTCGCTGCCCTCGCGCACCAATCCGTCCGAGGTGCTGCTCATCGTGTCGGTGGCGCTGGGGCTCAGCTTCCTTGCCACCCTCTATCCGGCCTGGCGGGCCGCCCAGTACGATCCCGTGGAGGCGCTGCGTTATGAGTGATGTTCATCTGCGCCTTGCGGGCGTCCACCGTCACTATGGCGAGGGCGCGACCCAGGTCCGCGTGCTCGAATCGGCCGATCTCGAAGTGCGTGCCGGCGAGATGGTCGCCATCGTCGCGCCGTCCGGCGCGGGCAAATCGACGCTGCTGCATGTATCGGGCCTGCTCGAGCGCCCGCAGGCCGGCGAAGTGGAAATCACCGGCACCCCCACCAGCGGGCTCAACGAGCGTGGCCGCACGCTGATGCGCAGGCTCAGCATCGGCTATGTCTATCAGTTCCACCACCTCCTGCCGGAATTCTCGGCGCTGGAGAATGTCGTTTTGCCGCAGATGATCGCCGGCATCGACCCCAGGGCCGCCGCGACCCGCGCGCAGGAACTGCTGGATCTTCTCGGCATCGGGCCGCGCGCCCTGCACCGGCCGGCCGAGCTTTCGGGCGGCGAGCAGCAGCGCGTGGCCATCGCGCGCGCGGCTGCCAACCATCCTCGGCTCATCCTCGCCGACGAACCCACCGGCAATCTCGACCCTGAAACCTCGACCCGCGTGTTCGATAACCTGCTCGAACTGATCGCGCGCGAGAACGCCGCGGCGCTCATCGCCACCCATAATCACGACCTTGCGCGGCGCGCGCACCGCATCGTCACGCTGAGGGCAGGGCGCATCGAGCCGATCACCCTTTGAAAAGGGCGCAGAAAGCGGGCAGGGCGGGCGTTATCGGCTTTGACCTTCCCCCTTTCTTGCCATATATGACGCGACCCGGCCGAATGGGCACCTCGCGGGTGTGGCGGAACTGGTAGACGCACTGGATTTAGGTTCCAGCGCCGCAAGGC
>CAYPYV010000155.1:0-7666 GCA_964414845.1 uncultured Devosia sp. | reverse complement strand
CGCGCCGCCTGGCGCGCGCCGAATCGCAAATGTCGTACCCCCTCTGCGCAAAAGAGAAAGGCCGCCCCGAAGGACGGCCTTTCCCGAATACCCGCAGGGGGCGGGGTTGAACCCCGATCACCACCAGCGCAGGGCGGCGACGCCGGTGAAATCGTAAACCTTGTGAGAGGCCCCACTTGTCGCCTGCTCCTTCAGCGACTCGCCGTCGAAGCTGAAGCGCGCGCCCACCCGTGCCACGGCATGGTCGAGATTGTCGAAGTCGTAAGCATTTTCGTTCGTATAGGTGTAGCTGGCGAACACGCTGAACGGCGTATCCTCGAACTGGTATTCGGCTTCGATGGCTGCGGAGAGCAGGCCGATGCCGTCGCTCTTCCACATGTCGCCCCTGGCGACGCCCACGCTCGCCTGCAGCTTCAGGTTATCCATCGGGAAGAACTTCAGGTCGGCCTGGCCGAAGAAGAAATTCATCGCATAGTCGTCCATATAGACGCCGCTGACCTGCCGCGAATAGCCGACCTGCCCACCGAGCAGAACGTCATCGGTCACGTTGACCTGGGCCTCCACGCCGCCGAACACGCTGTAGCCCAGCCCTTCGTCGTAATACTCGTTCATGGCGACGACACCGCCGAAGGCGCCCACGGAATAGCCGTCACCGTAGTAGTTGAGGTGCAGCGCCGCGATACCGGTGTCTAGGCCGCTATACTCGTCGACGTCGGTCGATGCGGCCTGCAGGCGAAACTCGGTCTGCAATTGCCAATTGTCGTCGAGATAATAGGCGAGCGCGCCGGACACGCCGAAGCCGGCAAAGATGTAATTGTCGAACTCGGTGCGCAGCCCACTCACCTCGATATAGCCTGCCATGCCGCTCGCGGCAGGGGCCGGTGCAATGGCTGCCTCTTCGATCATCAGGTCGGCAGCCTCGGCGGAGAATGGCACGGCCGACAGCAACAAGGTGGCAACAAGCAGGTTCTTCATGTTCAAGCCCATAACGAAACGATACAATGGGGCTAGCTTTTGCGCCGATTGGTCGAGTTTGAAGTTAATCGATTTCAGGTTGCGGCTGATCCCGCGCGCGTGTTGCGACTCTGCAACATCGAGCTTTGACACAAGGCAGACCGTCCCCGGTCATGGCGCTTCGGCGGTCCGGGGCGGATATCGATGCCCCGCGCACACCTTCCGCCATTCCCCCTCTGCGCAAAAAGAAAGGCCGCCCCGAAGGACGGCCTTTCCCGAATCTCGCGGTTATCCGAAGCGCACTCCTGCCGGTCGGGCTTGCGCCCGGGGCGTGGCGCCTTCGCTCAGGCCAGAGGCTGCTCCAGCCTGCCGGAAGCTCCAAGACCGTTCGAAATCCGCGACTTCTCATGAGACATTGGATCACCTCCTTTGCAATTGTTGACGATAGGTGGAGGGTGCGCCGGTTCGCGCACCTTGTCCATAACAAATGCTACGCGGACGCCTCTCACCCGCGCAGAATAGCCGAGGGCCGCCCGGAGTGTCCGGACGGCCCCTCGCATTTCTCCAGTCTGGCGAAGGCCTCAGAACTTGAAGCTGACGCCCGCAGTGATGGTGCTGGTCGAAAGGCCAAGTTCGGTGGTCTTCGACAGGTCGTATTCGGCGGTGCCGTAGTCGGAATAGCGGTATTCGGCCGTCACGTTGATCGACTCGGTCAGCGCCATGTCGACACCGGCACCCGCAGTCCAGCCGACATGCATCTGGCTGTCGTCATAACCATCCTCGTCGAAGCTGGCGCCGGCAACGGCGAGACCTGCGGTCAGATAGGGGAGGAAGGCGCCGCCATCGAAGCCCACCTTGCCGCGGGCCGAGGCCAGCCAGTCGACGCTGTACGAATGGTCGGTGACCTCGCCCGCGATGTTGGCCCACGCGGCGTCGGTGATGGCGCCGAGCACAACGCCGTTGCCGAGGCTGAAGTTAGCCGTCGCGTTCACGCCAAGGAGCCAGCCATTGGCATCGAACTCAGTTTCGGTGGGGAGCAGCGCGTCGTCGGTGTCCTTGAAGGTGCCCCAGCCGAAGCCACCGAAGGCGCCGAGCCACAGCCCGTCCCAGGCACCGGACGGGCTCACGGGATCATAGCTCGGGGCGTTGTTGATCAGCAGGTCGGCTGCCGAAGCAGCCGAGACCATGCCCAGCGCGGCGATACCGGCGAAGGCGGCGGCGAGAACGCGGTTACTCATCTCAAACTCCATACACAGGTCCGGCCGACAGGGCCGCTTTGGTGAACGAATTACTCCCCAAACCGGTAAAATTCGATTGAAAGACATGGTTAACTCGCCAAAAGGCAGCCGAGAATCTTGGCGGGAACGCGGCCCTACTCCGCCGCGAAGCGGTAACCGATCGCGGGCTCGGTGAGGATCAGGCGCGGCTCGGCGGGGTCCGCCTCGAGCTTGGCACGCAGGTGCCCGATTGCGACGCGCAGATATTGAACATCGTCGCGATGGGCGGGTCCCCAAACCTCTGTCAGCAGGTGGCGATGCGTCAGCACGCCACCCGGGCGGCGCGCGAGGAGCAGCAGCAGATCGTATTCTTTCGGGGTGAGGTGCACCTCCTGCCCCTCGCGCTGCACGATGCGATGCGCGGTGTCGATGCTGACCGCGCCGAACACCATCGGCCTCGTCGTCGCCTGGGGCGCCGCGCGGCGCAAGGCGGTGCGAACCCGGGCCAGAAGCTCGGCAATGCCGAAGGGCTTTTCCACATAGTCGTCGGCGCCTTCGTCGAGCGCCGCCACCTTTTCGATCTCCTGGTCCCGCGCGGAGAGCACGAGCACCGGAACATCTTGGATCGCCTTCAGCGGCACGATCATCGCCCTGCCATCGCAATCGGGCAGGCCAAGGTCCAGGATGACGAGATCGGGTCGATGCGAGGCCGCAAGGTCCAGCGCTTCGGCGCCGGTCATGGCGCGAAGTACCTGATAGCCCGATACCTCCAGCGCCGGCTTGAGGAAGCGGTGGATTTGCGGTTCGTCGTCGACAACCATGATCCGCGGCATGCTCATGTCGCCCCCTCCCGCCGCCGCAGCCTGATGGTGAACCGCGTTCCGCCGCGCCGCTGCGCCGGACTTTCGGCGCGGATCGTACCCCCCATCGCGTTGAGGAACCCCCGTGCGATCGGCAGGCCCAGTCCGGTGCCGGGCGCGCGTCCATCCGCCCCACCGGCGCGGTAGAATTTCTCGAATATCCGTTCGAGTTCGCCGGGCGGAATGCCGCCGCCATGGTCGGTAATGGCGATCACCACCCAGTCGGGCTCGCTCCGCAGATAGATGTCCACCGGCCCGTCGGCGCCGGCATATTTGCGGGCATTGTCGAGCACGTTCAGCAGCACCTGCTCGAGCAGCGTCGCATCGCCCTCGGCGGGGGGCAGGTCCGGCTCGGCATGCAGCGTGGGGGAAAAACCCGCATCGATACGTCGGAGCCGCGCGATGGCCTGCCCCAGAACCTCACCTGCATCGATCGCCTCGCGCCGCACCGCCAGCCGGCCGGCTTCGATTCGTGTCATGTCGAACAGGTTGCCGATCAGCCGGTTCAGCCGCTCGCCTTCTTCCTCGATCAGGGTCAGCAGGTCGAGCCGCGTCGCCTGGTCCATGCCCTCGCCCAGCGCCCGCAGGCTCGAGGCGGCCCCGACAACCGAGGACAGCGGCGTGCGCAAGTCGTGCGAGAGCGATGAGAGCAGCGTGGCCTGCAGCCGCTCGGTTTCGCGCATCAGGCCCGCCGCGAGGCTCTCGCGCGCCCGCTGCGCCCGGTCGAGGGCCAGCGCCGCCTGCTCGAGCATTCCGCCGAGCAGCGCCTCGGCCTCCGGATGGTCGGGCGGGCTCGATATTCCCACCACCGCGAGCAGCCTCTGGCTCACCACCACCGGCAGGAACAGGTGCCCTGCATCGCTTGCCAGCGACGTGCCGAGCCCCGCCTTCTGGCGCTGCCGCGCGACCAGTTCGGCCGCCGCCCGGTCCCGCGCGGCGAGCAGCTTAACCTCCGGCAGCGCGGCTGCGAGGGCCAGCCCCTCGCCCTCCATGGGCAGCAGCACCAGCACCCGCCCGCCCAGTGCCCGACCCATTTCCGCGGCAAGTGTCTCGCAGACCGCCTCGCTGCCGGTGGCGCGCGCGAACCCGGCCGAGACATCGAGCAGGGCCTGCGCCAGCCGTGCCTTGCGACGCGCGATGGTGACGGCATGACTGCGTCCCGCCGCGAGCGCCCCGGTCAGCAGTGCGACCACCACCAGCGTGATCAGCGTCACCAGTTCCTCGCGATGCGCGATCGTCAGCGTGCCGCGGGGCTCGATGAAGCAGAAATCATAAGCGAGAAAGGCGAGCCCTGCCGCGAGAATCGCCGCGACGCGACCTCCCGCAAGCGCAGAGGCGACCACGGCGGCGAGATAGAGCATCGGCAGGCTGGTGATCCCCACTAGCTCCGGCGCGGCGAGGCCGGCAAGGGTGATCGCCGCGATGGCAGCGGGCGGCAGCAACCAGCGCGCCGCCCATAGCAGCCGCGGGTCCTGCGTGCCTGCCCAGTCGCCCAGTCCCGATGCGTCCGCCATGGTCTATCCGCCCCTGTCTCCAGCGCTAGAGTACGACCTGCGTACCGATTTCCACCACCCGTCCGGTGGGAATGCGGAAATATTCCGTCGCATCCGACGCATTCCTGCTGAGCCAGATGAAGGCCTGCCCGATCCACTTGCCCGGTCCGGCCTGGCGCGAGGGCTTCAACGCGCGCCGGGAGACGAAGTAGGAGGTCGACATGATATCGGCATTCCACCCGAGCCGCCCGGCAAGGGCACGCGGCACATTGGGCGTTTCCATATAGCCGAAGCGCAGCACCACGCGCGAAAACTGCGGTGACAGCACGCTCACCTCGGCGCGCGCCGCATCCGGCACGAAAGGCGTATCGGCCGTCACCACGGTGAGGATGACATTGTGCTCATGCAGCACCTTGTAGTGCTTGAGGCTGTGCAGCAGCGCCAAGGGCGCGCCTTCGCCACCGCTTGCGAGGAATACCGCCGTGCCCGGCACCACCGGCAATTGCCGCCGCTGCAGGCTTTCGAGCAATTGCCCGAGCGGAATGGCGTCGCGCTCGGTCCTTGCTACCAGCCGGCGTCGCCCGGCGATCCAGATCGCCATCACGACCGACAGGAGGATCGCAACGCTGGCGGGGAACCAGCCGCCATCATGGATCTTGCCGATATTGGCGGCGAAGAAGCCGATATCGAGCAGCAGCAGCGGGGTCATGGCCAGTGCCACCAGGGCCGGGTGCCATTTCCACACCTTCCACATCACCAGCGCTATGCACACCGAGGTGACGAGCATCACGCCCGAGACCGCGATGCCATAGGCCGAGGACAGGGCGGACGAACTACCGAAGCCCAGCACCAGAGCCAGCACGCCCACCAGCAGCATTGTGTTGACCTGCGGCATGTAGATCTGCCCCGATTCCGTCTCGGAGGTATGCAGCAGCCGCATCCGGGGGATAAGGCCGAGCGCCATGGCCTGCTGCGCCATGGAATAGGCCCCCGAGATGACCGCCTGGCTCGCGATCACCGTCGCCGCGGTGGTCAGGAGGATGGCCGGCAGCCGCGCCCAATCGGGATACATCAGGAAGAACGGGTCGCTCGCCGCGTCGGCGGGGCCCGAAAGAATGAAGGCGCCCTGCCCGAAATAGTTGAGCAGGAGACACGGGAACACCAGCGCAAACCAGGCGATGGCAATCGGCTTCCGCCCGAAATGCCCCATATCGGCATAAAGCGCCTCAGCGCCCGTCACGGCGAGGAAGACTGCGCCGACGATCACCCCGGCAATCACCCAATGCGCCAAGAGAAAATCGATTGCGTGCAGCGGGTTGAGCGCAGCGAGCACGCCGGGGCTCTGCGCAATGGCGATGGTGCCGATGGTCCCGAGCATCAGGAACCAGGCGATCACCACCGGCCCGAAAATGTTCGAAACCTTGGCCGTGCCGAAGCGTTGCACGGCAAACAGCGCGATGAGAATGATCACTGTCAGTGGCAGCACGAGGGGCTCGAGGCCGGGCGCTACCGTTTCCAGCCCTTCGATGGCCGACAGCACTGAAATCGCCGGTGTGATCATCGAATCCCCGAAGAACAGGCCCGAACCGAGAATGCCGAGGCCCAGCACCCAGGCCGGCCGGCCCTTCAGCGCCGCGCGTGCCAGAGTGGTGAGCGCGAGGACGCCGCCCTCGCCCGCATTGTCCGCGCGCATGACGAAGATCACGTATTTCACCGAGACCACCAGCGTCAGCGACCAGGCGATGAGCGACAAGAGCCCCAGCACATCCTCGGCGACCGGAGCGCCGCCGCCCAGCGCCGCGAGACCCGAGCGAAACGCATAGATCGGGCTCGTGCCGATATCGCCGTAGACGACGCCGAGCGCGCCCAGCACGAGAAGCGGCAGGCGCTTGCTGCGGGCAGAGTCCCGATCGCTCTCGGCATTGGCGACAGGCTCCCGCTGCGCGGCGGGCGAGGGAGAAACAGAAGACATGGCTCGGACCCCGAAGGTTGCGACCACACGCCTCTGCGCCTTCTGGGCATAAAGTTTCCATGTGGAATTGGGGGACGCAGCCGGCGCAAATCCCGCAGTCGGGGTTCGCCACTTGCGCGGTGTCACCCCGGCACTTCCTAGCCGCTTCGGCAGTGGCGAACGCAAAGCCTCGGTGAGACTTCGCCAGGCAAGGAGGCCATGAGAGCTATGCTCGAATGGCTAGGACCCATCCTCAAATGCATCACTTACCAGATGGCGGCTGTGGCGCGAGTTCTAGCTGGATCCCTGCCTTTGTCGAAACGACAGCCAAGAATTGGCCCGCTTCAGCGGCCCGCGCCTGTTTTGTGAGCGTTCCCGGGCGCAGGCCGGGTGTCGATCAGAACTTGAAGCGTACGCCGCCGGTTATGGCGTTCGACCCATCGAAGCTCATGATCAGCCCAAGCCCGCCAGAGCGGTGCTGGACGCGGGCGAAATACTCGACATTGGGGTTGTCGAGGCTGTGCACCGCCACTTCCGGTGCCATGTAGATCAGCATGCCCACGGACTTGGGCGCGGATTCGGCGCGCTCGGCCTCGATACCGATCGGCGCGGAGACGAAGCTCAGGCCCAGGGTGAGCGATGGCGCGATGCGCCAGTTGTCGAAGATATCCCAGCCGTCGAGCCGTGCGACACCGCCGCCCCAGATCTCTGCGGAGGTCTGGCTCGACCCATCGGCCCCAATGCGGAGACCAATGCCGGTTTCCACGCCATAGCTCACGCCATAGTCGGCATGGGCGAGAAATTTCTGATAGCCGGCACCCAGGAAGTAGTTGTCCTCATAGGGCACGCCCACGGGCCAGAAGCTGTCCCAGAACCAGTGCGAGTGGAAGCGGCCGCCGAACACGAAGACGTTCTGGTCGAGCATAGCCGCATCGTCCGCGAGGTCCAGGCCTTGTGGTGCGGGCGCGGTGAGCATGCCCGGTGCGGAGGCGCCGGCAGCCTGCGCCCCGCCAGCCGTCACGACGGCCGAGAGGGCGACAATCAGGGCAGCAGGCAGTGCAGGGGCAAGGCGCATGGCGAAACTCTTTCGCGAGCATGTTCCGCCCGCTCATCCCTATCAAATCGGCATCAGGTCAGCACTGTCAATTTGCGCAAAACGCAGTGCTGGGCTGCGCAAACCGGGCGGAACCA
>CAYPYV010000154.1:0-7695 GCA_964414845.1 uncultured Devosia sp. | reverse complement strand
CCTAGAGCGCTTACAGGAAATGCTGCAGCACACCTGCGGCTCGAAAGCGGGCAAGGTCGAAGGCCTGGGCAAGCAGCGGTAGGTCAAAGCGCCGGTCAGCGGTCCTCGGCCCGGTGGCTATCCGGCTGGCCCTGATGGTAGGCCTCTATGCGGCGCTCCAGTGCGCGCTTGAAGTTGTCCTTGTCCTGCTCGACATGGTCGAAGATCTCGCGCACGCGCCAGAATTCATGCGCGCCGAAGCTCATCACGTGCGGGCGCACGTAAACGTCAGGCGGGTACGCAGCCATCATATGCGCGCTCAGCGAATGCATCATGATCTGCGCCGAGCCGAACCACAGGTCGACCATGCCGGTATTGGCGCGCCGCATCTGCTCGGATGGATCGCCATTGACGTCGATGCCGACAAGGATGTCGCTGTCGGCCGCCTGGTCGAGCGGCAGCGGATTGACCACGCAACCATCGACCAGCAGATGATCGGCGAACTGTACCGGCTTGAAGAAGCTCGGGATGGCGATGGAACCCGCGATGGCGTCACGCAGGGGCCCTGACGAGAACACGGCCTGATGCCAGGACTGATAATCGGTGGCGACAACGTAGAAAGGTATGCCGAGCGCACCGAAATCCTCCGGGAAAGGCGCAGGCAGGAAGGCGTCGACCACCTGGCGCGCGTCGAGCTGCATGTCCAGCGCGCCTGAGAACAAGCTCGAGATGCGCCTCACCCGTGCGCCCCAGAGCCGCCCGGCAATGATGCGCAGCGTGCCGAGCACGGCGACGGAATGATCGCGCAGGTCCTTGCCGGTCATGCCCGCCGCCCAGCCAGCGCCGATCAGCGCCCCGATCGAGGTGCCGGAAATCACCGAGGGCCGGAGCCCGAGCTCGTCCATGGCTTCGATATAGGGGATATGGGTCAGCCCGCGGGCGGCCCCTCCGCCCAGCGCAACGCCGATCCTTGGCTCGGAGCGCGAACGCTCGGGCATTGGCGGTGGCGCTTCGCCCCGAAGTCGGCGCACGATTTCCATGCCGCGCCGCTGCAAGGGGGTTTCCGCCGGTCGTGTCTGTTCGCTCGGCTTCATACCGAAGATATAGCCCATGATTGGCTATAAGCGGTTACCCCCGCGTACCGTTCCTTCGCGACGCGGTTAACCGGGCATTTTCTGCCCGGATTCGCGGGCAACGGCGCGCCAGCCGATATCGGAGCGGCAGAAACCCTCGGGCCAGTCGATCCTCGCGATGGCATCGTAGGCGCGCGCCTGTGCTTCGGCGACGCTGGCGCCCAGAGCCGTGACATTGAGCACGCGGCCGCCATTCGCCAACAGCCGCTCGCCATCGCGCTTTGTGCCCGCGTGGAAGACGACGAGGGTGTCGCCGTCGAGGCTGTCGGCACCATTGATCACGGTGCCCCTTTTCGGCGTGCCGGGATAGCCCTCGGCGGCCATGACCACGGTCAGCGCCACGTCCGGCCGGAAGCGTGGGGTGTGCGAGGCGAGCGTGCCGCGCGCCACGGCTTCGAGCATGTCCACCGCGTCCGACGCGAGGCGGAGCATCAGCACCTGGCACTCCGGGTCGCCGAAGCGGACATTGTATTCGATGAGCTTGGGGCCTTCCGCCGTGACCATGATGCCGGCGAAGAGCACGCCGGTGAAGGGCGTGCCACGCTCGGCCATGCGCCGCACGGTGGGGAGGATGATCTCGGTCTCGATCCGTGCTGCGATCTCCGGCGTAATCACGGGCGCCGGCGAGTAAGCGCCCATGCCACCGGTATTGGGGCCGGTGTCGCCGGTGCCGACGCGCTTGTGATCCTGCGCGGCTGGCAGCAGCACCACCGATTGCCCGTCGCAGAGGGCAAAGACGCTCGCCTCCTCGCCTTCGAGATATTCCTCGATAACGACGCGCTGGCCCGAGGCGCCGAATGCGCCGGAGAAACAATCCCGAACGGCCGCCTCCGCCTCTGCGAGGCTCATGGCGACGGTGACGCCCTTGCCGAGCGCTAGGCCATCGGCCTTGATGACGATCGGTGCACCCTGCGCGCGCACATGTGCCAGGGCAGACGCTTCGTCGTCGAAGCGCCCGTAACGGGCTGTCGGGACATTCGCTTCGTCGCAGATCAGTTTGGTGAAGGCCTTGGAGCCTTCGAGTTCGGCCGCGGCTTTCGAGGGACCGAAGCAGAGCAGCCCAGCGGCCCGCAGGTCGTCACCGAGGCCCGCCACCGCCGGGGCATCGGGCCCGATGATCACGAAATCCACGGATTCCTCGCGACAGAACGAGATAACAGCGGCATGATCGGCGATGTCGAGCGCGACGTTTTCCGCGACTTTCGAGGTTCCGCCATTGCCGGGCGCGACGAAGAGCTTCGATGTGCGCGGCGAGCGCGAGATTGCCCAGGCAAGGGCATGCTCGCGGCCGCCGGAACCGATGACGAGGATGCGCATGGGGCAACTCCGCTGAGCGCTTCAAGGAATGGGCGGCCCTTAGCATCTCGAGACAAACCCCGCCACCCTTGACGGAAACCCGGCGATCCCGCACCTCTCGGACATGCCTGTGCTCACCAATGCCGCCGAATTCACCGTCTCCGAAATCGCCAATGCGGTGAAACGCACCGTGGAGGATGAGTTCGGCCATGTGCGCGTGCGCGGCGAGATCTCGGGCTTTCGCGGCCAGCACAGCTCAGGCCATGCCTATTTCACGCTGAAGGACGAGGGCGCGGCACTCGACGCCGTTGTGTGGAAAGGGACTTGGCCGAAGCTCGCCTTCAAGCCCGAGGAAGGGCTGGAGGTGATCGCAACGGGGCGGCTCACCACGTTCCCGCGCTCGTCGAAATACCAGATCGTCATCGAGCAGATCGAGCCGGCCGGCGCAGGCGCGCTGATGGCGCTGCTCGAAGAGAGGCGGAAAAAGCTCGCCGCCGAGGGACTATTCGCCCAGGAGCGGAAGCGCGATCTGCCCTATCTGCCGCGCGTGATCGGGGTGATCACCTCGCCCACCGGCGCGGTGATTCGCGATATCCTCCACCGCATCTCCGACCGGTTCCCATCCCACGTTCTCGTCTGGCCGGTGCGGGTGCAGGGCGAGACCTGCGCGCCGGAAGTGACGGCGGCGATCGAGGGCTTCAACGCGCTGCCCGTCGGGGGCAAGATTCCCCGGCCGGATATCCTGATTGTCGCGCGCGGTGGTGGCTCGATCGAGGACCTGTGGGGCTTCAACGAGGAGATCGTGGTGCGGGCGGTGGCCGCGAGCGCCATCCCGGTGGTCACCGCCGTGGGCCACGAGACCGACACGACGCTGGTCGATTACGCATCGGACCATCGCGCACCCACCCCGACAGCGGCAGCAGAAGCGGCGGTACCGGTGCGCGCCGAACTCATCGGCTATGTGGATGATCTTGGGGCGCGGCTGCGGCACGGCATGCGGCGAGTTGGCGGCGAAGCCCGCGATAGGCTGAGGGCCGCATCGCGCGGCTTGCCCCGGCCGCAGAGCCTCGTGGGCGTGCCGCGGCAGCGGCTCGATCTCGCGGCCACCGGCCTTGCAAGCGCGCTGCGCCACGCGGGGCAGAAAAAGCGCATCGGTTTCGGCGAAGTGGCGCCGCGCCTCAATCCCGGGCTGCTGTCGCGCCAGACGCGCGACCTCGGGCAACGGCTGGCGCGGCTCGCCGAGCGACACCGCGACGGCGCGCTCCTCGGGGTGGAGCGGCGTGACAGGGCGCTCGAACGGCTCGCCGCCCGGCTCACGCCGCAGCGGCTTCGCGCCGATATCCGCCATGCCGGCGAACGGCTGGACCGACAGTCCGAACGCCTGCTTGGCGCCTTCCGGCGCGGACTCGAAAAACGCCGGGAGCGATTCCGGAGCGCGGCGCGGCTGCTGGATACGGTGAGCTATCGGGCGGTGCTGGAGCGCGGCTTCGCGGTGGTGACCGATGCCAGGGGGCAGATCGTCAAGAGCGTGAAGCAGGTTTCGGCGGGAGACGCGGTAATCCTGACGCTCGCCGATGGCGATGCATACGCCCAGATCGGCGGCATGGGCGAGGCGAGCGCAGTGCCGACGCCTGTCCCGGAAGCGCCAGTGTCTCGAAAGAAGAAGCCGTCGGCACCGCGGGACGACGGGCAGGAAAGCCTCTTCTGACCGCTTCGTCGCCCCAGCCGCGCGTGCCCGGTTCCCATGGGGGCCGAGAACGCCTATATCGAAGGAAACGAGCTTCTGGCGCCATGAACATCTTCGACAAGAGCCTTTCGCCTACCGAAGCGCAACTGCGCTACCTCGATGCCGACTATGTCGTGCTCAAGCCCGGCAGCTTCGTGCGCTGTGCAGTGACCGGCAAGCAGATCCCAATCGACGAGCTGACCTATTGGAATGTCGACCGGCAGGAAGCCTATGCCGATGCCAATGCGGCACTGACGGCGTTCGAACGGCACGGCCTCAGCCCGCGGTGACTGACCCCACAGCGCAAAAGCCGCTGGCGAAGCGGCTGCAATACCGGCTCGAAGCGGCCCTGCTTTTCGGGCTCACGGGCGCGGCGAGCATGCTGCCGATGGACCGTGCCAGCGCGCTCGGCGCCTGGTTTGGTCGCAATGTCCTGAAGCCAGTGCTGGGCAAGAGCCGGCGCCAGCATGCCAATGTCGGCATCGCCTTCCCGGAAACGGACGAGGTCGCCCGCGGCCAGATCGTCGGGCGCATGTGGGAAAACATCGGCCGCATCATCTTCGAAATGGGCTTCATTGTCCGGCTGCGCGGGACGCTGGGGCAGGAGCATATCCGCGTCTCCGGCATAGAAAATGTCCGTGCGGCGGCAGCGCGCGGCAAGGGCGTCCTGCTCGTCACGGGGCATTTCGGCAATTGGGAAGTCGGTGCACCGGCGCTCGCCCATGCGGGCATCAGTTCCGCCGTGGTGACCCGGCCACCCAACAATCCGCATGTGGCCAGCTGGATAGACAGGATTCGTGGCGATGCCGGCACAACCGAGCAGATTGCCAAGGGATCGGAGGGGTTGAAACGCATCTTCTCCCTCCTAAGGAAGGGTGAGAATGTCGCCATCCTGGTCGACCAGCATCTGGCGGAGGGTATCCCCGCGCAGTTCTTCGGTCGCGACGCGATGACGACGCATGCGCCCGCCACGCTGGCGCGGAAGCTCGGCGCGGCCATCGTGCCCTTCACCGTGCGGCGTGTCGGCGGCGCACAGTTCGAGGTCATCGCCTTTCCCGAGATCCCCGTCGCGCGTTCGGACGATGCGGACCGCGATGTGCTCGAGGCGACGGAGGCAATCAACCGCTTCGTCGAGGCCGAGATACGCCGTGCGCCGGAGCAATGGCTCTGGATGCATGACCGCTGGAGGCCGGTGACGGTATTGAGCAAGCGGGCCGAACGGACCGGGGCCGGAGCCGCGCCGGAACAGAGCTAGCGGCGATCCCTGAAGAAGCGCTTCAGCAGCTCGGCACTTTTCGTCGCCTCGAGCCCGCCGATCACTTCGGGATGGTGGTGGCAATTGGGACTCGCAAACAGCCGCACGCCGTTATCGACCGCGCCGGCCTTTGCGTCTTCGGCGCCGTAATAAACCCGGCGCAGCCGGGCATGGGCTATGGCACCCGCACACATGGCACAGGGCTCGAGCGTCACGTAGAGATCGCAACCGTCGAGGCGGCCGGTCCCCCTTGCCGCCAGCGCCGCCCGGATGGCCAGCATCTCGGCATGGGCGGTGGGGTCGCCGCGTTCCGACATGCGGTTGCGCTCGGCAGCGAGCACTCTGGCGCCCTCCATCACCACGGCTCCCACCGGCGCCTCGCCCGCCGCGGCGGCTTCTTCCGCCAGCGCGAGCGCCATCTGCATGGGGGTAAGGGGTGATCCGGACATGTGCTTCCGTAGCACCGGCTCCGGGCGGCGGCTAGACTTCTCGCCCAAGGAGAATCACCCGTGCCCATCCGCCAGCTGCCAGAGGATCTCGTCAACCGCATCGCCGCGGGCGAAGTGGTCGAGCGTCCGGCAAGCGTGGTGAAGGAACTGGTTGAAAACGCCATCGATGCCGGCGCGACCCGCATCGCCGTCACTACCGCGGGCGGCGGACAATCGCTGATCCGCATCGAGGATGATGGATGCGGCATGGACGAGGCGGACCTCATCCTTTCCATCGAGCGGCACGCGACCTCGAAGCTTCTGTCCGACGGCCTTGAAGATATCCGTACTCTCGGCTTCCGCGGCGAGGCGCTGGCCTCGATCGCGTCGGTGTCGGATTTTGCCATTTCTTCTCGGCCCGGTGGCGCGCTGTCCGGCCTGCGGCTTGCGGTCCGGCATGGTGTGCGTGGACGCGTGAGCCCCGTCGCAATGAATCGCGGCACCATTGTCGAGATGCGCGAGCTCTTCGCCAATGTTCCGGCGCGGCGAACATTCCGCAAGTCCGAGCGTTCGGAGGCGGGGGCCATCACCGATGTGATGCGGCGCCTCGCCATGACGCATCCCGAGATCCACTTCTCTCTCTCGGGCAGCGACCGGACAGCCCTCGACTGGCCGGCGCGCACGGGTGACGGCGCGCTCCGGGCGCGCCTCTCGGACGCGATGGGGGCGGATTTCGAGGCGAATGCCGTGCAGCTCGCCACCATCCGCCACGGCCTTGTCGTGACCGGGCTCGCGGGGCTGCCGACCTTTACGCGCGCCAACTCGCTGAGCCAGTTCTTCTTTGTCAACGGCCGTTCGGTCAAGGACAAGGTGCTGGTGGGCGCCGTGCGTGCCGCCTATGCGGATTTCGTCTTCCGCGACCGGTTCCCGGTGGTGGCGCTCTATGTCGCCGTCGACCCGGCGGAGGTCGACGTCAACGTGCATCCGGCAAAGACCGAACTGCGCTTCCGCGACCAGGGCGCTGTACGCGGCGCGGTCATCCGCGCCATCGGCGACGCACTCGCGGGGGCCGGATTCCGGGCAGCCTCAACCATAGCCGACGATGTGGTCGAGGCGTTTCGCGTGCCGAACTCTGCCCCGGCAGCTCCCGTCCAACCGGCGGGCCGTCCGTTGTCGAGCCCGGCGGCATGGCGCGCCGAGACGCCGCCAAAGGCCTATACCGGCTTGTCAGGCTTTGCCGAGCCAAGCGCCCGCTTCGAGCCCGCCCCAGTGCCGGAAACACCGGCTGCCGAATATCCACTCGGGGTGGCGCGGGTGCAGATGTTCGACAATTTCATCGTGGCGCAGACGGGCGACAGCCTGCTGCTGGTCGACCAGCACGCGGCTCATGAACGGCTGGTCTATGAGCGCTTCAAGGCCGCCCTCGCCTCCGGCCCGGTGCCGAGCCAGATGCACCTGATTCCCCTGGTCATTGACCTGCCGGAGGACGATTGTGGTCGCCTCCTCGCAGCCGCGCCCGATCTCGCGCGGCTCGGGCTGCACCTCGAAGGCTTCGGGCCCCGCGCCATCGCGGTGCGCGAGACGCCGGCGCTGCTGGGGCAGGCTGATGTCTCGGGCCTCATCCGCGATCTCGCCGACGGCCTCGCCGAATGGGATTCGTCCGCTGCCCTTGCTGACCGATTGGAGGCACTGCTCGGCCGCATGGCCTGCCACGGATCGGTACGCTCAGGGCGCCGCCTCAAGGTCGAGGAAATGAACGCGCTCCTGCGCGATATGGAAGCGACGCCGCATTCCGGCCAGTGCATCCATGGCCGACCGACCTATGTGGAATTGAAGAAATCCGATATCGAGCGGCTGTTCGGGCGGACGCGGTAGGGC
>CAYPYV010000153.1:0-7723 GCA_964414845.1 uncultured Devosia sp. | reverse complement strand
CTGCATACATTTTGACGGCAAGAGCTGCTTTTGCCTCGACGGCGCCACCTTCTTTAATCGGCCTTTAACACCGCCGCGACTAGCCTCGATCCAGTAATTTGAGGTTTTTATCGCAATGGACGATTTGTCCAACCAGAGCGGAAGTATTCTGCTGCTCGACGCGGCGCTCCAATCCATCCCATACGGATTTTGTGTCTGGTCCCCCAGCTTCGAACTCGTATTGTGGAACCAGAATTACCTGGACATCTACGGATTTCCTTCGAAACGAATTCACAAGGGCATGAGTCTCGAGGCGGTGGTGCAGCTCTCCGCCGAAATGGGCAATCATCCCGACCAGTCGCCACGCGAGTTTCTGGAGACTTACAAGGCGGAACTGCTGGCCAACCGGTCCGGCCTGCGCTCCAAGGTGCGCGAGCTGGTGGATGGTGGCCGCATCATCGAGACGGCGCATGTCTACTCGCCCGGCCTCGGCTGGGTGATCACCCATGAGGACGTGACCGAGGAGATTGCCTCGTCCGAGATCGTCCAGCGCCGCAAGCTCGACCTCGAGCGGCAGAATCTCCGGTTCGACGCGGCGGTGAACAACATCAGCCAGGGCCTGTCGATGCACGATTCGCAAGGGCGGCTGGTGATTTCGAACCAGCCCTACAAGCGCATCTACAACCTGCCCGACAACCTGGCGCGGCCTGGAACGGAGCTCGACGCCATCCTCGCGCATCTGTCGGATGCGGGCATGACCACGCAGAACGGCGATTTCGAAACCTATCGCCGCTGGCGCAAGGACCTGATCGCAAGGCGTGAATATGGCAAGGCCATCCATGAGCTCAATGGTCGGGTGATCCTGATGCAAAGCCATCCGATGAAGGATGGCGGCTGGGTATCGACCCACGAGGACATCACCGAGCAGCGCCACCAGGAAGAGCGCATCCGCCACATGGCGCGGCATGACGCACTGACCGGCCTGCCCAACCGCGTGCAGTTCATCGAGGCGATGGACATCACCGAGGCCGCGATCCTGAGGGGCGAGGGCATTGCGGTGCTCTGCGTCGATCTCGACCATTTCAAGCAGGTGAACGACAGCCTCGGACACTCCATCGGCGACAAGCTGCTGCAGCATGTGGCAGGCCGGCTGAAGGCCGCGACGCGCGAAAGCGACCTGCTGGCCCGGCTCGGAGGCGACGAATTTGCACTGCTCCTGCGCGGCGGCGTGAGCCCCGCCGATGCCGCGACCGTGGCCGAGCGCATCGTCACCGCCATCGGGACGCCCTTCATCGTCGATGAGCACCACCTCGTCATCGGCGCGAGCGTCGGTATCGCCATAGCGCCGGCCGACGGCGAGGATGGCGAAACGCTGATGAAGAACGCCGATCTGGCGCTCTACAAGGCCAAGACCGATGGGCGCTCCACCTACCACTTCTTCGAGACCGGCATGGATGCCGCGATCCAGAAGCGCCGCTCGATCGAGGCGGGCCTGCGTCTCGCGCTCGGCCGCGAGGAGTTCCGCCTCGTGTTCCAGCCGCTGGTCGGGCTCGAGGAGAACCGCATCACCTGCTTCGAAGCGCTGCTGCGCTGGGATCCGCCCGGCCGCGCCACGGTGGCGCCAGGCGATTTCATCCCCATCGCCGAGGAAACCGGCCTGATCGTACCGATTGGCGAATGGGTGCTGCGCGAGGCCTGCCGCACGGCGGCTGCCTGGCCCGACAGCGTGCGCGTCGCGGTCAACCTGTCGCCCGCGCAGTTCAAGAGCAAGCACCTGTACGAGACGGTGATGGCAGCGCTGACCGAGAGTGGCCTCGATCCGCGCCGGCTCGAGCTCGAGATCACCGAGAGCCTGCTGCTCACCGACAACGAACCGACCCTGCGTCTGCTGCACCAGCTCAGGGCTCTCGGCGTGCGCATCTCGATGGACGATTTCGGCACCGGCTACTCGTCGCTGAGCTATCTGCGCAGCTTCCCCTTCGACAAGATCAAGATCGACCGCTCCTTCATGCGCGACCTGAAGACGCGCAGCGACAGCCTCGCCATCGTGCAGGCAGTGATCGGGCTCGGCCATTCGCTCGGCATGTCGACCACGGCCGAGGGCATCGAGACCCTTGAACAGCTGGAAGCGGTGCGCGCACAGGGCTGCAACGAAGTGCAGGGTTTCCTGTTCTCCCCGCCCGTGGGGGCAAGCGGTGCCGCCGACCTGCTTGCAGCCGAACTCCGGACGGCTGAGGACACGGAGAGCAGGACGCGGCGAAGCGCCTGAGGCCCGCCCCGGCTCGAACTCGGCCGGGGCCCTTGCCTAGCGCCGCAGCGGCTGCCAGCATTGACCCATGCGCAGACGCCAACATGCCCAGCTCCTCGCCATTGCCCGCCGCCATGCCGGATCGGCGGCCGCAGAGGATGTGGTGCAGGAGGCCTATCTGGCGGCCGTGCAGGATGGCCGTCTCCCCATCGATGATCCGGAGACGACGCGCTGGCTGGTGGGAGTCATCCGCAACCGCGCGCGGATGATGCGCCGTGGCCTGGGGCGGAGCCGGACGCGCGAGCAGCAATGGCAGGCACTCCGGCCCGCGACAGAGGCAGCCGGGGACGCCACTCCGTCACTGCCACCGGAGCTGGCAGCGGGTTTGCCGCCCGCGCTGCGATCGGTGGCGGTGCTGGCGGTGACCGGGCACACGCGGCGCGAGATCGCCTATCTGCTGCGCCTCAGCGATGTGGCGCTGCGCCAGCGCCTCACGGCGCTGAAGCGCCGGCTCGCGGCGGCGGGCCTCGCCACCCCGATGGAACTCACGGGACTGAGCCTCGACCTCGCCTATGGCAGGATCCGCGACGCATTGCTGCCCGCGCTCAGCCGGCACGGCGCGCTTTTCGCCAGCCACGACCCCGATGGGCATCTTTTCTTCGTGCGGCACTCACAAAGCGCCAGTCCGCGGCAACTGACAGGTGTACATGAACAGGAGGGCTCGCCATGAGCTTCAGGATCAAATCCGTCGCAGTCGTCTTCTATGTCGCCGATCTCATCCGTACGGAGGCCTTCTACCGCGATGCGCTCGGCATCGCGCTGACGCGAGAGGAAGGTGCCGACCCGTTCTGGCTGCAGGGGCAGCCGGAGAACGGGCCAAGCCTGATCTTCTTCCAGCAGCCGGGCCGCAGGGGCGATACTCCGTCCATCGTGTTCGAACTCGATGAGGGTGGAATTGACGACGTTGTGGCCGACCTCGCGAGCCGCGGCGTCACCATCGTCACTCCGGTGTCGGAGGCACCGGGAGGCTGGAGCGCCGACTTTCTGGACCCGGATGGCTTCAGCCTTGGCCTCTACCAGTATGGCGAATTGCCGAGATCGCTGAAGCCTGCCTGAGGCGGCTCAGGTTCGCGCGTAGAGCTGCGTTGCCTTGAGCAGGATTTCCGCCGCGCGGCCCAGGCCGCCGAACTGTGCGAGCAGGGCCTCGCGCGGGATCTGCTGGCGCAGCTCCGCGCCCATCGGCGAGGAGAAGTGCCAGGTATTGCCACCCGGATTGTTCTCGATGGCGACGAGGCGGCCACTGCCATGCTCGCGCATGATGTCGATGCCCTGCAATGGCATGGCGGGCAGCGCTCCCGCCATGCGCTGGGCGAAGGCGATGACCTCAGGGTCCTTGACCAGCCGCCGCTCGCGCACGCCGCCATTGGTGGCGATGGGCGCGCCGAGCAGCAGCTCGGGTGGAGAATCGAGCGGCGGGCGCGGGTCGGCCATGACATGCTCCACCATGTAGAGCGGCTCGCCGAACAGCAGCAGCACCCGAAAATGGCTGGGATAGAGCCCGGAATCGATGAAGCTCTGGATGAGCATCGGGCTCTTGTGGATGGGATGCTCCGGCGCAAAATGTTGCGGACGGAGCTTGCCTACCATCGGGGTGGGGATGAGATGGGCGAGCCCGCGCGAGGTGGCGCCCGGGTCGAGCGGCTTCATCACCGTGAGTGGCCCCCAGCGCCCCGGATCGAGCCCGAGCCCCCACCGGAACACCGCGCTCATCGGATGCGCGATACCCGCCTCGGCATATTGGCGCAGCTGCGCGGTCTTGATGATCTGCTTGCAGACAAAGCGCCGCGCGGCGACCTGGGGCAGCGGCAAAGTGCCATCGAACCCGACGATGAGCGTCGGCTTGCCCTTGAGCTCGGCTTCTATCGGCCCATGATCGGCTTCATCATGCACGACGCGGACGAGGATGGCGGGATCGCGCGCCATGATCTCGGCGGCGATGGTGGCGAAATCCTCGACATAGTCGGGCCCGCGCCGCGGTACGATCACCAGGGCTCTCTCACCAAGCATCGCTCTTGCCCTCTCCCGGCTCCACGGGCACGCCATCCAAAACGCCACTGCCGCCACCCTTTTCGGGAAGCGGCAGCGCAAAAAAGGCTGGAAATCCGGCTGTCGGCAGCGATCAGAATTTGAACGCGATACCGGCGCGGATCGTGTCAGAACTCAAGTCGACATCAACATCGTTGCCGTTGATATCGTAGGTTGCAGTCGCAAAGGCGTCATGCAGGTACTCGGCGCGGAGCACCACATTGGGGGTGATCGCCACATCGACGCCCGCGCCGACGGTCACGCCGGTATGGATCTGCGTGTCGCTATAGCCGAGCGAATACACATCGAGCGTGCCTTCCGCCAGCGCCACACCACCGGCGGCGAAGATCATGACGTTCTCGAAGCCCACGCCGATGCGGCTGCGCAGATGCGCGGTCCAGTTCACCGCGAAGGTTGCGCCTTCTTCGCCATCGGTCCAGCTCGCCGACCCGTCGGTCTTGGCGAAATCGCTCTCGAGGCCGAACACCACGCCATTGGGCAGTTCGAAATTGTAACCACCATAGACGCCGGCGCTGCGGACATCGAAATCGGCCGAGGCTGAAGACGTGTCGACGGTGAACCCGGCATTACCGGCAAAGGCACCGGCATAGGTGCCCGTCCAGCCGCCGATCATGTTTTCGAGGGCCACGTCGATGACCTCCTCGGCATGCACCGCAGCGGTGCTGGCCAGAAGCGCAACGGTGACCGCGACAAGGCGAACACGATTAAACATGATAACAATCCAAGTGATTCATCTAATGCCACAGAGTGACCAAGTGTGGCCGCGATGGCAAGAGCATGGTGACAACTTGACCACCGGCCGGGAGGCTTCACCTGGAACTCCACGCCCTGTTCGATGGCCTCGCCTGGTTCACCGCCGCGCTGACAGCGCTCGCGGTGAACCGCTGGCGTGCCGACATGCTGCCGCCTTCGCCGTTTCGCGGCGACCGCATGCACCTCTTGGTGCTGCTCGGGGGCGCGGGATTTGGCGCCTATCTCTTCGGCAGCCTCAACCTCTGGATCTCGGGGCTCCCAGGCCTCGCGCGCTCGGTGGAGGGCGCGCTCGCAGGCGCCATCGTCGCGGTGGAACTGTACAAGCGGCACAAGGGGATCACCGGGCGCTCGGCGGCGCTCTATGCGCTCCCCGTCGCCATCGGCATCGCGGTGGGGCGGATCGGCTGCTTTCTCGCCGGCATGGACGACTTCACTTATGGCACGCCCACCAGCCTGCCCTGGGGGCATGATTTCGGCGACGGTATTCCGCGGCACCCGGTGCAGCTCTACGAAACCGGGCTGATGACACTTTTCGCGCTGGTCTATGTCGTGGCCCTGGCCCGTCGCAGCGCCTATTTCGCCACCAATGGTTTCGCGCTGGTGGTGCTTTACTATTCTGTGGGCCGCTTCGGACTCGAATTCCTCAAGCCCTATGCCCCGCTCATCTTGGGCCTGACCCTCTTTCAACTGTTGTCGATCTCGCTTAGCCTCTACGCCATAATGATCCTGCGGGACGGAAAGCCGGTTCATGCCTGATGATTTGCGCCTGCAACCAGCCGTGGCCCCGGTGCGGAAAAGCCGGCCCTACATATTCTACGGCGAGACAATGTCGCTCTGCGCCACTTGCCTCGAGCCGGCGCCCGCCAAGATCGAGATCGTGGATGGCGAGGTCTGGTACGAAAAGCGCTGCCACGCCCATGGGGTGGAGAAGGTGCTGGTCTCGACCGACGTCAACTTCTTCAAGTGGCAGAAGGATTTCCTGAAGCCCGGCGACCGGCCGCTCACCGTGCAGTCGCCCACCGATTATGGCTGCCCCTATGATTGCGGCCTATGTCCCGACCACGAGCAGCATTCCTGCCTCGCTCTGATCGAGATCAACCAGCACTGCAACCTCACCTGCCCGGTCTGCTTTGCCGAAAGCTCGCCGCAGCGGCAGGAGCACCTGCCGCTTTCGACCATTGAGCGGATGATGGATGCGCTGGTGAAATCGGAAGGCGAGCCGGACCTGCTGCAGATTTCAGGCGGCGAACCGACGCTGCATCCGGATATCCTCGCCGTCATCGATGCCGCGCAGGCCCGCCCGATCCGGCACCTGATGCTCAACACCAATGGCCTCAGGATCGCGTCGGACCCGGATTTCGTGGCGGCGCTCGCCGAACGGAAGACCGGGCTCGAAGTCTATTTGCAGTTCGACAGCCTCGAACGCGATGCCTTGATGGACCTCCGCGGTGCAGACCTCCGCCGCATCCGGCAGCAGGCGCTCGAAGCGCTCGAACGGCATGGCATTTCGACGACGCTGGTCGCGACGCTGAAAAAGGGCGTCAACGACCACGAGGTCGCCGCGATCATCGAACACGCACTCGGCTGGGCGTGCGTGCGCGGCGTCACTTTTCAGCCGGTGCAGGATGCGGGCCGCAACGAGGGCTTCGATGCGCGCCGCAACCGCCTGACGCTCTCTGAAGTGCGGCGGCGGATCATCGACGACCACGGGCTGTTCGGCGAGAAGGACATGATCCCGCTGCCCTGCAACCCCGACGCCATCACCATCGGCTATGGACTCAGGAAAGGCCGGCAGGTGGCGCCCGTCACCTCGATGATCCCGGCGGAAATGCTGCTCGAGGATGTGCCCAACTCGGTGGCCTTCGAGAAATATCCGGAACTGAAGCGCCGCATCTTCGAGCTCTTCTCGCTCTCGGTGGGCGAAGGCACGATCACCGACAAGATGACGGCGCTGCTCTGCTGCCTGCCCGAAGTGCCGGTGCCCGAGGGGCTCGACTATTCCTCGATCTTCCGGGTGGCGGTGATCGGCTTCATGGACAAGCACAATTTCTCGGTCGCGTCCGCCAAGCGCAGCTGCATCCACTTCGTCACGCCCAATGGGCAGATCATTCCCTTCGAGACCTACAACCTGTTTTATCGCAACGGCATGATCGGCCCGATCCGCGAGCGGATCGCGCGGCGAAGGGCGATCTGAGCGATGGACGGCTGCGGCAATGTCCTGCTGATACTACTGGCGCTCGTCATGCTGATGCCGGGCTTCTGCTTAGTGCAAAATGGGCTCGGGTCGATCCCGGCGATCTTCGCCGGCAATTTCAGCCACATCGCCACGTCTGCTTCGTCGCTGCTTCTGGGCATCGTTTTTGTGACCGGCGGGATCGCCCTGTTTTCACGCATAGGCAAGCCCGGCGGAGACGGAGAAGAATAGGATGTTCGGCAAGCTGGTTCTCGGCTTTCTCGGGCTCTGCATCCTGCTGCCCGGCCTCTGCTTCGGGTTTTTCGGGCTGAGCTTTGCCACCAGCGCCGCCTATGGCGGGGCGGAGATGGTGGGCTATGCCCTCGTCTGGCTCGGCATAGCGGCGCTGCTGATCTGGGCGGCCATCGCGGTGTTTCGCCAGATCGGGAAATAGAATGCCGAGG
>CAYPYV010000152.1:0-7825 GCA_964414845.1 uncultured Devosia sp. | reverse complement strand
GCTTCTAGGCGATTTGACTGCGCCTGCGAACCCAATCGGTGCCGTTACGGGCAAAGCCGTCAGGACATGCCTCGCGTCGCTCCCACGGGCAAACCCAAGATGGTAGGGACATGGCCTCACCTTGCGTCAGATGATGATGAAGTCCGCAGCCGTGAGCGAACCGGCAAGGTTGGTGAGCGTCGCGAACTGGATCATCTTGCCCGAGCCAGATCCATCCGCGTCGTAGTAGAGCCCGCCGTTGACCGGATTGTAGATGATCCGATCGTCCGATTGCAGCGCCGCCGTGCCCGAAACAAAGGCTCCGGATGCGAGCCTTCCCGTCGACCGCAACGCACTGAAGATGCCGCTGTTCTCGAGCCGGATAGTGTCGTCTGCGGTGTTGAATCCCTCGATCACGTCGACATTGCTGTTGCCGAGCGTTGTATTGAACACAAAGAAATCAGTGCCGGCGCCGCCCATGAGCACATCGTTGCCCAGGCCGCCATTGATGATGTCGCTTCCCGAGCCGCCGTCGACGCGGTTTGCCGCCGCATCGCCGGTGAGCTTGTCCGCGCCCGAGCCGCCGATCAGGTTTTCTATGGAATGGCCAGAGACCAATGTATCCGTACCGGCGCCCCCGGTGTTCTGGCCGCTACCTGCTCCCAGGCTGAAAGTCACTGCGGTGGTGATGTCGGCGAAGCTCACCGTGTCGTTGCCCAACCCGCCCGAATAGCTGTCATTGCCGATTCCGCCGATCAGTACGTCGTCGCCATCGCCGCCCACGAGTGCGTCATTGCCGGCGGCGCCCGACAGTGTATCAGCACCGTCGCCGCCAAGCAGGATGTTGTTGGCGCCATTGCCTGTAATGGCATTGCCAAGGGCATTCCCCGTGGCGTTGAGCGCGGCGGTGCCGACCAGCAGAACGTTTTCGACATTGGCGCCGAGCATGGCGGCCTTCGATGCGTCGGCGATAAGGCCCGAGACGCTGATGCTCGACTGCACCAGATCGGTGCCTTCGTTGACCGCCTCTATCGCCACGTCGCCCAGGTTGTCGAACACGAAGATGTCGTTGCCGAGCCCGCCGAGCATCCGGTCCGCACCGCCAACGCCGTTAAGGGTATCGTTGCCGCTGCCGCCGGTCAGTGTGTTGGCGAGCGCGTTGCCGGTGCCCGCAAAACTGCCACTTCCGGTATAGACAAGTGCTTCTATATCGCTGCCCAGCGTATAGGCCGAAAGGGTCGTCCGCACGATGTCGGTGCCGCCGCCGCCACTCTCGCTCACTGTATCGAGGCTGCTGTCCACGAGATAGGTGTCGTCACCAAGGCCGCCATACATCGTGTCGTTGCCGGTGCCGCCGTCGAGCCAGTCATTGCCACCATTGCCGTAAAGTGTGTCATTGCCGCCAAGCCCTGAGACCGTATCGTCGGCACCGCCGCCGGTAAGCGTGTCCGCACCGCTGCCGCCGATGAAGCTGGTCTGCACATCGTCGTTGGCTATACTGGCGCTGGCAGTGAGGGTGCCGGCCTCGAGCCCGCTCGACAGACCCGAGAGCGTCACGGTGAAGCCCTCGTTCGACTCGTGAAGCGTATCCCCCGCTACGAGCACCGTGATGGTCTTGCTGGTTTCGCCGGGGGCAAACGTCAGCGTACCGGTCAGTGGCGAGGCGAAGTCACTTCCAGCATCGGCCGGGTTTGCGCCAGCGCCCCATGCCGTCCACGCAAGTGTTTGCGTCGCGGCGCTCGCTGCCGAGAGACTGACCGTAAAGGTAAAGGCCGTCGCCCCGGCATTGCCTTCGGCAGCGCTCGCCGTGTTCGCCGTGATCGACGCCTTAGGCAGCGGGGTCGGCGCCGGATCGGAGGGTGCCATCAGGTTCGCTGCAGTGATGGTACGGTCGGAGAACTGGAATGTCTCGACGCCCGTCACTGTGTCGATCCCCGTCGCGGCGGAGGTGAGCGTATAGGTGTCGGTTGCGGCGTCGTAGCTGATGGTGAAGCTGTCGAAGGCCGCCCCAAACAGCGCGGTGTCCGTGCCGGCCCCTCCATCGATCATGTCATTGCCGGTGCCGCCATCAAGCGTGTCAGCGCCACCCTTTCCCGATAGAACATCGTTGCCGCCCCGGCCGCGCAGACTATCCGTTCCCGAGCCACCGGTTATCGTTTCTGCGATGTCGTGGTCGATGCTGTAAGGCGTATCGTAGCCGCCGAGCAGGGTCGCATACTCCACGATGGTGGTGCCGAAATTGTCGGCCGGCACATAATCGCCACCCGAAGTGAGCCAGGCCGCCGCACCGTCCCATCCGAGAAGATGCGCCCCTCCCAACATGCCGGATATGGTTACGGAGACGCCGTTTATTGTCTGCCCGTCATAAGCCCAGACCGACTTCAGATAGGTGAACTGCAGCGCCATGTAGTCGCGGATCGCCTGATCCTGTGCGGCGGGTTTGGCGAGGAAATCGGCGACACTCCAGACTCCGTATTTGCCGGTGAAACTCCCGCCATAGACATTGTCGAACGGGTTGGCGTCTGGGACATAGAGGCCAATGTCGGTGAACGAGGCCTCGCCCATCTGGTAGCGGCCCATCGAGCCGTAGATGTTGACGACATCGTAGCGGTTGCTCGATTCACGGAAGCCGAGCGTGTCGAAGAAATCGTCATATGTTCCCTTCGACATCCAATCTTCCTTTCCACCTGATTGCCGCGATGGCGGACCGAATCAACCCGCCTGCGTCCGCACTGAGCTTAGCCTCGAGTGCTCGCACCGTAAGGCGCGCGGTGCAAATGCGCCCGCCGACGGCCATTGCTATTTGGATACCCGCAGGTTCTGGATGTTGTTGGCGATCTCGGCGAACACCGACTCGAGCTCCGTGGTTGTGGTCGGAAAGAAGTCGTAATCACTGCCGCTCGAGCAATTGGTCAGCAAAGTCTGGTTTGCTGAGTTGACGTTGAATCCGATCGTATAGATAGTAATATCAGCGTCCTTCATGGCCTCGCAGATGCTACTCGCCTGGCTGGATGATGAGCCGTTGGCCGAGTCGCAGCTGACATACCAATCATCTATGCCGTTGCAATACTGCGTATTGAAGCTACCATCGGTCATGAAGATGGCAATCTTCAGTACCCCATTGGTATTGTAGGCTACCGGGCGATTAGCGGTCGGCCAGAGATAGGCGAAGTTCGGGCTCAGCATGTACCAGGCCCAGGCAATTCCGAGATGCCCTGCTGTGTAACCTGTTGCTACGAAGTCATTCACCGTATCGGTAAGTGTGGTACTGTCGTTGGTCAGGGGGATGACCTGCGGAATATTTGAGCAGTCCGACGTATTGGACTGGTAGTTGAGGCCCAGCAATGTCGTAGAGGGCGGCGCTTCCGTATAGGCATTGGTGGTTCGTTCCGACACGCAGTTGGTGATGTTCCACAAAGTGCCGTTGTCGTAGTTGTAGGTGCAGCCGTAGATAGCGCACCACGCGGTTCCTGACGACGTATAGTCACTGTAGAGCCAGCCGTTCGAGCCGGAGAGGGCGAAGCTGTTGGTTGCGGCCGAGGCTACCGACCAAACCGTATTGACGCTCATCGTGCATCGCCTGCCGCAACTATAAGATACGCCATTTACGTCTCTGATGCTGACATAATTGCCATTACTCATGCCGTGGGCATTGGATGTCACAACAAGCTCGCAGGCCGATGTCAGGCATCTCTGCGCTGTACCGCCAGAACTGTAGGAACTGTAGCCGTTACTGCTTCTGCTATCGATGCCCGACAGGACGAATGTATTCGTGGTGGCCGATGCAACGGTATAGTATTGGTCGTTGATCTGGGTCATGCCGTTGACGCCAGTAATGAAGATTACGTCGCCGTTCGACAGGCCGTGCGAGTTTGATGTCACGACCGCCGGGTTTGCGCGCGTGATGCCCGTGATGGTCCTGGCGGTGCCAGATTTCCAAGTGATGTTGGTGATGGCAGTCGAGGTCCTGATCGTGCCGCGGACCGAGGGTGCATAGCTGCCGAGATTCGGACTGATCGACCACGGCACCAGCGCGATGCGCGTGGTGGTGCTGGTGTTCGAGCTCCCCAGCAGCGTTGTGATCATGTCGTTCGTAGCGTCCTGAAGGCTCTCAAGGGGCGAGCCTTCCATCGAGCCGGTGACGTCGAGCGCAGCCGCCACTTCGATCTGCGTATTGCCCCGGACGGCCTCGGACTTGATGCGCGTGGTGATGGTGGGGAAGCCGACGAGCCGCACGAAGGCCGTCGGCACGCGGACCGTGCCGGACAGTTCCAGCGACCCGTTCGCGACGCTGATGGCCGCCCTATCGATACTCACCGTCAGCGTTGAATCGGCGAGCCGCTCGGTAACGACTGCCTGCGCATTGGTCCTCATCGTCGCCTCGGTTGGCGTCGGGGTGTTGTAGATGGTCTTCTGCATGCCGAGCGCTGCTGAATCGAGGGCCATCTGCGCGGACGTCTGGGCCTGCACCACGCGCGAGTAGTCGACGACCGCGCCCGCCATGGCGATCAGCACCAGGGCGAGCAGTCCGAAGATCACCGCGAACACGCCGCGCTCATCGCGGTGAAACCGCGCGAGAAGGCCGGCAAAGGCAGCAAGGACAGGGGATGGCAGCTTCATGACCCGGGTTTCCGCAAAACACGCATGGCGCAGCAGAAACCTTTAGTGCCAATTGATTGCCAAATTGCAGATACGTGCCGTCGAATGCAAACGGCCGGCCGCTTTGCGCGCGGCCGGCCGTTGATCCTGCAATTCTCGGGTCGTCAGCGGCCGCGGCGGCGCAACTGGTCGAAGAACACGATGACGATGATCAGGACGCCCGTCACGATGCGCTGCCAGAACGAGTTGACGTTGAGCAAGTTCGCGCCGTTCGAGATCACGGCGAGGATGAAGGCGCCGATCAGCGGGCCGTGGATCGAGCCCACCGCGCCGAAGAGCGAGGTGCCGCCAATCACCGAGGAGGCGATGGCTTGCAGTTCCCAGCCGTCGCCCTGCGTCGCATTGCCCACGCCGAGCCGGGCGGCGAGCAGCACGCCGACAAAGGCGGCGAACATCGCGGAAAGCCCATAGGCGATATAGATCATCCGCGGCACCGAAACGCCGGAAAGACGGGCCGATTCCGGATTGGAGCCCACGGCGAAGAGATAACGGCCCCACTTGGAATGGTGCAGGAAGACATAGGCGGGCACGGCGACCAGCACCACCATCCAGAAGAGATTGGGGATGCCGAGGAAACTGTCGCGCGAGAATTGCGTGAATTCGGCCGCCTTGGTGATGTTGATCGTCGAGCCATTGGTAATCAGCAGGCCAATGCCACGCAGCGAAGTCAGCGTCGCCAGAGTTATGATGAAGGGCGGCAGGCCCATCGACACGATGCCAAAGGCATGGAACGCGCCGATGCCGAGGCCCATCAGAAGTGTCACGAGCACGGCGGCCCAAACCGGCCAATCTGCCTGGATGAGGCCGCCGACCACCACGGTCGAGAAGCCGACAATGGCGCCCACCGACAGGTCGATGCCGGCCGTGATGATGACGAAGGTCTGCCCCACGGCCAGAATGGCAATCATCGAGCCCTGCCGCAGCAGGTTCGAGATGTTCTTCTCAGTGGCGAAGTTCGGTGTGGCGAAGCTGAGCGCCACGCAGAGCAGGACCAGGAGGCCAAGCAGCGTCAGGGCAAAGAGAAAGTTCAGGTTTCGCTTGGTCTTGATCGGGGTCGGGGCCGTCTCGACGGTCATGTTTGTCTCCATTCGGTGGCGTCAGACGCCGATCGCCTCTGCAAGAACGTCCTCGTGGCTGCGCTCGCGATAGCCCTGCGAGCCGACCAGATGGCCCTCGCGGAACACATGCAGCGTATCGGCCAGCTCGTAGACTTCCGGCAGATAGGACGAGATGAGAATGATGCCGGCGCCCTTCTTGAGGAGCGCGGCGAAGAGCCGGTAGATCTCGGCCTTGGTGCCCACGTCGACGCCGACGGTGGGCTCGTCGAAGATGAACAGGTCGGCGCCATGGTTCAACCACTTGCCGATCACGATCTTCTGCTGGTTGCCGCCCGACATGGACGAAGCGAGCGAGCGCCGTGATGGCGTCTTGATCCCCAGGTCCTTGATCTGCCTGTCGGCCCGCCGCCTCTCGTCGCCCGCATCCACGATGCCGATGCGCGAGATGCCGTCATAGACCGGCAGGTTGAGGTTGAGGCCGATGGGCAGGTTGAGATTCAGGCCCTGGTCACGCCGGCTTTCGGGCGCGAGCGCGATGCCCATGTCGATGGCCTGCCGCTCGTTGCGGATGTTGACGGGCTTGCCCTTCCAGAAGATTTCGCCGGCGGTCTTCGGGTTGCGGCCGAACAGGCTCATTACGAACTCCGACCGGCCTGCGCCGATCAGGCCGTAAAGCCCCACGATCTCGCCACGGCGCACCGACAGCGACACATCGTTGAAGCCCTTGCCGCTCAGACCGCGCGCTTCGATCAGCGTCTCCCCGAACGGAATCTGCTCCTTGTGGTAGATCTGCTCGAGCGAGCGGTTGATCATCATCGCCACCAGTTCGGAGTCATTGGTCTCGGCGATGTTGCGTGTGCCCACATGCGTGCCGTCGCGCAGCACCGAAACGCGGTCTGCCAGGTCGAAGACCTCTTCCATGCGATGGCTGATATAGACGATGGTGACGCCTTCCGATTTCAACCGGCGGATCAGCGCGAAGAGCTGCGCGGCTTCCTGGCGGGTGAGGTAGGCGGTCGGCTCGTCGAAAATGATGAACTTGGTGCCGCGCAGCGAGGCGCGGGCGGTGGCGACCAGCTGCTGCTGCCCGATGGTGAGCGAGCCCAGGATGACGTCGGCGGGCAGGTGGAAGCCGAGGTCGTCCAGAATCTGCTGCGCGGCGCGGGTCATGTCGCGCTGCTTCAACAGGCCGAACTGCACCGTCTCGTTGCCGAGGAAGATGTTCGCCGCAACGGTGAGGTGGCGGCAGAGCACGACTTCCTGATGCACGGCATTGATGCCGAGCGCGATCGCCTCGTTGGGCGAGGCGAGGTCGGTCGGCGTGCCGTTCCAGATGATTTCCCCACCCGTGCGCCGGATGACGCCGGTGAGCAGCTTGATGAGCGTGGATTTGCCGGCGCCGTTCTCGCCCACGATGGCGTGCACTTCGCCACGACGGAAGGCAAGGTTGGCCTTCTTCAGGGCCTGAACCGGGCCGTAGCGTTTCTCGAGATTGCGCAGTTCGAGAATGGGCATCTCGGCCATGGCCGGCCCGGGAGCCGCCTGGCCCACGCCCGCCGAAGCGCTGCTGACGTCGGTCATGCTGTTAATCCCCTGGCCGGGCATGGGCCATGCGACCCCCGGCCATCCAACCTTCAGGAAATGGGCGGGGCACCCGGAGGCGCCCCGCCCGAACTCACGCGACCCGGATCAGTTGACCTTCGGGTTCAGCAGCTCCTGGCTGCGGGCGTCGTCCATGTTGGCGGTCGTGATGAGGTTCGCGCCGGTGTCGACGAACTTCTCGACGGCTTCACCCTTCGAGGCGGCGAGGGCGGTCTTCACGCCATCATAGCCCATGCGGTACGGATCCTGCACGACGAGGCCGTCGATGGTGCCGTCCTTGAGGAAGCTCACCAGCTTGTCGTCGCTGTCGAAGCCGATCAGCGCAACCTTGGCGGCGGCATTGTTCTCGGCGAGAGCCTGGCCGGCGCCCTGCGCCATGATCAGGTTCGAGGCGAAGATGCCGACGAGGTTCGGGTTGGCGGTCAACAGGTCCGTGGTGATGTTGAGGCCGGTGGCCGCCTGGCCGTCGGCGTACTTGTCAGCCACGAGCTTGATGCCCGGGTACTTGGCGAGCTGCTCGATGAAGC
>CAYPYV010000151.1:0-7950 GCA_964414845.1 uncultured Devosia sp. | reverse complement strand
GTGAGCTTCGTGGCCGGTTTCGGGCGGGCCTATCGCATCGCCGGTGCGGAATTCTCCTTAAGTACAAATGGCTAGACGCCTGTGATGAAACCTTAGGTAGAAGTCCGGCTGGGTTCTGTACCAGCTCAATAATGCGCGCGCCGCTCTGCACAACCGTCGTTCCCCCACAAGAGGACATGACGGCAGATGCGACTCCCTGCGTTAGTTCTGGCTGTGCTAGCCGCCCTGACCATGCCGGTACTGGCCGACCCGGTGAGGGGCCGGACGCAGACCGAGACGGAGCTTCGTCCGTCGATGGGCGCGGCGCCCGCGATTGCGACGATCCCTGCGGGGACCGCGGTCACGGTCGAGATCTGCTTTTCAGCCGGCAAGTGGTGCGCTGTGCGCTGGGATGGGCGGAAGGGGTTTGTCGCCGGCAAGGCCATCATCCTCGAGACGGAGGGCCGAACCGTCACGGCGGCTGAAGCTGCGGCCCGAGACTGGGCGGCCGCAGAGAAGACGCTCCCGACATTTGCGCTGGACGACGGCGCCGACATCGTCGCATGGGGCGACAGCCTCACCATCGGCGCGGGGGCCGATCCGGGCGAGAGCTATACAGAGCAGGCCAAGGCTTTGCTTGGCGGCGTGCGGCTGATCGCCAATATGGGCATTGGCGGGCAAACCAGCACGTCGATCGCGGCGCGGATGGATGCGGTACCGGTGCTGCTGACACTGGCAGGGGACACGATACCGGCCTCGGGGCCGGTAGCGGTCGAAGAGCGCTCCGCCCTGCCGGTCACCAACCAAGGCAATTCGACCCTGGCCGGTGAGTTGTGCGGCATTGCCGGTACGCTGGCCCTGTCGGCGAAGGCGGCACCCTCCGAGCCGGTACCGGCATATGTCTTTACCCGCATCGGTGGCGGGGAGGATGTCGCCTGCCCGCCCCAGAGCCGGTTCGTCGCAGCGGAGGCAGAGGCCTATCGCAACCGGGTCGCCTGGCTGTGGCTCGGACGCAACGGCGCGGACAAGGGCCGCTCGATAGCGGACGACATCGAAGCCGCGGTGACTTCACTGGGGCATGAGCGCTATCTCGTGGGGTCGGTTCTTGCCGCGCGTCTCGACGACGGCACGGCAGCAAGGCGCATCTTCGAGTTAAACGCGGCGTTGAAGCGGCAATATGGGGCGCGCTTCGTCGATGTGCTGGGCGCGCTGGTGGCGGCCGCATCCGACACCGCGGAAGACCAGGCAGATGCAGCGGCCGGCTTCGTGCCGCGCTCGCTGCTCTCCGACGCGATTCACCTCAATGTGCGAGGCTATGCCGTGGTGGCGCGGGCATTTGTTGCTGCGATGAGGACCAACGGGCTGTGACGAAAGCCACGCAGAGCCAGCCGACTCACGGCAATTTACCCAGTGCTTATTGGTTCGGCTGCCCGAATGCGCTAGCACGGAGATGCGGCGGGTTTAAATCGAAGGCAGAACATTGCGTTTCTGGGGGGCAGTGGCATTTTTGGTTGCGGTCCTTGCCGGACCGGGCCCGGCGCTCGCCGCGCAATGCACGGCCACCACCAATGCCAATGCCAATCTACGACCCTCGATGGGGGCGGCAGCGCCGATCGGCGTCGTCCCCAAGGATTCGGGCGTCAGCATAGAGCTCTGCTTCAACCGCGGGGATTTCTGCGCGATCAGCTGGGGCGAGAAATCCGGATTTGTCAGCGGTGACCTGATCAGCCTGACCGCCAGTGGCAAGGTGATGACCGCCCGCGAAGCCGAGGAGACGCGCTGGATGTGGCTGTCCGGGGCCGATGGCGGTGAAAGCCGAATGATCGTCGCGTGGGGCGACAGCCTGATGGCAGGGGCCGGCGTCGAACCCGGCAATGGGCCGACGGACCAGGCGGAGCAGTTGTTCGGCTGCTTGCGCGATATCGACAACCAAGGCGTGGGCGGCCAAACCAGCACCGCGATCGCCGCGCGCATGAACGCGATCCCCACGCTGCTCAGCGTCGAGGGCGACACGATCCCGCCGGCAGGCGCAGTAAAGATCGAGTCGCGGTCGGTGGAGCCCGTCACGAACCAGGGCCCGGGGAGCCTTGCCGGCACGCTTTGCGGCGTAGCGGGAGAGCTCGCGCTATCCGAACGGGTGGATGCCCGCGCGCCGGTGCCACTATACCTCTTCACGCGCGCCAGTCCGGGCAGCTCGGTATCGTGCCCACAAGGCAGCCGCTTCCTCGCCAGCGCAGGCGTCGCCCTGGGCAACCGGGTGGCATGGCTCTGGCTGGGGCGCAACGGGGCCGCTGAAGGCCGTGAGGTTGCTGAGGACATCGAGGCGGCCGTCGCCTCGCTCGGCCACCAGCGCTACCTTGTGGGTTCGGTGCTGGCCGCTCGGGTCGACGATGGAACGCCGGCAAGACGCATCTTCGAGCTCAACGCCCTGCTCAAGGGCAGGTATGGCGCGCGCTATGTCGATGTGCTCGCGGCATTGATCGCGGCGGCGGAGGACAACCCGGAGGATCAGGCGGACGCCAAGGCCGGCTTCGTGCCGCGCTCGCTCCTGGCCGACAGCATCCACCTCAACCAGAAGGGCTACGCGATCGTCGCGCGCGCCTTTCACGACGCGACCGTCTCCAACGGCTTCTAGCCCTTCTGCCAGGGTTAACCTCTCGCTAACCGTGTGGCTTAAATCCCGTTTAACCCTAATGCCTTACCAATGAACCCGTTAGTATTGCGTCAGGGTTGTGGTCCATGTTGCGTACCGCGCGTACGGCTTTCGCCGATGCGGAGGGAAGTCATCTTCCCATCGACACCATCCTCGTGGGCGACTGTGTGGCGCATATGGAAGCGCTGCCAGCCGCCTCGGTGGATCTCGTGTTTGCCGACCCGCCCTACAACCTGCAGCTCGAGCAGGGGCTGACCCGGCCTGACCAGTCGAAAGTCGACGGAGTCGATGACGACTGGGACAAGTTCGAGAGCTTCCAGCACTACGATATCTTCACGAAGGCCTGGCTGAAGGCCGCGCGCCGCATCCTCAAGCCGGACGGGGCGATCTGGGTGATCGGCTCGTATCACAACATCTTCCGCGTCGGCGCGGCCATGCAGGACCTTGATTATTGGCTGCTCAACGACGTCATCTGGCGCAAGAGCAACCCGATGCCGAATTTCCGCGGCACGCGCTTCACCAATGCGCATGAGACGCTGATCTGGGCAGCGAAGACCCGCTCGGGCCGCGTCACCTTCAACTACGAGCAGCTGAAGCAGGCAAACGACGACGTGCAGATGCGCTCGGACTGGCTGTTCCCCATCTGCACCGGCAATGAGCGGCTCAAGGGCGAGGACGACGAGAAGCTGCATCCCACGCAGAAGCCCGAAGCGCTGCTGCACCGTATCCTGATGGCGACGACCAAGCCGGGCGACGTGGTGCTCGACCCGTTCTTCGGCACCGGCACGACCGGCGCGGTGGCCAAGCGCCTCGGCCGGCACTTCATCGGCATCGAGCGCGAGAATACCTATGTGGCCGGCGCGCTGCAGCGCATCGCCGATATCCGCCCCCTGCCCCAGGATGCGGTGGAGACGGCAGTGGCGAAGCGGCAGGCGCCGCGCGTGCCCTTCGGCACGCTGGTCGAGACCGGTCTCGTGCCGGCAGGCACCGAACTCTATGACGACCGACAGCGTTTCAGCGCCATGGTGCGCGCGGACGGCTCGCTGATTTCGGGCCCGCATATGGGCTCGATCCACCGGGTGGGCGCGCTGGTGCAGGGCGCCGAGGCCTGCAATGGCTGGACGTTCTGGCATGCGCGCCGGGGCAGCCGGCTCGAACCTATCGACAGCTTCCGCGCGGAGATCCGTGCGCAGATGGACAGACTTTCTGCCTGAGACCGACCTCCAATCATTTTCGGGCGCATTGGCCGCCGGCTCTGACGCGACAGGGCCGGCGGTTTCTTCTTGGCGACTTGTTCTGGTTCCTCGTGGTTCGACAGGCTCACCATGAGGAACCAGAGAAGTCCTCACCCTAAGCTTGTCGAAGGACGAGGACGCCTGTCCTCACATCCCCACGAATTCACCGGCGAGGAAGTATTGCTTGCCGTTCATGCCGGTCTTGAAGGCGACGAAGCCCTTGTCGGCAACGATGCCGCCGACATCGTAGCTGGTACAGCCCAATCGCTGCATCTCTCGGATGGCCGCCCAGGTAATGGCATTGCCGGCCTTCAGTTGCCGACCGGCTTCTCCGAACCAGGCGACGATGGAGTCAGCCGTGGTGCCGAACTTGAGCATGACGAGGCCGGCGACCTTTTCGTTGCCATGCTCGGCGATGAGCAGCACGCAATCGCCGCCGGAGCGGGCCTTGAGGCTCTTCAGGAACTCCGCACCATGGCCAGAAAAGCCCTTGGTGCTCATGTTCTCGAGGTGCCGTGCGATCATCCACTCGAAATCCGCCGGGTCTTCGCTCACCCGCACGGTGACGCCAGCCTTGTCGGCGGCGCGAATCGCCTTCCGCCAGCGGTGCTCGAAACTGTCGAAGACCTGCTCGACCGGCTGTGTGAGGTCGAGGCGGGCCGAACCCCATCCACCACCCCGGCGCCGGATAAAGCCGGCTTTGTGCAGGATGGCGAGGTTTTCCGGTGTATCCTCGAGCGCGGGCGCGACGAGCAGCAGCCCCAAGCCACCCAGACCCCAGCGTCGGCGGATGGCGCGATAGACGGCAATGACGAGTTCACGCGGCGCATTCGGAACGAGCAGCATCGGGCCGCGGTTGATGCGGGTGAGGACACGGATGCCGAAGACCCGCTTTTCGAGCGCCTGTACGAGCGCGACGGGCCTGCCGCCGATGGAAAGCAGCTGCCGGCTCACCTGCCAGCCGTTTACGGCCTTGGCGGCGCCATAGCCGAAGCCCTGCACCGAATGGGCGCGGTCCGCGCGGGCAAGCAGCGCATTCCACTGCCCCGCGTCTGCGATGGTTTCGAAGGAAATGCGCACCTGCCTGCCGAGACGGCCCACCACGTCCTCGAAGCGCGTTTCCGGTTCGAGCTGGGTATCGTGGCTGAGGTCGAGCATGGGGGTTTACCGATCGTTGAGCATAGACCTAGCGCTCACCGCGTAGCCCGGCCAACTCAATCGCCTGATATAGTAAACTTCGGAGTTTATTCGAGCCCGGCACAAGCCAGCACCTTGCGAAACAGGCTTGGAAGCGCCTCGGCATCGAGCTCGGCCGGATCGGCCCACCAGCCCTCCGCCAAGGCCGCAGGGTCGGTGGTGACGGTGGTCCAGACGTCGAGCTCAAGGCGGAAATGCGTAAAGACATGGGTGACGTGACCCGACCTTGTCCAGCCCGATGCGAAGGGTGGCGCCATCGGACGCGGATCCGATGTCCAGTCGGAGCCTGGGACTTCGGTCATCTTCGCGAGCAACCCCTTTTCGGGGCGCGCGCGCAGATAGACATCCCCGGAGCGGTCACGGATGACGAAGGCGTGGCCATGCCGAACCGGGCGCTCCGCCTTCTCGGGCCTGACCGGAAACGCCAGTGGATCTGCCTTTGCTCCGCTGCAACCCGGCTTGAGCGGACAGAGCATGCAGAGCGCGGCGCGCGGCGCACAGATGGTTGCGCCCAGATCCATCAGCGCCTGCGCAAAATCGCCTGACCGCGCCGGTACCGAAGCCTGCACCAGCGCCCGAACTTCGTCCTTTGCCTCGCGGACCGGCACCGGCAGCGCGAGGTAGCGCGCCGCAACGCGGTCGACATTGCCATCCACGACCGCAACCCGCTCGTCGGCGGCAATGGCTGCGACAGCCGCTGCGGTATAGGGGCCGATGCCCGGCAGCGCCAGCAGCTCGCCATGGGATATGGGAAAGCTGCCGCCATGCCGCTCGACGACGGCAACGGCGCAGGCGTGGAGATTGCGGGCTCGGGCGTAGTAGCCCAGACCCGCCCATTCGACGAGCACGGCATCGATGGGGGCCGCCGCAAGATCGGCGACAGTCGGCCAGAGCGACAGGAAGCGCCGGTAGTAGTTGACCACGGCGGCAACGGTGGTCTGCTGCAGCATGACCTCGCTGAGCCAGACCCGATAGGCATCTGGCTTCACACCCCGCGCCCGGTCGGCCGGGGATATGCGCCAGGGCAGATCGCGCGCGTGTCGGTCATACCAAAGCAGCACGGCTTCGGCATCCAGCGGCTGCGGAATGGAATGGGACATCTGACGGGAGCACTCGGATATGGTATGGAGCAGGCGCGCGCCCTGACGTGATCGCTTGCCGCGCAGCCGATGACAAGTCGAGCCAGAAAGTTGTGATGGCCGAGCCACAGGACAAGAAGCCGAAGCGCGAGAAGCTGCCGGAGCCCAAACGGCTCAACCGGGCGGTTGCAGTGAGCGAGGCGCTCGGTCGGGCCCTCGATCCGGCGCTCAGGAAGCGCGGCTTCGCGAGCCGCGACCTGCTGCAGCATTGGGCGGTGATTGCCCCCGAGCCCTATGGCCGGGTAAGCCGGCCCGAAAAACTCAGCTGGCCGCGCGGCGAACGGGGAGCGGGAGGCGCGGTACTGCATATCTGCTGCCATCCGGGCCATGCGCTGGCCGCGAGCCACGAGGGTGGGCGGATCGCGCAGGCGATAAACCGCTACTTCGGCTATATTCTCGTGGACGAGGTGAGGCTCAGCGCCACGCCTTTCCTTGCGGACGCGCCGAAACCAAAGGGGCTACCCGTCGCGCCGGCCGCCCAGGTGGAAGCGATCGAGCGGCAGGTTCGGGATATCGAGGATGACGCCCTGCGCGAGGCGCTGGCCGGGCTCGGTCGCGCCATTGCGGCGCGGAAGGGCGGCTGAAATTCGCGAACCTCTCCAATTGTTCATCCCCGGGTGAACTTGCGGGGAGTACAAGCAACCCGTTATACGGCTTCCAACGCCTGTTTTTCGGAGACCCCCCATGGCCAACCGCCGCAACATCATACTCGGAGCCGGTGCAGCTGGCGTCGTCGCCATCGGCGCCGGGGCCTGGTTCCTCTTCGGCAAGACCGAGACCGCCACGGCAGTGGAAGGCGCAGCCCCGCCGCCGGCCCCTGGCGCGACCTTCGATACCGCCAAGCTGATGGCGCCCGCCGGTGGCTACAAGGACCACATCATGGGTGACGCCGCCTCCAAGGTGGTGATGATCGAGTACCTGTCGCCCACCTGCTCGCATTGCGCACGTTTTGCGAACAACGTCTTCCCGCAGCTCAAGGCCGAGTATATCGACACCAAGAAGATCGCCTTCGTGCCACGTCCGTTCATGCGTAACGTGCTCGACGCGGTGGTCTTCCTGTTGGCCGATGCCGCCGGGGAAGCCAAGTACCACGACGTGATCGATGCGTTCTTCAAGACGCAGGAGCAGTGGGCCGCATCGCAGACGCCGAACGACGCAATGTTCGCGGTGGCGCAGCAGCTCGGGTTTACCAAGGAAAGCTTCGACGCGGCCTTGACGAATCAGACCCTGTTCGACGCACTCGAGAAAGTGAAGGATCAGGCCCTCAACGAGTTCAAGCTGCAGGGCACTCCCACTTTCTACATCAATGGGAAGATGCTCGACGGGGAAAAGACGTTTGAAGCGCTCAAGGCAGAGATCGATCCGCTGCTCGCCTGACGCCCTGACGATCGCCTCTGACTGCTGCCGAGGCGCGCGATGAAATTCACGCGCCTCCGGCTTACCGGCTTCAAATCCTTCTCGGACCCTACCGAGCTCTTGCTCGAACCCGGCCTCTCGGGAGTGGTGGGGCCGAATGGTTGCGGCAAATCCAACCTCGTCGAAGCGCTGCGCTGGGTGATGGGCGAAAGCTCATACAAGGCAATGCGCGCCTCGGGCATGGATGACGTGATCTTCTCGGGCTCGAGCAGTCGGCCGTCGCGAAATACGGCCGAAGTCACGCTGGTGCTCGACAATTCCGATCGCACCGCCCCCGCGCCGCTCAACACCGCCGATGTTCTGGAAGTCACGCGCCGCATCGAGCGCGAGG
>CAYPYV010000150.1:0-8024 GCA_964414845.1 uncultured Devosia sp. | reverse complement strand
GATAAGGGGCTGTTCGACCAGCCGTGCTGGCCAGCCATTATAGGCCAGAACATCATCCGGATCGGCATACACACTGAAATCGATCAGTCCCACGCCATTAGGCAGGGTCTTGTCGAAGGTGGACATTAGGGGCCCCCAAGTTTTTGCGAGTCGAACATAGCAACGCCAAAGCCACAAACAAGTGCGATTTCCGCCAGTCGGACACACAGTTTTCAGCAAAGCAACTTGCCACACCGACAGGGCCATGTGTTTGGATTCTGTCATGAAAGTCACTTGCATAATGCCGACATATGGCCGCTATCGGCTCGCATGCCGCTCGCTGGCCAGTTTCCTATGGCAGACACAGGGGCGCGATGCCGAGATGGTGGTCTATAATCAGCACCATGTGCCTCTGCGCTTCGATCACCCCCGGGTACGCATCATCAACGAGCCACCCCCGGCTGGCGGCATTCGGGCCATCGAGAAGCGGGCCTTCGAACTCGCACCGGACGACGCCGATCTGGTGCAGAAATGGGATGATGACGACATCTACCTGCCCTGGTTCATCGAGGATGCGTTGAATGGGATTGGCGATGCCAAGGCTTGGAAAGTCGCGGAAGCCCTGATGTGGGACGCTATGGGCAAGGTCACGCGATCCGGCAACTGGTTCGAAGCGACATGGCTCATCCGGCGCGGTATTCCCGAGACCGTGCCGTTGTCGGAATTTCCGCGGCACCTCAGTCATCCGGTCTATCCTGCGCTTGCCGCCAGCGGAGACGTCGTTGCACCCCGCTCTGGACGACTGCCGCCCTTTGTATACACTTGGGGCGGTCCCGCTTCGCATTACAGTGAAGTGGGTTCCCTGCTGTCCTCCGAGGAGCGGGAGCTTGCCGTCGAGCGGTTTCGGGCCCGAAATCAGGATTTTCGCCCCGACGGTCTGATGGTCATTCCCGACATGCGTCCGGTATTGGCGGCGCTGCTCGGCGGCATCGAAAGGGACCTTGGCGCAGAAACGGGCGCCGCCTATCGCGCCGCACTGTCGCAATGGCTGTAGCGTCAGTTCGGCAATCGCGGTTTGGGCGCGGCGGCACTAAAGCTCGCCGCATCGGGCCTATTGGCCGGCTCGGATGAACCGCGAGACCGCCTGGAGCGCATCCAGGAAAAGTGGCAGCGGTTTTCCGCTTCGGAAGCGCGACAAGACAAAGGCTTGTATCACTCCAGTGTTTCGACCTGAACGCGAGATGGTCTAGATCCGCTCCACCAGCACCTTGTCGATCCGGCGACCGTCGAGGTCCAGCACCTCGAATCGCCACTTGCCGCGCTCGAACCGCTCACCCACCACCGGCAGGTGGTTGAGTTCGGCCAACACATAGCCGGCCACTGTCTCGTACTTGGCGTCCTTGGGGATCGGCACGCCGATCTTGTCTTCGAACTCGTCGACCGGCATCCAGCCCGAGACGAGGAACGTGCCGTCCTGGCGCACCACAAAGGCCTGTTCGTCGCCTTCCTCCTCCTGGAACGCTCCGGTAATGGCCTCGAGGAAGTCGCCCGGTGTCACGATGCCTTCGAAATGCCCGTACTCGTCGAACACCAGCGCCATATGTACTACCGACCCGCGGATCGCCTTCAGCACGTCGATGGCGCTCGAGCGGTCCATCGTCACGGGGGCGGGGCGCACGAGGCTGCGCAGGTCAGGTCTGACTCCTGCAAAGAATGCAGCCGCCAGGTCCTTCCGCACCAGCACGCCGATAATGTCGTCGACATTGCCATCCTGCACCGGCAGCACCGAGTGGCGCGAGTTGCGCAGAGTCTCGCGCATCTCTTCCTCCGATGACGCGAGGTCGATGATCTCAACATTGAGCCGGGGGGTCATCAGGCCGCGCGCCGAGCGGTCGGCGAGCCGCATGACGCCCGAGATCATGTGACGCTCTTCGCTTTCGAGCACGCCCGCGCTCTCGGCTTCGGCGATGATAGTCTTCACTTCCTCGTCGGTGACGGTCTCTTCGGACTCGCCGCTCTGGCCCAGTAGCCGCAGCACGAGCTTGCCCGATAGGTCGAGCACATGCACCACCGGCGAGGCCACCGCTGCAATCAGCGCCATGGCCGGAGCCACGCGCGACGCCACGCCCTCCGCGTCGCGCAGCGCAATCTGCTTGGGCACCAGCTCGCCGATGATCAGCGACAGGTAGGTGATGATCACCACGACAACGCCCACGCCGAGCGGCATGGCGATAGCGCCATCGATTCCGGCGCCGGTGAGTGCCAGCCCAAGCCGCTCGCCCAGCGTTGCACCCGAGAAAGCGCCCGAGAGTACGCCGACGAGAGTAATGCCGATCTGCACCGAGGAGAGGAAGCGGCCCGGGTCGTCCTGAAGCTTGAGCGCCGTCTGTGCGCCTTTCCGCCCCTCGGCGGCCAGCACCTTGAGCCGGGCAGGACGCGATGACACCACCGCGAGTTCGGACATCGACAACAGGCCGTTGACCAGCGTCAGCACGGCGACGATCAGGATCTCAAGAAGCACTGCACTATCTTTACTGCGGCCCCGCACTCAGCATCGGGTCGCTTAGGCGCGCAATATAGAGGCAGCCTTCCCATCTGCGAAGCCCTGGCGCGCGCAATCGCCGGGGTGTGGCGAGATCAGTCAGTCGTTGCTCTTGTCGAAAGGGTTCTTGCCACCGCGCAACCACATGCGGATCGGCGTCCCGGGCAGGTCGAATGCATCCCGCAAGCCGTTCACCAGGTAGCGCTGGTAGGCGCCCGGCACCGCATCTGGTCGGCTGCAGAAGATGATGAAGCTCGGCGGCCGGATCTTCGCTTGCGTCATGTAGCGGAACTTGAGCCGGCGGCCCGACACGGCCGGCGGCGGATGGCTTTCGGTCATGCCGCTCAGCCAGCGGTTGAGCCGCGCCGTCGACACATGGCTGTTCCAGCGTTTCTCCACCTCGAAGATGGCGCTCATCAGCTTGTCGATGTTGCGCCCCTGCAGGCCCGAAATCGTCACCATCGGAATACCCTTGAGCTGAGGCAGGTAGCGCTCGAGTTCCTCGCGCAGTTCCTGCAGCTTCTTGGGCTTGTCCTCGATCGTGTCCCATTTGTTGACGGCGATCACCATGGCGCGGCCCTCGCGCTCGACGAGGTCCGCCAGCGTCAGGTCCTGCTTTTCGAACGGGATCGCCGCATCGAGCAGCAGCACCACCACCTCGGCATACTGGATGGAGCGGAGCGAATCCCCAACCGCGAGCTTCTCCACCTTCTCGGTGATGCGCGCCTTGCGTCGCATCCCGGCCGTATCGACCAGGTTGATGACTCGCCCGCCATATTCCCACGGCACGAGGATCGAGTCGCGCGTGATGCCCGCTTCCGGCCCGGTCAGCAGCCGTTCCTCGCCCACCATGCGGTTGATCAGCGTCGACTTGCCGGCATTCGGCCGCCCGATGATCGCGACATTGAGGTGCCGCTTGGGATCCCAGCGCTTGGCCGGCCCTTCCTCGGTCGAGCCGTCGTCCTCGGGCAGGTCGACATCCACCTCTGGCAGTTCGTCGAGGGTGGCGCGTTCCGCCGCCTCGCGCTCGGCGGCCTTGTCGACCTCTGCCCCGATGATCTGGTGCAGGTCGACGAGCCCAAGCCCGTGCTCGGCCGAAAGTGGCACCGGCTCGCCGAAGCCCAGCGAGTAGGCCTCCATCAAGCCGGGCTCCGCGCCGCGGCTCTCTGCCTTGTTGGCAATCAGGTGCACCTCTTTGTTTGCGCGGCGCAGCACCTGCGCGAAGCGCTCGTCGAGGGGCGTCACCCCCGCCTTGGCATCGATCATGAACAGGATAACGTCGGCATCGCGGATGGCGATCTCGGTCTGCTGCCGCATCCGATCCTCGAGGCTGCCGTCGGTGCGGTCCTCGTAACCGGCCGTATCCAGCACGGTGAAGCGCAGGTCACCGATCCGGCCCTCCGCCTCGCGGCGGTCGCGCGTCACGCCCGGCGTATCGTCCACGATGGCGATGCGCTTGCCCACCAGCCGGTTGAACAGCGTGGATTTGCCGACATTCGGCCGGCCGACAATCGCAACAATCACGCTCATGATCCACGTCCTCGGTGGTCGCCGCTCAGCTCGCCGAGCCGGCTTTCGGTAAAAGCGACAGGGCGCCCCTGTGTGCCACAGGGACGCCCCGCCTCAAAGGCTTTCGGTTCTCAGTTCGCCGGCTGGGTCTCGGCGGTAGGCGCGGGGGCAGCAGCATCGGAGCCTGCAGCCGTCGGGGCGGCGGTGCCGTCCGCCGGCGCTTCGGTTGCGGTCGCCTCGGGCTTTACGGGTACCGGCGCGCCCTCGGCCACAAGCTGCGCCTGGTACAGGCCGACCCGCGCCTTCTGTTCGTTGCCGGTCGACACATCGTCGAGGATCGCCTGGAACTGCTTCTGCGCTTCGTCGAGCTTGCCCGCCTTCACGTTGACGAGGCCCAGCGCTTCGCGCGCCACATTGCGCATGGCCGATGCGCCGGCCGCGATCGCGCCAACGCGTTGCTCCACCTGCGCCACGTCGCCACCATCCACCAGCAACATGCCGGCAAGCGCCAGCGCCACTTCACGCAGGCGCACATTCTTTTCCGTGCCCGCCAGCGCATCATAGGCCGCCACGGCCTCGGCGACCTTGCCCTGCTGGGCGAGCAGGCCCGCCGAGCGGAACTTCGCCAGCTGCGGATACCCGGCCCAGCCCCCGGTTTCGATCTGCTCGAGCGCCTTTTGTGCCCCGGCATAGTCGCCGCCATCGGCCAGCGTCAGCGCCGTGTAGAATTCATCCGAAGTCTTTGCGGCGTTGGTGTTCGTCCACCACGTCCACGCTTCCTGCGCACCGACCAGCAGCACGACGCCCACCATGATGCCAATCACGTAGACGCCGAAATTGCGCCAGAACTTGCGGAGCCGGTCGCTGCGCAGCTCTTCGTTGATCTCGCTGATGAAGTTGTCGTTGGACATGGACAAGGCTATGCGGGCTCCGCTCGTATGCGCGGCGCACCATAGTTGCCTGCCCCTCTGAATGCAAACGTCTTCGCCCGCTTTCCGGGCAATCCGGGCTATCCGGCGGCAGGCGGGTTCAGGTCCACATAGTGGCGCGTATAGCGGCCCTTGAGTGAGGTGAGAATTTCATAGCCGATGGTCTTGGCAACATCCGCATGGTCGTCGATGCCGATATGCGCGCCCAGGATTTCCATCATCTCGCCGGGGCTCGGCAGTCGCGGCAGGTCGGTCACGTCGACGCCGATCATGTCCATCGATACGCGCCCGATCACCGGGCAGGGCACGCCGCCGAACGCCACATAGGTGCCGCGATGGTTGTTCGCGCCCGACAATGCCCGGGTGAACCCGTCCGCGTAGCCGATCGCGACGATCGCGAGTCGCGTGTCGCGCACCATGGTCTGCATCGCGCCATAGCCGACGGATTCGCCGGTCTTCACTTCCTTGATCATCATGACCGGCGCTTCGAGCGTCACCACCGGGGACATCGGGTTGCGTCGCCCCGCCACCGCACGGCCGCCGTAAAGCGCAATGCCCGGCCGCACCATCTGGAAATGGTTCTCGCGCGCCGTCATCAGCCCCGCCGAATTGGCGAGCGAGGCCGGCACGCCGGGGAACTGCGCCATCACGGCAGTGAACAGCGCCAGCTGCGTGCGGTTCTTCTCATGCCCGGGAATGTCCGCGCAGGCGAGGTGGCTCATGATCATCTGCGGCTGGTAGCCCACGCCGTCGATCAGCCGCTTGACCGCCGGCGCCTCGTTGAGCCGGAAACCGAGCCGGTTGATGCCCGTGTCGAAATGCAGCGCCGCCGGCAGCGCCTGGTTCTTCTCGAGGCAGGCCTCGAGCCATTCTTCCAGCATCGGCATCGAGGCGAGACACGGCATCAGCCGCTCGCCCACATAAAGCGGCGCCGCGCCCGGATAGAGCCCGTTGAGCACGAAGATATGCGTGTCCTGCGGTAGTGCCGCCCGCGCTGCGATGCCTTCGTCGGGCGTCGCCACGAAGAAGAACCGCGCCCCCGCCTCGTAGAACGCCTTCGCTGCCGCCGGCAGCCCTGTGCCATAGGCATCGGCCTTCAGCACCGCGCCGGTCAGCGCGCCCCGGCTCACCTTGTCGAGTGCCTGCCAGTTCCGCTTGAGCGCGCCGAGATTGACGGTCAAACGTCCGCTATAGCCGCTCGCAATGGCCGAAACCGGCATCACTTATTCCATCCTCTCGGGCAGGTAGTCTGCACGCGCCAAGTTCCCGAATCGCGTGTACTGCGCCTCGAAGCTCAATTGTACAGTGCCAGTCGGCCCGTGTCGCTGCTTGCCGATGATCACTTCGGCGCGGCCATGCACCTGCTCCATCTCCGATTGCCAGGCGAGATGGTCGGGCGTGCCCTCCTTGGGCTCCTTGTTCTTGAGGTAATATTCCTCGCGATAGACGAACAGCACCACGTCGGCGTCCTGCTCGATCGAACCCGATTCACGCAGGTCGGCGAGTTGCGGGTGCTTGTCGTCGCGATTTTCCACCGCGCGGCTCAACTGGCTGAGCGCGATGATCGGCACGTTCAGTTCCTTCGCCAGCGCCTTCAGCGTGGTAGTGATTTCCGTCAGCTCCTGCACGCGGTTCTCGCTCGCCTTCTTCGACGAGCCGGTGAGCAGTTGCAGATAGTCGACGATCAGGAGGTCGAGCCCCTTCTGCCGCTTCAGCCGCCGCGCCCGCGCTGCCAGTTGCGCTACCGAGATGCCGCCGGTGTCGTCGATATAGAGCGGCACCTGCGCCATCAGGTTCGATGTGTCCACCAGCCGGTTGAACTGGCTCTCGTGGATATTGCCGCGCCTGATATCGGAGGATGAGATCTCAGCCTGCTCGGCCAGGATACGCGTCGCCAATTGTTCCGCGCTCATTTCGAGCGAGAAGAACCCCACATGCCCGCCATCCACGGTCTTCATGTGGCCGTCGGGCTGCACTTCGGCCTTGTAGGTGCGGGCGACATGGAAGGCGATATTGGTCGCAAGCGAGGTCTTGCCCATGGCGGGGCGCGCCGCGAGGATGATCAGGTCGCTGCGCTGCAGCCCGCCCATCAGCTTGTCGAGGTCGGTAAGCCCAGTCGCCAGCCCCGAGAGCGAGCCATCGCGGCCATAGGCCTCGCTCGCCATGCGGATGGCTTCGGTCAAGGCTGCCGAAAAGCTCTGGAAGCCGCCGTCATAGCGCCCCTTTTCGGCGAGGTCGAACAGCGACTTCTCCGCTTCCTCGATCTGCTTTTCCGCCGTGGCCTCCACGCCGGAATCATAGGCAACCTGCACCATCTCCTCGCCGATCAGGATCAGGTTGCGGCGGATGGCGAGGTCATAGATCGATTGGCCATAGTCCGCCGCGTTGATCACCGTCGTCGCCTCGGCCGCGAGCCGCGCCAGGTATTGCGACATGGTCATTTCGGGCGTCAGCTGGTCGGGCAGATAGGTCTTGGCGGTGATCGGGGTCGCCGTCTTGCCCGCGCGGATGATCTTGCCCAGCACCTCGTAGATCGTCCGGTGCACCGGCTCGTAGAAATGCTCCGGCATGAGGAAGTCCGACACCCGGTAGAACGCCTCGTTGTTGACGAGGATCGCGCCCAGCAGCGCCTGCTCGGCTTCGATATTCTGCGGCGCCAGCCGGAACGGCTTCTCGTCTTCGGGGCGCAGGCGATGGACGTTGGTGGGTTCGGCCATCAGTCAACCTTCTGTTCTTCTCGCGCGAGCGTCCTCGCCTTCGCTTATCGGCGACTCGCCCCATGCGCGGAATCCGGGGCAGTGGACTCAGCCCGTCACACGTTAACGAGTTCCTAATAGCCCCTCACGCACCCGCCACCAGCCGCGATCTTTCGCCCGCGCTTTTCGGGAACTTTGCCCTGTGAACTCTGTGAATAACACGCAAATGCGACCGGGGTGGGGTGCTGCCGCTTCACCACTGCGCCTCGGCTATCTGCGCTTTGGTTCCGCTCAGAAGCCGGCAGTCGGGACCCCTCTCCTGCTTGCGGGAGAGGGTGGCGCGGAGCGCCGGGTGAGGGGGGCCGCTTG
>CAYPYV010000149.1:0-8053 GCA_964414845.1 uncultured Devosia sp. | reverse complement strand
CGAGTGTCGCTGCTGTTTGCGTGAAGTGAGGCAATCGGCAACCGGCAGTAGTTTGTCAGGGATACGTATCGGTCAAGGTGTGATCACGGTCGCCTGAAGGCTGCAACGGCTGGCAGGAAACCCCAAACGATTGCCTATTTCCTATTCCCCACTTCCCCTACTCCACGGCTGGCGCGAAGAGCAGGCCGCCATTCTCCCATAGGGCGTTCTGGCCGCGGACCACGCCGGCGCCGGTTTCAGGGCCGAAATTCCGCTCGTAGATCTCGCCGTAATTGCCCACCGCCCGGATGATATTGCCGATAAAGTTGGGATCGAGCCCGAGCTGGGACCCGAAATCGCCCTCGAGATTGAGCAGGCGCCGGATCCGGTGGGTCTTGGTGGCCGCGATCGACTCGATATTCATCGAGGTGACGCCGGCCTCTTCGGCGTCGATGAGCGCGAACATCACCCATTGCACGATGTCGAACCACTGGTCGTCGCCGACCCGCACCACCGGACCGAACACGCCCTTGCTGATCCGCTCGGGCAGGATGCGCTGTGCCCCCGGATCGGGCAGGTTGCGCCGCATGGCGTTGAGCCAGCTGAGCGGCGCGGACACGGCGCTGCAGCGGGCATCCTCGTAGGCGACGGTCAGATCCTCGCGGTTTTCGTAGAGAATCTCGGTGTAATTGGCCTGGGTGGTGAAGAAGAACTCGCGGAGGTTGGCGAGCTGCTCGGCATCGTCGACGATGCAGACCGAGACATTGTCGAGCTCATAGGCCGACACGAAGCCCGACCCTTGCGGCACCATGATGCCCTGCCCATCGAAGAACATGTTGCCCACATAACGTGCGCCATAGGTGGTATCGCGCCGCATGGTCCAGACGCCGTTGCGAGCGATGAGATCGATGGCACCGGTCTGCAATTGCGCGAAGCGGCTGTCGCCGACCAGCGGCACGAATTCCATCCGGCTCGGATCGTTGAAGATGGCGACGGCGACGGCGCGGCAGAAATCGACATCGAAGCCGCTCCAGCGGCCATCCTGCTGTGGCTGGGCGAAGCCAGGCAAGGGATCGGTACTCGCGCAGATGAGATGACCGCGCTCGCGTACGGCCTTCAGCGTCGGGCCTTCGGGCGCAGGCGTGGCGGCAAAGACGGACTGAAGCCCGAGGCAAAGGGCGAGCACCGCCGCGGCAAGGCGCGCGACCAGGACAGGCGTGTTCGGCTTGAGCAAGGTGCCGGTTTCCCCCCGAAAGTTCGCCGGCAATATCCCGGCGGCGCGTGGCGGGGTCAAGGCAGGAGTGCCGCGCAGGTGACTGTGCGCGACACTATGTGGTGATGAGAGCGAGAGCGGCCCGGAGGCGCCTCGGTGCCTCAGTGCAGGATCTGGCTGAGGAACAGCTTGGTGCGCTCGTGCTGCGGGTTGGAGAAGAACTCCTCGGGCTCGTTCTGCTCGACGATCTGCCCCTGGTCCATGAAGATCACCCGGTTGGCAACCTGCCGCGCGAAGCCCATTTCGTGGGTAACGCAGAGCATGGTCATGCCTTCCTCAGCGAGCGAGATCATCACGTCGAGCACTTCCTTGACCATTTCGGGGTCGAGCGCCGAGGTCGGCTCGTCGAACAGCATGATCTTGGGGTTCATGCAGAGAGAACGCGCGATGGCGACACGCTGCTGCTGACCGCCCGAGAGCTGGCCGGGGAACTTCTTGGCCTGCTCGGGAATTCGCACCCGCTCGAGATATTTCATCGCGGTTTCCTCGGCTTGCGCTTTCGGAATGCCGCGCACCCATATGGGAGCGAGGGTCAGGTTCTGCAGGATGGTGAGGTGCGGGAACAGGTTGAAGTGCTGGAACACCATGCCAACCTCGCGCCGCACCTCGTCGATCTTCTTCAGATCGTTGGTGAGCTCGGTGCCGTTGACGATGATCTGGCCCTGCTGGTGCTCCTCGAGGCGGTTGATGCAGCGGATGAGCGTCGACTTGCCCGAGCCCGACGGCCCGGCAATGACGATGCGCTCGCCCTTCATGACCTTGAGGTTGATGTCGCGCAGGACGTGGAAATCGGCATACCACTTGTTCATGCCGATGATTTCCACCGCCACTTCGGTATCCGACACGCTCATGGTCTGGCGGTCGACCGGGGCGCCTGCCGCCGGGCTGTGCATTACGGACATGTCTACCTCTTGTGACCGGTATTGAGCCGCCGTTCCCAGAACAGGGAGTAGCGCGACATGGAGAAACAGAAGATCCAGAAGACGGCTGCGGCGAACACATAGCCGGTAACGGCCTGTGTCGGCGCAGCCCATTCCAGGGCGTCGTTCTTGGTCTTCACCGCTTCGAGCAGATCCTTCATGCCCACGATGTAGACAAGCGACGTATCCTTGAACAGCGAGATGAAGTTGCCGACGATGCCGGGGATAACGTGCTTGAGGGCCTGCGGCAGCACGATGAAGCCCATGCGCTTCCAGTAGCCGAGACCGAGCGCCTGGCCCGCCTCGTATTGTCCGCGACCAATGGCCTGCATGCCGCCGCGGATGACCTCGGCGAGATAGGCGGCCTCGAACAGCGTGACGCCGACCAGGGCGCGCAGCAGTTTATCGACCGTCGTGCCCTGCGGCATGAAGAGCGGCAGCATGATCGAGGCCATGAACAGCACGGTGATCAGCGGCACTGCACGCACCAGCTCGATGAAGCTGATGCAGAGCGTCTTGATGATGGGCAGTTTCGACTGCCGGCCGAGAGCCAACAGAATGGCCAGCGGCACGGAGCAGCAGATGCCGACGACCGAAAGGATGAGCGTGACGAGCAAGCCGCCCCATTGCTCGGTCGGCACGGGCTTGAGCCCGAAGCTGCCGCCAAGCAGCAGGACGATCGAGATGATCGGCAGAAGGATGAAGAAGCCGATGGCGGTCGGTACCTTGTGCGGAATGCTCGGCACCAGCAGGAGCGTGGCGAGCGCGGCGAACAGCGCGAAGACGATGTTCGGCCGCCAATACTCCTCCATGGGGAAGAACCCATAGATGAAGAACTCGATCTCGCTGGCGATATAGGCCCAGCACGCACCGACATTCTCGACACGGCACTGCTCGACGGTGCCGCCCGGGGGGACGGCATTGCCGACGAAGAAGCCCCACAGGGGCGGAATGGCCCACACGAGGAAAAGGCCGGCGAGCAAGGTCAGGAGCGTATCGCCAGGGGTGGCGAAGAGGCGCTTCTGCACCCAGACGAACGGGCCCGTATTGCGCACCGGCGGCGGCAGGGAGGGCGCCATTTCGCGCCGGACGAAAGCAAATTTCGACATTTCGCGCGCTCCTACCGTTCCACCAGCTTCACGCGGGCATTGTACCAGTTCATCAGCGCCGAGGTGAGCAGCGACAGGGTCAGGTACACGGCCATGGTCATCGCAATCACCTCGATGGCACGGCCCGTCTGGTTGAGCGTGGTACCGGTGAAGACGTTGACCAGCTCGGGATAGCCGATGGCGGCGCCGAGCGACGAGTTCTTGGTGAGGTTGAGATACTGGCTGGTCAGCGGCGGCACGATGACGCGCATGGCCTGCGGCACGACGACCAGCCGCAGCCGGTCACCATCGCGCAGCCCCAGTGCCTGCGCTGCCTCGCTCTGCCCGTGGCTGACGGACAGGATGCCGCCGCGCACGGTTTCGGCGATAAAGGCCGCGGTGTAGAGCGACAGTCCGAAGACCAGCGCCAGGAGCTCGGGCGGGATATCGAGGCCGCCATTGAAGTTGAAGCGGCTAAGCACCGGCGGATCGAAGGTGACGCTGGCGCCGCTGGCGAGGCCGAACAGGGTCGATACGCCGATCAGCAGCGCGACCGACGTGATGAAGACCGGGAAGCGGCGGCCCGTCTGCTCGAGACGGCGTTTCGCCCAGATGCGCAGCACGATGATTGCCACCACGGCGATGGCGAAGCCCACCCAAACCCAGACGAACTGCTCGTTCGGGATCGGCTTCGGCACGAAAACGCCGCGCTGATTGATGAAACTGTCAAAGGGCAGCGCGATGGAATTGCGCACTGCAGGCATCGCCTTGAGCACGGCGAAGTACCAGAAGAACAGCTGCAGCAGCAGCGGGATGTTCCGCAGGGTTTCGATATAGACAGTGGCGAGGCCGCTGATGAGGAAGTTGCGCGAGAGACGCGCAATGCCAACCACGAAGCCGATGACCGTCGCCACGACGATGCCGATGGCCGCAACCAGGATGGTGTTGGTGAGGCCGACGAGGAACGCCTGCCAGTAGAAGGAGGTGCGGTCCCACGCAAACAGCGTGAAGCTGATATCGAAACCGGCGGTCTTCCAGAGGAAATCGAAGCCGGAGGTCTTGTTCTGCGCCTTGAGGTTGATCGCCGTGTTGTTGATGATCCACACAAGGAAGACGATGACGGCGACAGCCACAACCGCCTGATAAACGAAGCCGCGGAAGGCGGGATCGTTCAGCGATAGCTGACGCCTCGGGGGCGCATGCCCCACTTTAGGATTTGCCATGGGTCGCGAGTGTCCTCTGCCCGGAAGACTGCACAGACCAGTCGTTTCGCGGTTCCATCGAAACGCGGAAGCGATCGCGGTCATTGTTTCGTCGCGCTTCGCAGGGCGGATAAGCACGCCCTTGCAGATAGCGCCCTAGCCCGGCGCGCGCCCGCACCGAGGGAGCGACGGCCGGCGCCCCGAAAGACGCCGGCCGCTCAGAGCCTTATCAGCGGATCGGCGGCGAGTACTGGATGCCGCCATCGCGCCAGAGGGCGTTCAGGCCACGGGCAAGGCCGATCGGCGTATTCGGGCCGACATGCTTGTCATAGGCTTCGGCGTAGTTACCGACCAGCTTGATGATCTGGTAGGCCCAATCCTTGGTGAGACCCATGGGCGTACCGAAATCACCCTCGACGCCGAGCAGGCGCTTGATCGCCGGGTTGTCCGAGGCGAGCATCTCGTCGACGTTGGTCGAGCTCACGCCGAGTTCTTCGGCTTCGAGCAGGGCGAAGTAGGTCCAGCGGGCGATGTTGAAGAAGCCATCGTCGCCCTGACGCACCACGGGGCCGAGCGGCTCCTTGGAGATGATCTCGGGCAGGATGATGTGGTCCGCCGGGTTGGCGAACTTCGAACGCTCGGCGGCGAGAGCCGAAGAGTCGGTGGTGTAGACGTCGCAGCGGCCGTCTTCATAGGCCTTCACGACTTCGTCCTGGTCGACGAACACGACGGTCTTGAATTCCATCTTGTTGGCCGCGAAGTAGTCGGCAGCGTTGAGTTCGGTCGTGGTGCCGGACTCGATGCAGATGGCGGCGCCGCTCAGCTCGAGGGCAGACTTGATGCCGTCGGCCTTGCGGACCATGAAGCCCTGGCCATCATAGAACATGGTGCCGACGAACTTGATACCGAGCTGCGTGTCGCGGCTCATGGTCCAGGTGGTCGTACGGCTCAGCACGTCGATTTCGCCAGCGGACAGCGCGGTGAAGCGCTCCTGCGACGTCAGCGAGGTGTAACGGACGGCGTCGGCATTGTTGAAGATCGCGGCGGCAAGCGCACGGCAATAATCAACTTCGAGACCGGTCCACTTGTTGTTGGCATCCGGAGCGGAGAAGCCCGGCACGCCGCCGGTCACGCCGCACTGCACGTAACCCTTGGCCTTTACGGCATCGAGGGTAGGCGACACGGTCGCCTGCGCGAAGGCACCGGTTGCCGCGAGCCCGAGGCCGGCTGCCAGTGCGATCGAGAGCAGTTTCATTGACATTGGTTTTCCCTTGGTTCCTGACCCGACTTATCTTGTGCGGCCGGCCTATACTTGGCCGGTCCTGCGGCACCTCCGCTATGAAGGCGGATGTGATGCTGATATGCATCGAAGCGGCATTCCGCCGTCGCGTCAAGCACAATGGCGGAAATGCGGCAGCGAAACTGACCAATTGTTGGACAATTATGCTGCATGATGAAGTTATATGCAGGACTTTGAATGACCAGTGAGCAAAAGCGCTCAAACCGGGCCGTGGAAACCATCGTCACCCATGGCGGGCGGCACCCGGAAGACCACCACGGCTATGTGAACACCCCGGTTTATCGCGGCTCGACCGTGATTTTCCGCAGCCTGGCGGAACTTGACGACTATAGTCGGCCCCTTCGCTATGGCCGCTATGACAGCCCCACGACGCAATCGGTGGCGGAGCTGGTGACACAGCTGGAAGGGGCCGCCGGCACGGTTCTGGCGCCGTCGGGCCTCGCCGCGATTTCCACAGCCTTGCTGGCTGTGCTTTCGGCTGGCGATGACGTTCTTGTGACCGACAGCGCCTATGACCCGACCCGCAATTTCGCGACCGAAGCCCTCTCCCGGTTCGGCATCACTGCGCGATTCTACGACCCGCGCATCGGGACGGGTATTGCCGACCTGATGCGCGACAATACGCGCGCCGTGTTCACCGAAAGCCCAGGCTCGCTGACCTTCGAAGTGCAGGACCTGCCCGCCATAGCCGCCATTGCGCATGAGCGGGGCGCGACGGTGATCGTCGACAATTCCTGGGCGTCGCCGGTCTACCACCAGCCGCTCGCCATGGGCGCAGATCTGGTGCTGCATGCCGGCACCAAGATGTTCGTCGGCCATTCGGACGTGATGATCGGCACGGTTTCGGCAAATGCCGCGTGGTGGCCGAAACTCAATCGATCGACACGCCTGTTCGGCACGACCGTCTCGCCCGACGATGCCTATCTCATGGCGCGCGGCATGCGGACCCTCGCGATCAGGATGAAGGAGCACAGCGCCCGCTCGGTCGAGATGGCGACATGGCTTGCGCGCCAGCCAGACGTGCTGCAGGTCTATCACCCCGCCCTGCCCTCGCATCCCGGCCACGACATCTGGAAGCGCGATTTCTCCGGCGCTGGCAGCCTGTTCGCGTTCCGCCTCGCACCCAGGCCGCGCACATCCATCGCGGCCATGGTGGATGGATTCGAGCAGTTCTCCATGGGCTATTCATGGGGCGGCTACGAGAGCCTGTGCATCCCGTTCGACCCGACGAAATCGCGCAGCGCGACGAGCTGGACGGCCGAGGGCAACATGTTCCGCATGCATGTCGGGCTCGAGGATATCGGCGACTTGAAGGCGGATATTGCCGCAGCGCTGGAGCGCTACCGCAACGCGGGCTGAGACGGCTGAGGCGGAAGCCTCACGCAACCTGGCGGCGCTTTTTCGGCATTTGTCGGCGGAGCAGCCGCCCGAGCGCCAGGGGGCGCAGTTCGACGGACTGTTCCGGCGTAATGCGGAACACCCAGCCGCGCAGCGCAAACAGGTTGCGCACCGCCACCGCGCCGAAGGCGCCGAGCGCGAGGCCCGCCAGAAGATCCGTGGGGTAATGCGCGTTGACGGCGATGCGGCTGAACGCGAGCAATGCGGCCAGGAACAGCATGGGCCTCAGCGTGCCAGGCACAAGGAAGGCAATGGCAAAGGCGAAGGCGAAGCTGGTGGTGGCGTGTCCCGACGGCAGACTCTGCCAGGTGTAATCGCCAAAAGACGACCCCTGAATGGAGAACGAGCCGACTTCGTCGAGCAGCTTGGGGCGCGCCCGGCCGATGAGGTTTTTCAGCAGGGTGCTGGTAATGCCCGGCAGGCCGACGGCGAGGAAGACGAATCCGAACCCGGTCGAGAGCTGCTTGAGCGCCGTCTTCACCAGCCGCACCGGATGCAGCAGCGCCAGCACCAAGAAGAGCAGGAATCCGATGAGGGCGGGGAGCAGCACGTACAAGCCCTCGCCGAGTTCGGTGACCTCGGAGAAGAACTGGCGCAGCCCCGGCGGCATGGTCAGCGCCCAGCGAATGACACTCTCGTCCGCGAGCCTCAACACGAAGAACAGCGTGAGAAAGATGACGATACTCGCCGCCAGCGAGGCGAAGAACGAGCGGGACGGGACCAGGACGGGCCAGAGATGAGTGAGATTACGCATGGCGGCATGTGAGCAAAGCAGGACAATCCGTCAACTCCCCGCCTTGCTCTTTTGAAGCTTTGCAGCTAACGGATGGCGTCAAGTCGGGGTATAGCTCAGCCTGGTAGAGCACCGGTTTTGGGAACCGGTGGTCGAGTGT
>CAYPYV010000148.1:0-8055 GCA_964414845.1 uncultured Devosia sp. | reverse complement strand
AATTGTAGCGCAACTCGTCGAGCGAGAAGCTGATACGGGCGGCAAAGCGCAGCGTCTCGGCGATGGCATCGGGATGCTCGGCAAAGAGCCGTATCATTTCGCGGGGACCCTTCAGGTGCCGCTCGGCATTGGGCGCGAGCCTCCGCCCGGCCTCGGCAAGGGTGATATGCTCGCGGATGCAGGTCACGACATCGAGCACGATCTTCCGCTCGGGCACGTGATAGGCCACGTCATTGCTGGCGATGAGCCTTGCCCCGCACCTGCGGGCGAGATCGGCGAGCCGGTTGAGTCGCGCCCGGTCATTGCCGGAGAATTTCACGATACCCGCCACCCAGACCCGACCAGGCGCAAGGGCCACGAGGTCGGCCAGCACCGTCTCGGACCGCTCCCAGTCGGCCTCATCGGCGACAAAGATGAAGAGCTGGCCCTCATGGAAATCCTTGAGATCAGGAAAAACCAGATGGCAGCTGCCCTTTTCCACCTCGGGCCTGAGATTGCCCCGGCTCAGCAGCCGCGTCAGCCGCCCATAGGCATCGCGATTGCTGGGATAGGCGACGATGTCAGGCGTACCGTCGGCAAAGCTGAGCCTAGTGCCTGCGAGATAACGGAAATCCGGTGATTTTTCCCTCACATCGCGGGCCGTGACATGCCCGCGCACCGCGCCAGCGAAGCTGTTGCGATCGCACAGCCCGATTCCCGCAAGACCGAGCGCACCCGCCGCCGCCACCAGTTCCTCGGGATGCGAGGCGGCACGGAGGAAGGAGAAATTGCTCGCCGAGACGAGCTCGATAAACCCCTCGGACGCGCTCGCACTCATGCGAAAATCCCATGCAGGAACCAGCGCGGCGCGATGCCTTCGACATAAAGCCCGATACGGAAGACCCAGAAACGCCGCCCGCCATCATCCTCCACGATGTAATAGTCGCGCACCGAAGCTTCGGGCCGAAAGGGTTCCAGCCCTGACACATGCGGCGCATCGGGCAAGCCACGCCCTGGCTTCACCGGTGGAGGTGTCGGGGTTTGAGGCGGCGCTTCAAGGGGAGGTGGCAACAGCAATTCCAGGTTTCGTCCGCTTTCCCACCACTCGGCCTCTATGCGCTCGGGGCCCGAGGCCTTCATGATCCGATAGGCGATGCGCCGCCAGACCATGCGCATTGGCGGGCCGTGCGGGACTTCGGCGATAACCTCGACAGGTTCGGGATCAGGCAGCAGCCGCACCGGCCGTTCGAGGTCAGCCGGCAGTTCGGCGAGCGGATCGGGCACCCGTGCCGCCACCGCTGGCTCGAGCGCGACCGCCCGCTCAGGCACATGCGAATTGACGAGGCGCGGCTTCAGTACGGATTGGGGTCCGAGGCGGCTCGCCATGCGGTCGAATAACCGGTCGAGATCCTCGGCCCCATCGGCCGCGGCAAAGGCGCCGAGCTGTCGGCTGTCGAGGGGCGCCAGAGAACTCGCCATGAGTCGGATCATGTCGATACCGAAGCCCGCATCATATTCGCCTTCAAGCCGCTCGGCCCGATGCCGGAACAGTTCGGCGATATGAGCAGGTTCGCGGGTGGCGCGGGCGGCATTGACCGAGAGCCGCATCAGCTTGTGGTCGACCCGATAGAGCAGCAGGTGAAAGGCCTGCGCCCCGAGCCCCTCGCCCCCGAGGGTATGGCTCAGTTCCACGGCAAGATCGGTCATCGCCATCATGACGTCGTCGATATAGCCGATCGGTTCGGCAAAGCGCCGTTCCGCAGAGGCCTCGAAGGCGGGAAGCCGCGGATTGAGTTTTTCCGCCACATGACCAAGCGCCTGATCGAGCCGGGTAACAAGGATGCTGCCGAAGCGGGCGGCAAGCGCCTTGCGGTCGCGACCGTAAAGCTGGCCGATCTGCTTGAGCCCCAATTGCTCGAGCTGCGCGAGCCTTCCCTCGTCGAGACGCAGCCCTGCGATCGGCAGCTCGGCGAGCGCCGCCGCCTCCCGGCCGGAGGACACTATGGTGCCAGGGGCGAAATGCGCGAGCGCCCAAGCCGCCCCGAGGCTTGGCGCGATAGCACCCTCCACGGCATAGCCGCGACGCCGCAGTCGCCCGGTTAGGGTATCGAGCATCGCCCGCTCTCCCCCGAAGAGATGCGCCACCCCGAAGATATCGAGCGCGAGATCGCCATAGCGATGGATATCCTCAACCACCGCGACGATCGGGCTGGCATTGGAATGCCAATCGGCAAAATCGCCAAAACTCGCCGCGAGCCAATCATGGTCGATCTCGCGCAACTCCAGGTCCGGCACCAGCGCCCGCGCATCGGCAAGCGCATGACCCGGGATCAGCCCGGCCTCTGCGGCACGCCGATCGACGGCAGCCAGACGCATAGCGCCCCTCTGTCGCTCCCAGAGCGCCAGGGGCCGGATGAGATCGCGGAGGCTCGCGTCAGCTCGCCTGATAGAATCGGTCGCCCAGCGCGGCAGTGTGAGTACGAGATGGCGGCGCGGGGCGGCTGGGGCCTGGAACAGTCCGCCCGGCAAGGCGCCGGGCAGGTTCGAGAGGGGTGAATCCATGGTTTTCCCTCCAGTCGAGTAGCAATTGCCTGGGCTCTGCCGTCGCATCGGCGTTGGTGCCGAGCCGCTGTTTTTCGATGTCGATTCGGAAGCGTGGCAGGCCCGGCGCCGAGCGATCCCAGCGCACATCGCCGCTCAATACGGGCTCCACATGCCAGCGGAGCCGCGCCGCGCTCGCCTCGCGGCCGGCGCCATAACGGATGAGATAGACAGATGTGCCCGAAGCTTCGGCCCTGAGGCTCAACCGTCGTGAGGCAGTGAAATCGAGCGCCCTGGGCGCGCCCGACACCTCGGCCATGACGCCGGCTACGGCGCGACAGGCAATGGCCTCCTCAATCGCCCACAGCCATTCGGCCATGCTGCGCGCGCGAACCAGCACCATCTGCCTTGGTCCAACCCCAAAGCGAATGAGACCCGGCGCGTAGGGCAGCCCAAGCTCCTGGCCCTCCGCCAGAAGCTGGACATGGACCAGCGCCGGCCGCTCGGAGGTGAGCTGCTGTCCGCCGAGCCCGAGCGCGAAGCCGAGCGCCAATCCGCCATGGCGCAGTTGGTCTGTGAATATCTCATGCACGAGCCCGCCCGGGAGCTGCGGCAGCGGATTGACCGGGCCCTCGTCGCCTTCACCTGGCTCGGCGCCGGACTGAGGTGATTTCCCGCCCCCGCTTCCGAGCGCTGGAATCGCTGTCCTGCCCCCGAAGGCAGGGCGATGTTCGATCTCGGCGATCCTTGCCCTCAACGCATCGAGGGCGGCAGAAGCGGGCCGCATGGTCGTCAGGTCCGGTTGATGTTTTGGAACAAAAAGAGAACACCGGACTCTCGTTCCGAGTCAACCCGGCCACGTTCACGCTTGAGCGGGCCGGTTTCTGCCCCGCCACCGGTCACAGCCGCGCGAGCCGGCACCGCAGCTTGCGGCCCGGGGGTTTCAGGAATGGCACATTCCGCCTATCTTCCATATTCAAAGTGGAAAGGAGCCCACCATGTTCGAGGCCCTGCGCAGCATATTCCAGCGCCCCGACTCGACCCTTCTGTCGATGGAGCCGCGACTCGCCGTCGCCGCGCTGCTCGTACACCTGAGCGCCATTGATGGCGTGGTGACCCCCAACGAGCGCAAGGTTCTGGAGACCACGCTCAAAGGCCATTACGGGCTTGCGGATTCCGAAGTTCGCCGCCTGATCGAGGATGCGACACGGCAGGACCAGGAATCGGTGGATTTCTACCGCTTCACCTCAGCACTCGCGGCACTCGACGATGCCGAGAAACGCGAGATCATCCGCATGATGTGGCAGCTCGTCTATGCTGACCAGAAAAACAACGAACTCGAGGACAATATGGTCTGGCGCATCGCCGAACTCATCGGCGTCTCAAGCCGTGAACGTACCATCCTCCGCAACGAGATTTCGTCCAAATGATCATTTCCACTACCCCCACCCTCGAAGGCCACCCGATCCGCGAATATCTCGGCATCGTCACCGGCGAGGTGATCGTGGGCGCCAATATCTTCAAGGACCTGTTCGCCAATATCCGCGACATTGTCGGCGGGCGCTCCGGCGCCTATGAAGGCGCGCTGCGCGACGCCCGCAACGAAGCCTTCGCCGAACTGCGCGACGATGCCCGTCGGTTGGGTGCCGATGCCGTGGTCGCAGTCGATATCGACTACGAAGTTGTCGGCCAGTCCGGCTCGATGCTCATGGTCTCGGTTTCGGGCACGGCGGTGAAGCTGTGAGGAAAAGCCTCACCCTCACCACGCGGTAAACTCACCCACAGGCTCGACTGTATCCGTCTCGCAGTCGAAATCCCGCGCCCTCTCGTCGGCGGCGTTGCGAGCAAGCTCATTGGCATCGGGATTGGCAAGCGCATCGATATAGGCGACATGGCAGGTGGCGCCCGGGGCGACCTTTGTCACCACCAGCACCTGCCCCTCGCCCTCGCTCCCATCGGGCTTAGCCGTAAAGTAACGCAGGATGGTCGCGAACGGGAGCCAGCGGCCCTCGTCGTTCGACACCCGCCACTCGATCTTCGCACCAAGGTGGTTGAAGGGCGGCAACGTCTGCTCGGCAGCCTTCTCGGTTGTGGAAGTAAGGCCATACGAGACGAAGAAGCGCAGGTCGCCCTCCCCTACCATGACCGGCATGCCCTTCAGTCCGGGGCAGGCCCAGGTGGCGCCGAAATCATCGGCCGTGATCACGGTGCACTGGTCGAGATCGAGGTCGGTGTAGCTCGAATTGACCAGCCCGGCGGCGGAAGCAGGGCCGAGAACTGCGAAAAACCCACAAATGGCAGCGGTGACACGGCGCATAAGTACCCTCCCAACCTCGCGGCAAACGACCGGTACTGGCCGTCGCGCACAAATCCCATGCATTCTGGTGCCTTGCCTTTTTGGCCGCGATTGGGCCAATAGCCCAAATCCTCCACCCAATAGGCGCCTAACATGAATATCGATGCCATTCCGATCGGCAAGAACCCGCCGGACGATCTCAACGTCATCATCGAAGTGCCGATGGGCGGCGAGCCGATCAAGTACGAGATCGACAAGGCCTCGGGCGCGCTGTTCGTCGACCGCTTCCTCTACACCCCGATGCGCTACCCCGGAAACTACGGCTTCGTTCCGCACACTCTGTGTGGCGATGGCGACCCGCTCGACGTCATCGTGATGAACTCGCGGCCCCTGGTTCCGGGGGCAGTCGTCCGCTGCCGTCCCTTCGGCATCCTGTTCATGGAAGACGATGGCGGGCAGGACGAGAAAATCCTCGCCGTGCCGGTCTCGAAGCTCACCAAGATGTATGACGGCATCAAGGATGTCGCCGACATGCAGCCCATCCAGATCGAGCGCGTGAAGCACTTCTTCACCCATTACAAGGATCTCGAGCCCGGCAAATGGGCCAAGATCGAGCGCATCGGTGGCGTCGACGACGCCCGCAAGGTGATCCTCGACGCCGTCGAGCGCGCCAAGGCCGCGAAGTAAGCCGGTACGTCCGATCACGATTTCGAGGCTGGGGCACCAATGTCCCGGCCTTTTTTGCGCCGGGCCAGCGCTTATGTTATGGCCTTCCCCATCGCGACCGCTGAGAAAGCCGCCCGCATGTCCATTGCCCTCGATCTCGATTTCCACGCTCATGTCGACCGGCCGCGCGCCGGGCGTCCGTCGCTGGTCGGGCTGATGCGCGGGGAATTGCGCGAAACGCTGAAGGGCATCGGCCTCGACGACCGCGAAGCCAAGATGCGGGCGAGCCAGCTGTGGAACTGGATCTACCACAACGGCGTCACCGATTTCGACCGGATGAGCAATATCCAGAAGGGCTTCCGCCAAAAGCTCGCGGACAGTTTCGTGCTCGACCGCCCGGAAATCGTCACCGAGCAGGTATCGATGGACGGGACGCGCAAGTGGCTCTTCCGCTTCCGCGACCCGAAGTCGCCGCTCATGCCGCCCGTCGATGTCGAGACCGTCTATATCCCCGAGGAGGACCGCGGCACGCTCTGCGTTTCCTCGCAGGTCGGCTGCTCGCTCACCTGTTCGTTCTGCCATACCGGCACGCAGAAGCTGGTGCGCAACCTGACCGCAGGCGAAATCCTCGGGCAGATCCTGATGGCGCGTGAACGCCTCGGCGATTTCCCCGGCGGCGTACGCCCCACCGATGGCCTCGTCCCGGCCCCGCGCGGATCGGGCGGCTCGGAAGGCGACAGCCGCGCCATCACCAATATCGTCATGATGGGCATGGGCGAGCCGCTCTACAATTACGAGAACGTGAAGCAGGCGCTGCTGATCGCATCGGATGAAGCGGGTATCTCGCTCTCGAAGCGGCGCATCACGCTCTCGACCTCGGGCGTAGTGCCCTTCATCGCGCCCACCGGCGCCGAGATCGGCGTCATGCTGGCGATCTCGCTCCATGCCGTGCGCGATGATCTCCGCGACATCCTCGTGCCGATCAACAAGAAGTACCCGCTGGAACAGCTGATACAGGCCTGCCGCGATTATCCAGGTCTGTCGAACGCCCGCCGCATCACGTTCGAATACGTGATGCTGCGCGACATCAATGATTCCGATGCCGATGCGCGCGAACTGGTGCGGCTGCTCGCTGGCATTCCCGCCAAGATCAACCTCATCCCGTTCAACCCCTGGCCGGGTACGAATTACGAGTGCTCGACCTCGTCGCGCATCGAGAAGTTCGCCGATATCGTCAACCGCGCAGGCTATGCGAGCCCGGTCCGTACCCCGCGTGGCCGCGACATCTTCGCCGCCTGCGGCCAGCTGAAGAGCGCAACCGAACGGCTTTCGAAGAAGGACCGTGACGCGCTGACCAGCGCATGAGCATTCCGGTACTGATCGGCAATACCATCCGGCTGCGCCCGGTCCTGCCGGGCGATATCCAGCGCCGGCTGGCGCTCGGGACGGATCCCGAAATCCACCGCATGTATGGCGGCAGCCGCTCAGACTTGCGCCCTTTTCTTGAAGAGGATGCGAGACGCTGGTTTGCGCAGCTCTCGAGTCAGCCCCATGCGTGGGCGATCGAACGGGACGGCGCGCTATTGGGCGACATACGTCTGCACAGCCTGAACGAGATGGATCGGCGCGCCATGGTTGCAATTGGCATCGCCGACCCTCAGGCGCTTGGCCGTGGTTATGGCACGGAGGCGATGCAGCTTGTTCTCGGACACGCCTTTGGCGTGCTCGGACTGCACCGCGTATCTCTTCGGGTTCTGGCGTACAACGCGCGAGCAATTGCATCCTACCAGAAATGCGGTTTCGTCGTTGAAGGCCGAGAGCGGGAAGCTGCTTTCGTCGATGGCGAGTGGCAAGATGATGTGATGATGGGCATCATCTCCACGGAGTTCAGTCCTGTCCGCAACGATTGAGGTTCAACACTGCCCCCTCTGTGGCCGGCCGATTCCGCCCGGAGCCAGGGCGAGCCGGCATCACCTGACACCAAAGCTGAAAGGTGGAACGCATCTGGGCGCGGTGCTGCTGCACCAGATCTGCCACAGCGCCATCCACGCCCGCTATACCGAGGCGGAAATCGCCGACCGGCTTGCCGATATTGCCGCGTTGCGCGAAGACCCCGAACTCGCGCGCTTCGTGGCGTGGGTGCGCACCAAGCCGCCGGGTTTTCACGCCGCCACCCGCACGGCGCGCGGCCATCGCAACCCGCGCCGGCATTGAGGACCTGACCATGCCCCTCGACCTCATCGCCTTCGATGCGGACGACACGCTCTGGCACCACGAGCGCTACTTCAAGCTCACCGAGGCGAAGTTCCGCGAACTGCTGCGGCCCTATGCCGAGCCGCATCACTTGAGCGAGCATCTCCTCGCCGCCGAGAAGCGCAACATCGCCCATTACGGCTTCGGCGTGAAAGGCTTCGTGCTCTCGATGATCGAGACGGCGGTCGATGTGACCGATGGCCGGGTGCCGGGCAGCGTCATCGGGCAATTGCTCGACGCCGGGCGCGAAATGCTGCGCCATCCGATCGAGCCGCTGCCCCATGTCGAGGCGACACTCGACAGCCTCGCAGGACGCTATC
>CAYPYV010000147.1:0-8215 GCA_964414845.1 uncultured Devosia sp. | reverse complement strand
CACGATCTGCAAGCCGTTGCGCTCCGCTTCCGCTGCAATCGTCGCAAAGCTCGGCTGGTCAGCCGATTCATTGTCAGGCCGGGCACAGACGATGGACTTGAAGCCGGCGGCTGCAACATCCTTCACTTCCGCCACGCTGATCTGGCCGGTAACGGCAAAGTCGCCATCGACCGACTGGTAGCTGAAGCCCTTGGGCTTGAACGAGAAAAGACCCATTTCGATTATTCCTTATTGCCGGCGGTTGAAATGCCGATCACCCGATAGATCGGACAAAAGGCGATGAAAGCAGTGACAAAGAGCACGATCCCAACGATGGGAAGCGCAATGGTGAGCCAGCCTGGAAGTGTGGCGCCCAGCGCGAAGGGCAGCGCCACGAGCACCAGCCCGATGACGATGCGGATGATGCGGTCCGGAGTGCCGACATTGGCGGTGAACATGGTGAGCTCCCGATTTTGCTGCTAGGCTTCCTGTGAAAAGCCGTATATTTATATATTCGGATATTCTAATATGATCAAGATGGAACCGTCGCTGCTTGCACAAAAATCCGAGACGGCCGCTGGTCTGCTCGCCGCAATGGCGAACCAGAGCCGGCTGATGGTGCTTTGCCATCTGCTCAACGAGGAGCTGACCGTCACCGAACTCAGCGAGCGCGTGGGGCTGAACCAGAGCCCATTATCGCAGCACCTTTCGAAGTTGCGGGCGCTGGGACTCGTCAAGACCCGGCGGGACGGACAGTCGATCCACTACCGGCTCGCGAGCCCGGAGGTCGAGGCCGTGCTGACCACGCTTTATGGGCTCTATTGCAGGGCGTGAGCCTCGAGCGCCTAGATCACCTCACGTTTCAGCCGAGACGCTGAAATGATCCAGGCCATTGTTTGGTCGCTCTCTCGAACCGGAAAGGTCATGCAGTTCCTTGAAACCGCTCTGGCCGCGCCCGCCGCGCAAGAGGCAGCGGTGCGCTTCGAAGGCGCATGGCCTTTCTGTCATGTGCCTGATGCTGGTGCCGGAGACGCAGCCGCGGCTGCCGGATCAGGGGCATTGGCATATGCTTCGGAAAGCTGGCGATAGTATTTCGAGGTGAAGGCGAGCACGGTGATTACCACGCCGACGAGGCCGGCGAGGGTAAACACCAAGGCGATGCCGCGCTCGGGTCCGGTTCCAAACCATGGCCCGATGAGCGCAGCGCCCTGACCATTGGTCATGAGCGGGATGAAGACGAATTCTGCAACCGGGGCGATGAAGAAGGCGGTCAGCGGAGAAGCCGACTGCTCGACCGATTGCGCGAAGCCGAACACTCGTCCCTGCCGGTCGAGCGGCACGACTTTCTGGAGGGTCGTCTGCTCTGCAGCCTCGGCATAGGGCCCGAGCAGCATCCACAGGAAGATCCCGCCCGCCAGCAGCCATATCGACGACTGGATGGTGAAGACCGAGCAGGCCGACCAGACGATGAGGTTGACCAGCAGCAGGGTGCGCAGCGGCTTCTTGCCGAGGCCGGTGCGCGAGATCATGAGGCCGGAGAGGATGAAGGCGGTGGAAAGCACACCGAACAGGAGGCCCCAGACCTCAACCGATACCAGCGACAGGCCATAGGCATCGAGAAGTGCCATGAAGATGCCGCCGAGGAAATTGTTGAGCGCGGCAAAGAAGATCAGCGCGAAGAGACCTGGTACCCCGGCGATGACCCGGATGGTGCCGGCGATGTCGATACGGCGCTTTTCCGGCGGTGCATCGGGGTGGGGCGCCACGCGCCCCTCATCCAGGCGAACGAACCACAAGTGGATATAGACCAGAGCGGTAAGGGCAAGCGCGAGCACCAGCGTCGCCAGCATGCCGCCCCAGGCCACCAGCATTCCGGAGATGACAGAGGTTGTCAGGAAGCCAATGCCGGTGACCATGCCGACAAGGCCATTGGCCCTGTCGCGGCGATCCGCGGGCACGAGGATGGTAACCAGCGTGGGCAGCGCGATGGAACGGATGTTTCCTGCGATGACGCCAAGCATCACCAGCAGCACGAAAGCCCAGAGCTGCCAGCCATACTCGTTCTGGAAGACGGCCTCGGGAAACGCCAGCAGCAGGGCCAGCGAGAGCGTGTAGAACAGGAACGAGACCGCGCTCGAACCCAGCATGACCATGCGTTTGGCGTGGTGATCCACGAGCGACCCGAACCAGATGCCGAGCCCGGCTGTCAGAACCAGGTAGATGCCGGCTATCATTCCCGTGGCAAAGACCGACCGGGTCTCGAGATAGACCCAGAAGGTGATGGCGAACCACACGGTGAAATTGGTGATATTGGCAACCAGATTGTTGCCCAGGACCTGATGAAACGGCGTCATGCTGGCATTTCCCTCGTCACCATGCGCTTGGATAGCGTAGCCCGCCGGGGTGGTACGCTGCACTGGTCAAATGTCGCTCGGATGAAGCCGGTTGCACTATCCGCCCCGCGGATATGGCAGCCGACCTCACGGGAGAAAAGGGCAGGACGTCGCGCCCTGCCCTCCTGCAGTTCATCAGGCCCGGGTTACTCCGCCGCCTGCACTTCGGCATCGAGAAAGCCGCCGGACTGGTGCTCCCAGAGCTTGGCATAGTGTCCGCCCCTCGACAGCAGCTCGGCATGAGTGCCCTCTTCGACGATGACGCCCTTTTCGAGCACCACCAGCCGATCCATCGCCGCGATGGTCGAAAGGCGATGCGCGATGGCGATCACAGTCTTACCCTCCATCAGCGAGGTGAGCTGCTCCTGGATGGCTGCCTCGACCTCGCTGTCGAGCGCGGACGTCGCCTCGTCGAGCACGAGGATAGGGGCATCCTTCAAGAGCACCCGGGCGATGGCGACGCGCTGCCTCTGCCCCCCCGAGAGCTTCACGCCACGTTCGCCGACATGGGCATCGAAGCCGCGCCGCCCGTGCGGATCGACGAGCCCGGCGATCACCTCGGCCACCTTGGCCTGCTCGGCTGCCCGGACCATCTCGTCATCGGTCGCCAACTGGCGGCCATACTTGATGTTCTCGCGCACCGAGCGATGCAGCAGCGAGGTATCCTGGCTGACGAGACCGATGGCCGAGCGCAGGCTCTCCTGCGTCACCGTCCGCACATCCTGTCCGTCGATGCGGATCGAACCGCCCTCGACATCGAAGAGGCGCAGCATCAGGTTGACCAGCGTCGACTTGCCGGAACCGGAACGTCCGACAAGGCCCACCTTCTCGCCCGGCCGGATGGTGAGGTGGAAGTTCTCCATCACCTTCCCCTCTTCGCCGCGCCAGTAGTTGAAGGTGACGTTGTCAAACTCGATGAGGCCTTCGGTGACCCTCAGGGCCGGCGCAGTGGGCGCGTCGATCATCTTGATGGGCTGGGCGATGGTATCCATCGAGTCCTTCACCGTGCCGATCTGGCGGAAGATGTTGGAGCCGATATCGAGGATCCAGCCGCTCATGTTCATGATCTGCAGCGCGAAGGGGATGGCGGTCGCCACGGCCGCGGCCGAGAGCGTGCCGTCGTTCCAGCCGGCCAGCGCCAGCCAGGTGATCGAGATGACGAGGCCCGCGTTCAAGACGAACAGCACGCTCCACATATAGGTGAAGACGCGCATCAGCTTCTGGAACTCCACCGTGTGTTCCAGCACCGAATCCGCCACGTACTTGTCCTCATGACCGGAGGTCGAGAAGGTCTTGAGCGTGTGGATATTGGTGTAGGCGTCGACGATGCGGCCCGTCATCACCGAGCGGGCGTCCGAGAGATCCTCGGAGTGCTTGGCGATGAGCGGCATGCAGATGACGAACAGTATGCCGTAGAGCACGAGCCAGACGGCGACCGGCACAAGAAGCACCCAGTGGTTCATGCCGGCGAGCGCGAGGATCGCCACCACCACGAAGATGACCGCGTACCAGGCCGCGTCGATGGAGAGGTTGACCGCCGTCTCGATCGCCTCGCCTGCCTGCATCACCTTGTTGGCGATGCGGCCGGCAAAATCGTTCTGGAAGAAGGTCCAGCTCTGCCGCACCACGTGCCAATGGCTCTGCCAGCGTACGAGATTGACGATGGAAGGCACGATGGCGTGGTTTCGTACAAGCTGGTCCAGCACGAAGGTGACCGGGCGGACAACCGCCAGCACCACGACCATCACCAGCAGTATCTGCCAGTGCTGGGCAAACATCTGCCCCGGTGGCGTGTTCGACAGCATGCCTACGAGCATGCCGACGAAGATCGGCATCATCGCATCGGCGACCGAGCCGATGGCGACCAGCACCATCCGCAGCCAGATGGCACCGCGAAACTGCTTGAGGAAATAGAAGATGAACTTATCGACGCCGGTGGGGGGCGTGGTGTCCTTCGCAAGCGCTACGGGGCTGTAGCGGGCGTCGAACCAGGAAACGACTCGGTTGAGCATGATCCACTCATTTCCGAGCCTGAACTGAATATCAGAATCAGATCAGAGCTCTAAGGTATTGTTTCGGTTTGCTTTTGATCGCGGTGCGGGCAGTGGGCGCAATGAGAAGAAGGTTGAAGCTATCCATCTTGTCCTCCTGGGACATTGGGGTGGGGAATGGGGAGACGCACCCGTCATCGGGAGCGCATGGCGGAAGCTATGGCCCAGTTCGCGCTTGATGACTATTGCAGCGCTGCAACGTTAATCTGAGAAGTGAACATCTGCCTCCGAGAGTAAAGGCGCAGCCCATGTCCGACGACACCCGCCGCATCGCCTCGCCCCTTGGCACCTATCAGCTGATGCTTACCGCAAATGAGGCGATGAACTCGCAATGGGTGGAGGCCGGCAAGGTTGTCCGCACGAACGACGGCGCGCTACTTGTCGAGATCGGGGAATGGAACTGGCACGTCGACAGGGCCGACTGGCTTGCCGACGACCGGCTGGTTCTCTCCCTCAGGCGGTTTCCCGGCGATGTCGCCGGGCTGAGCCTGACCCTCGATTTCACCGAGGGGACCGCAGATGCCGGGGGCGATGCACACCATGTTCCCTTCGCCCGCCTCACCCAGTGGCTCGAGGACTGGTATCGCGCCCAGCGTGCCAAGATTCAGCGTGCCTAAATCCAGCTTCGTCATTCAGCTGCCACCTCTTCGGGTACGTCGGGCTCGAGGAAACCGCCGGACTGACGGTTCCAGAGCCGCGCATAATGGCCATTGAGCGCGAGCAGCTCGGCATGGGTCCCCTGCTCCACGATCTGTCCCTGGTCGAGCACCACCAGCCGGTCCATGGCGGCGATAGTCGAAAGCCGGTGCGCAATCGCGATCACCGTCTTGTTGCGCATCAGCAGCTGCAACTGGCCCTGGATCGCCGCCTCGACCTCGCTGTCGAGCGCCGAGGTCGCCTCGTCCAGCACGAGGATCGGCGCGTTCTTCAACAGCACCCGCGCAATCGCGATGCGCTGCCGCTGCCCGCCCGACAGCTTGACGCCGCGCTCCCCGACATGGGCGTCGAAGCCCTTGCGGCCCTTCATGTCGACCAGAGTCTCGATGAACTGGTCGGCTTCGGCGAGCCGTGCTGCCTCGCGCATTTCCGCCTCGGACGCGTCGGGGCGGCCATAGAGGATGTTCTCGCGCACGGAGCGGTGCAGCAGCGAAGTGTCCTGCGTCACGACGCCGATCTGCTCGCGCAGTGAATCCTGCTGCACACCGGCAATGTCCTTGCCGTCGATCGAGATGATGCCGCTCTCGCGATCGTAGAAGCGCAGCAACAGATTGACGATGGTCGACTTGCCGGCGCCTGAACGGCCGACGAGGCCGATCTTTTCGCCCGGCCGGATTGCAAGGTCGAGCCCCTCGATGACGCCACCCTTCTTGCCATAGTGGAAGCTGACCTTTTCGAAGCGCACGTCGCCCTTGACCGGGCCGAGCGGCTTCGCCTCCGGCGCATCGGACACCACACGCGGCAGCGAGATGGAATTGATGCCGTCGCGCACGATGCCGATATTCTCGAAGAGTGCCGACATTTCCCACATGACCCACTGGCTCATGCCCTGGAAGCGCAGCACAAGCGACGCCGCCACGGCGACAGCGCCGGGGCTCATCGCGCCATTGAGCCATTGCGCAATGCCGATCCAGCACACGGCGGCGAGGAGGATGCAATTCGACGTGGTGATCGCCACCTGCAGGATAGTGACCATGCGCATCTGCTTGTGCACGGTGCCCATGAACTCATCCATCGCCTCATGCGCGTAGGATTCCTCCCGCTGCGAATGCGAGAACAGCTTCACGGTGGCGATGTTGGTGTAGCTGTCGACGATGCGGCCGGTCATCATCGAGCGGGCGTCGGCCTGCATCTCGCTGACCGTGCCAAGCCGCGGGATATAGTACCAGAGCAGCGTCACATAGAAGGCGAGCCACACAATGAAGGGCACGGCGAGCCATATATCGCTCATCGCAGCGAGCACCACGGCGCCGGCGAAATAGACGACGACGAAGATGGTGACATCGAGCAGCTTCATGACCACTTCGCGCACGGCGAGGGCCGTCTGCATCAGCTTGGCGCCGATGCGGCCGGCAAACTCGTCCTGGAAATAGCTCATCGACTGCCTGAGCAGGTAGCGATGCGCCATCCAGCGGATGCGCTGCGGGAAATTGCCGAGCAAGGTCTGGTGGATGATGTGGGTATCGATCAGCTGCAGCGCGGGTAGCAGCAGCAGCAGGAACAAGCCCATGCCCCAGAGCTTCCACCCCTCGGTCTCGAGGAAGGTCGCCTTGTCGGCTGTGCTCAGCCAGTCCACCAGCGAGCCCATGAAGCCGAAGAGCATGATCTCGCCCACAGCAATGGCCGCGCCCAGCACTGCCATGGCGATCAGCCAGCGCTTGGCTCCCTTCGAATAGTGCAGACAGAAGGCGACGAGGCCTTTGGGTGGTTGCGCCGGCTCGGTCTTCGGATAGGGATTGAGCCGGTTCTCGAACCAGCGGAAAACAGAATCGATCATCGTCTCGCTCCCTCGCCCGCCCAAATCGGGATGACACCGCTACGACCTCAAGCAAGGTTGAGGTCAAGCAGGTTTGTTACCCGTTCCGGCCGGCGTCCGGTCTTAATGTGAATGCCGCACATGACGGGGTTTTGACCCGCCAAGCCCGTGCGCTGATCTTGAGCTGAACCTGCCGGGCGCGACGCTCCGCCACGGCCATTGCTGTCGAAGTCAGCTGGACAGAATACACTATCGCCCGGATTCGGCTGTAGCTAGAGTGCCACACTTGCCTAATCACTTGATTGTCCGGGAGTTATCGATGCGCGGCGGTACGGAAGAAACCATCTACCTCGGGGACTACGCGCCCACCCCATACCTGGTGGAGAAGGTCGAACTCGATGTGGTCATCGCGCCGGAGAAGAGTCGGGTGCGCGCCTTGCTGACCATCGCGCCGCGCCAGGGTACCGAGCCGGGCACTCCGCTCGAACTCGACGGCGAGGAGCTGAAGCTCGGATCGATCGCCATCGACGGGTTGCCGCTGTCGCTTACTGCCTATGCCGAGACCGAGTCCGGGCTCACCATCCACGAGCCGCCGCTCAAGCGCTTCGTGCTCGAGACAGAAGTCACGGTGCAGCCCGAAGGAAATACGAAACTCATGGGGCTCTATCGATCGTCCGGCACCTGGTGCACCCAGTGCGAGCCCGAAGGCTTTCGCCGCATCACGTTCTTCCCGGACCGGCCGGACATCCTGGCGCCTTACCGGGTGAGGATGCAGGCCGACAAGACACTGGCGCCCGTGCTGCTTGCGAACGGCAATCTCGTCGAAAAGGGCGACCTCGGCGACAACCAGCATTTCGCAGTTTGGGACGACCCCTTCCCGAAGCCGTCCTATCTTTTCGCCATGGTCGCGGGTGACCTCGGCTCCATTCACGACAGCTTCACCACCGCCTCGGGCCGCAAGGTCGCGCTCGGCATCTACTGCACACATGGCAAGGAAGCCGAGTGCGCCTATGCAATGGATTCGCTCAAGCGCTCGATGGCGTGGGACGAACGCCGCTTCGGGCGAGAGTACGATCTCGACGTGTTCAACATCGTTGCCGTGTCGGATTTCAATTTTGGCGCGATGGAGAACAAGGGCCTCAACATCTTCAACGACAGGCTGGTATTCGCCAAGCCCGAGTCCGCCACCGACGGCGACTATGCCGCCATCGAAAGCGTCATCGCGCACGAGTATTTCCACAACTGGACGGGCAACCGCATCACTTGCCGCGACTGGTTCCAGCTCTGCCTCAAGGAAGGGCTGACGGTCTATCGCGACC
>CAYPYV010000146.1:0-8293 GCA_964414845.1 uncultured Devosia sp. | reverse complement strand
TGATGTCAGAATCATCTCGTCGAGCTCGCAGAATGTGTCGCAGCTGATCGAACAGGGGCAGTTCCGGTCGGATCTGTTTCATCGGCTCGCCATCGTGCCGATCCAGCTGACCCCCCTGCGCGAGCGCCGGGAGGACATCCCCCCTCTGGTGGCGGCCTTCATCGAGCAGATCTGCAAACTGCATAACCTCCGCTCGCTGACGATCGGCGACGACGCGGTTGCGGTGCTGCAGGCGCAGGACTGGCCCGGCAATGCCCGCCAGCTTCGAAACTCCATCGAACGCCTCTTGATCCTGGTGAAGGATCAGGCGCCTTCCGATGGCGTGATCACCGCAGCGCTGTTGCCGCCGGATATCGGGGAAGTGTTGCCGACCGTCGGCGACAGCGAATCAGCCGCACACCTGATGAGCTTGCCACTGCGCGATGCACGCGAGGTGTTCGAGCGGCAGTACCTGCTGGCACAAATCGAGCGGTTTGGCGGCAATATCTCCAAGACTGCCGAATTCGTAGGCATGGAGCGCAGTGCATTGCACCGGAAAATCAAGAGCCTCGGGCTATGAGCCCGACAAAGTCGACGGGTAGGCACAACAATTCTTGTATGCCATAGTGTTTTGTGGTGGGAGACTGAAGAGCGAATGGCAAACGGGCTGTGGCGGCCCCAAGCCGAGTGAGAACGGGCGGCCCTTCGGCTGCGCCGGCTACCAGTTGACGCGAAAAGAGGCCTGCTAATGCCCAGCGAAAAGACACCCAACCTGCAGGATTCGTTCCTCAACCACGTCCGCAAGCAGAAGGTACCAGTCACCATTTTCCTGGTGAATGGCGTGAAGCTTCAGGGCGTTATCACGTGGTTCGACAATTTCTGTCTGCTTCTGCGGCGCGATGCCCAATCGCAGCTTGTCTACAAGCATGCGATTTCGACGATCATGCCGGGTGCTCCGATCCAGCTCTTCGATCCGGAACACACAGGCGACGACTGACCGGAGTTACATGAGCGACGAGTTTGAACTTGAAGACGGCGGCGACGAACAGGTCCGGAAGGACCGGTTCATCGACCACCGCGAAGCGCCCACGCGCGTCGGTCTCGTCGTTCCCGATGTGCGCGGGCTCGGCTACACCCATTCGATTGAAGCCCGGCATGCCGAGTTCCAGGGGCTGGCTGAAGCTATTCGGGTCGAGGTCATCTTTTCGGAGGTGTTCAAGGTCCGCGAGATCAAGCCGGCAACCTTCATTTCCGGTGGGCATGTCGAGACGATCTCGCAGCGGGTGAAGGCGGACAAGATCGAGTTGCTGCTTGTCGATGCCGCGCTGCATCCGATCCAGCAGCGAAATCTCGAGAAAGAAACCGGCGCCAAGGTACTGGACCGCACCGGCCTGATCCTCGAAATCTTCGGTGAGCGGGCGGCGACACGTGAAGGCGTCCTTCAGGTCGAACTGGCCCATCTCAACTATCAGAAGAGCCGGCTGGTCCGGTCATGGACCCACCTTGAGCGGCAGCGCGGCTCAGGCGGGTTCGGCTTCATGGGCGGACCGGGCGAAACTCAGCTCGAAAGCGACCGCCGCCAGCTGCAAGAGCGGATCAAGCTGCTGGAAGAGCGGCTCGAAAAGGTGCGGCAGACTCGTTCGCTACAGCGCGGTCGCCGTGATGCCGCGCCGTTTCAGATCGTCGCAATCGTCGGCTACACCAACGCTGGGAAATCCAGCCTTTTCAACGCCTTGACCGGGGCAGGGGTGTTCGCGAAAGACCAGCTTTTCGCCACGCTCGATACCACCGTCCGCAAGATCCAGCTGCCACATGGCCGCGAAGTCATGCTGTCGGACACGGTGGGCTTTGTTTCCAACCTGCCCACTGAACTCGTTGCTGCGTTCCGCGCAACGCTCGAAGAGGTGCTGGAAGCCGATATCATCCTGCATGTGCGCGATGTCGCCAATCCCGATCATGCGGCCCAAGCCACCGACGTGCTGAAGGTGCTGAGCGATCTCGGCGCCACCGAAAATGCACGGACGCCCATTATCGAGGTCTGGAATAAGGTTGACCTCCTTGAGCACGATGCTGATGGCGCAGTGCATGGGCTGGAGGCCATCCAGCCGCTGGGCCAGGTGGCGGGGCACGTGCCGGTCTCGGCGCAGACAGGGGAGGGGCTCGACTTGCTCCTCGCCACCATCGAGCGCGTTCTCTCCCAGACGAGCCGAACCTATCGCGTGAAGTTGGAGCACACGGCCGGCGCAGATATGGGTTGGCTCTACGGCCATGCAGAGATCATCTCGCGGGACGAACCTGATGAGGTCGGTCAGGTCTACGAAGTGCGCGTCGATCCCAGACACAAGGCGGCGTTCCAGCAACGATTTGCCGGGCGGATAGAAGGCAGCGATGCCGCCTGATCAGGGCCCGTTCTTGTCCTTGGTTCGTATCTCGTTCCAGTAGCCATCCAGTCGTTCAAGGCCGGCATCGGCCAAGGCGACTTCATCCTCACGAGCACGGCCTTCGACATAGGCGAAGCGCCGACTGAACTTGGCATTTGCATCCCGCAAAGCCGCCTCCGGGTCGACACCGAGCTTTCGCGCCAAATTCGCCGCCGCGAACAGCAGGTCCCCGACCTCTTCGGTCACTTGCGCATCCGTGCTGCCGTCAGTCTTGGCTGCTGCGACCTCGTCCAGCTCTTCTCGCACCTTGGCGAGTGTCTCGGTCCAATCCGGCCAGTCGAAGCCGACCTTTGCCGCCCGCTTGCTGAGTTTCTCGGCGCGGGCAAGGGCAGGGAGGTTGTGTGGAACGTCGTCGAGGATCGAAGCATCGACAGGCTTCTTTGCGGCCTTCTTCGCCCGCTCGTCGGCCTTGACCTCCTCCCACTTTGCCTTGGCGCCACCTGCGCTGCGGGCAGCCTCCTCGCCAAAGACATGAGGATGCCGACGGATCATTTTCTGCGTAATGGCAAAAATCACATCGCCGAAATCGAAGAGCTTGGCCTCCGACGCCATCTGTGCATGAAACACCGGCTGCAGAAGCAGGTCGCCCAACTCCTCGCGGAGATCGTCGAAGTCTTCCCGTTCGATGGCGTCGGCAACCTCATAGGCTTCCTCGATCGTGTAGTGGCGGATCGACTTGAAATCCTGCTCCAGGTCCCAGGGACAACCTCCGTTTGGGTTACGGAGAGCCGCCATGATTTCCAGCAGCCGGGAGATGTCCCGCGACGGTTCCATAATGCAATCCAACTCTGGTTCAGGTGAGGTCGAACTCGACGACATGCGTGCCGAGCTTTGCAGCGACATGGCCAGCTGTATTTGTCGGCACGAGGCCACACAGGGAGCCGGTCGTGACAATGGTGCCGGCCTTCAGGGGCAGGTCGGGGTGCTGGTTCTTGGCATAGGCTTCGAAGCTTGCCAGTACCGTCCCGAAGCCGTGCTTGGCGGGGCCGTTGAAGATCTGGCGGTCACCAGCATCGAGCGATAATTCGTAGCCAGCGATGTCCGCGCCAAACTCGCGGTGCCTGGGGTTGATCACGTAGCCAAAAGCCGTCATCGAGTCGGCAAGGCCACCCCAGGTGCCGGCAAGCTTGCGGTCGATGTAGCGTGAGCCACAGACTTCAACTCCCACGAAATAGTAGTCGACCGCATCCGTGATCGACGCCGGATCATGCCGTGCCGTATGGGTGTCGAGATCGCGACCGACCACCAGACCAACTTCGACTTCAAGTCCGACGATGCGTGAGGCGGGCAAACTGAACGGACCGGACTCACCGACGCGCGACGCAAAGATGGGTGCAGCCATACCTTGGCCGTCCGGACCGATTGCCGTCTTGAGCATTCCGGGCCTTTCGCCAAGCATGTCCATCACGCGCAGCATCACGCGGTAGGCGCTATCCCGATCGAGCCCCGCGAAGAGGGTTGCGTCGACACTCCCATGGCCATCCATCTGGGCCTCGAACAAGTGCTGGGCGAGGTCAAGTTCGGTCGGCATAGCGCAATCCTCGATTCGCATAAGATATATTATGGAACTTCTTGATGCTGCACAGAGGGGCTTTGGCCCTGGTTTGCGCAACAGCGACGACCTTAGCCCGCCCGACGCGATTCAGCTATTGCAGCTTGGGACTTATGCGGCCCATCTTCCGGCACCGGCCAGCCGCGCCATCTCTTCTGTTGAGCTTCATCCATGCACAAAGTGATTTTCGATACCGACCCGGGCGTTGACGATGCCATGGCGCTGCTTTTCCTCCACGCATCGCCGCAGGTCGAGCTTCTGGCCGTCACCACGACTTTCGGGAACGGCTCGATCGCCACAACGACACGTAATGCGCTCTACCTTTGCCAGCGCTTTGGAATTCCGGCGCTGGTTGGCCGCGGTGCCGGCGAGCCGCTGATCGGTCAGGCTGGTCCTGCGCCGCATTTCGTCCACGGCCATAACGGCCTGGGCGACGTGCCGGTCCCGTCTGAAATTCAGCGCAACGCTGACCCGCGGCCGGCGCATCGGCTGATCATCGATCTGGTCCGCGCGCATCCGCACGAGATCGAGATCGTCGCTGTTGGCCGCATGACCAACCTTGCCATGGCGCTCCGCGAAGACCCGGGCATTGTGCCGCTAGTGAAGCAGATCGTCATTATGGGCGGCGCCTTCGGTATTCGCGGCGTGCTGGGCAATGTCACGCCGGCGGCCGAAGCCAATATCTGGGGCGATCCGCTGGCTGCCGACGAGGTTACCGCCGCCGGCTGGCCGACTACCATGGTCGGCCTCGATGTCACGCAGAAGACGCAGATGCCGCAGGCCTATCTCCGCGACCTGCAGCATATCGCAGGCGATGCAGGCCGTTTCATCTGGGAGATTTCCCGATTCTATGAGAAGTTCCATAATGATGGTGGCGTGGAGTCCATTTTCGTCCACGACAGCTCGGCGGTCGCATACCTGCTGCGGCCGGAGCTGTTCAGCACCCGCACTGGCGCAATCCGCGTCGTCACCGAAGGTATTGCGTTCGGTCAGACCATCCAGAAGGCCGACAGTGTGAGATATCCCCCATCGGACTGGGATGGCCGTCCATCCCACCGCGTCTGCACCGATGTGAATTCCGAAGGCCTGCTAGCGCTTTACGCCGATACCCTCGCGCATCTTGCCTGAGGCCGGACCGGGCGGGCACCTAAAGCACCGGGCGACCCTGAGGCCGCCCGAATTGCATACATCCATCTGCTCTGCATACAGACTGGCGACCCGCTTAGAACGGAATATCGTCGTCCATTCCGCCATCGAAGGCCGGCGCGGTCGAAGCCGGGCGTCGACCCTCATTGCGATTGCCGCCGCCACCAAAGCCCTGACTTTCGCGCGGTGCGGAGAAGCCACTCCCCTGCCCTTCACCGTCGCCTCGGCCATCAAGCATGGTCAGGTTCGAGTTGAAACCCTGCAGCACCACTTCGGTCGAGTACTTGTCCTGGCCGTTCTGGTCCTGCCACTTGCGGGTCTGCAACTGGCCCTCGATATAGACCTTGCTGCCCTTGCGCAGGTACTGCTCGGCGACCTTGGTCAGGCCTTCGGAGAAGATCACCACTCGGTGTCATTCGGTCCGCTCCTTGCGCTCCCCTGAATTGCGGTCCCGCCAGCTTTCCGATGTCGCGACGCTCAGGTTCACCACCTTGCCGCCAGACGGCAAGTTGCGCACTTCCGGATCGGCACCGAGGTTCCCAACCAGGATGACCTTGTTCACGCTGCCTGCCATGACAAACCTCTCGAAAATTGCCTTTGCAGCCGCTTAGCCCGCGCCGCCGCGCGTGGCTAGCCGGCTGGCCTGCTGCTGCACCGCAAATGCGGACTTACTCACCGAAACCGACAGTTCTTATTTTGTTCTAGTTTGGCGCGACTGTCAATTGCGTGGCGCTGCTCACAGGGGCAGGCGTTCTTCGAAATGCGTCAGGTCCTCGAAGGTACAGAAGGCTGGTCGATCGAGCTCCAGCGGGCCGAATGCCTGCACTGCTGCCGACAACTCCCGGCACAAGGCCATGTAGTAGCCGACCGCCGCGTCGGGCAGCAGGCGCCGCACATAGGCGAGCGTGACGTGAAAGCGGTAGGCATCATGTACATGCTGTCGGTAGCCGAATGGCACCGTAAGCTGCTCCCTCACATGCCGGGCAGTCCGCTCCTCATCGGCTGTTGCGCCCTCCACCAGAAGCCCAAGCGGCGAAACGCCGGAGCCGCGCATGGTGAATGCTGGGCACACGAAATCCGCCAGGCGCTCAAGATAGATCGCCGTGGTATCTGACACCGGCCGATCGAGGGCAACACCCTCTGGCCAGGCGTCCGGCCGGCGCCGGTCATGTACGACGCCCTCGAAAACCGTCATGTGAAAGCTTGCGGGTGGCAGGAACGCAAAGTGCTCGGCGTACTGAGCCCGTTTCAGGCGATCCTGCACGTCGATCAGCAGGTCCATGCTTGCCGAGCCCTTGCGCACATGCCGGATCACCGTATTGCCGGAGATCGCCAGGAAATTGCCCGCCGCATCCAGGCGTATTCCCAGATGCTTCGGCGTTGCACCAACTTCGGTCGCAGTCAGCCAGTTGCGCAGGTCGTGTTCGGTGGCGAGCATGGACGGCTCCGTTATCGCGTAATGCGCCGCTTAAGCCCCCTGTGTTTCAGCTGCGTGACGACTTGACCGACTCTGCTGCGTTCTTCATATGTTCTGTCTAAACTGACGACCTGCCGATCCGTCCGGATGGCACCGGCGTAGTATCGTGGTTATATGTGCGGCTGGCCTGAACTCCTTCCCCGGGCAAGCTCCAAGTGATCGAAACTCCCAGCGACGATGCGCGCCGCGCTTCGTCCTGCCGCCAAGGTAATTTGCCGATGTCCAAGCCCACTTCGCCCAATCGCGATCTCATCATCCGCGGGGCCAAGGAGCACAATCTCAAGAACATCGACCTGCGGCTTCCGCGCGACAAGCTCATCGTCATGACCGGGCTCTCCGGGTCCGGCAAGTCGTCGCTGGCATTCGATACCATCTATGCCGAAGGGCAGCGGCGCTATGTCGAGAGCCTGTCGGCCTACGCCCGGCAATTTCTCGAAATGATGGAAAAGCCCGATGTCGAAAGCATCGAGGGTCTGTCTCCCGCCATCTCAATCGAGCAGAAAACAACCAGCCGCAATCCGCGCTCGACAGTCGGTACTGTCACGGAAATATACGATTATCTGCGCCTGCTCTTTGCGCGCGTCGGCATTCCCTATTCGCCGGTCACCGGCCTGCCGATCGAAAGCCAGACGGTCAGCCAGATGGTCGACAAGGTCATGGCCCTGCCCGAAGGCACCCGGCTCTACCTGCTCGCGCCCATCGCCCGCGGCCGGAAGGGCGAATACAAGCGCGAGCTGAACGACCTGATGCGCAAGGGCTTTCAGCGCGTGAAGATCGATGGTGAGTTCCATGATCTCGAAGATGCCCCGGCACTCGACAAGAAGCTGAAGCACGACATCGAGGTCGTGGTCGACCGCATCGTCACCGGTCCCGACCTCGCGGGCCGCCTCGCGGAGAGTTTCGAGACAGCTCTCGGGTTGGCGGATGGCATCGCGTTCGCCGAGTTCGCCGATGAGACCGAATCCGATGGTTCGCCCCGGCGCATGATCTTTTCCGAGAAATTCGCCGATCCCGTTTCCGGCTTCACCATCCCGGAAATCGAGCCCCGGCTCTTTTCGTTCAACAACCCATTCGGCGCCTGCCCGGTATGCGATGGGCTGGGGACCGAGCAGAAGATCGATCCGAACCTGATCGTCCCGGATGCGAGCCTGTCGCTTCGCGACGGCGCCGTCCTGCCCTGGGCAAAGACCAGCGCGCCCTACTACCAGCAGACTCTTCAGGCCGTGGCGAAGCATTTTGGCGCATCGACCGGCACCGCCTGGGACGAGCTTCCCTTCGAGGTGCAGCACGCCGTTCTCTATGGCACCGGCAAGGTGGCCATAAACTTCGTCTATGATGATGGCCTCAGGACCTACAAGACCTCGAAGCCTTTCGAGGGAGTCATCGGCAATCTCGAGCGCCGCTACAAGGAAACCGAGAGTGCCGGCATGCGCGAGGAGATCGAGCGCTACATGTCACAGGCACCATGCCTCGCCTGCCATGGACACCGCCTCAAGCCCGAGGCACTGCTGGTCAAGATCGATGGTCTGCATATCGGCCACGTCGCCGAGAAGTCGATCCGTGCCGCGGCGGAGTGGTTCGAAGCCCTGCCGGCGAAGCTGACCGAACAGCAGCGGAAAATTGGCGAGCGCATCTTCAAGGAGATCCGCGAGCGCCTGGGCTTCCTGAACGATGTGGGCCTCGATTACCTGACCCTTG
>CAYPYV010000145.1:0-8301 GCA_964414845.1 uncultured Devosia sp. | reverse complement strand
GTTCTTCGTGGTGAGCCGGGTGCTCGGGACGGACAGGGCCGAGGCGCTGTTCAAGGCCGAGGCGCAGCAACTGGGGGTCGAGCGGGACGCGCTCCTGCCGTCGCCCGAGTTCATCGACCGGCTGGAACGGGAACTGGCCGGCCTGATCGGCGCCGCAAGCGCGCATGTGATGCTGTCGAAGGTCGTCTCGGGCGAGGATATCTCGCTCGAGGAAATGATGCGGATGGCGGACGAGACGCAGCAGGCCATCGAGTATTCGCAGCGGCTCGAGCGGACGTCGAGCGAGCTGCGCTCGACAGCGGCGAAGCTCGAGGCGGCCAACGCGCAATTGCTGGCGCTGGACCAGCAGAAGGACGAGTTCCTGAGCCAGGTGAGCCACGAGGTCCGCACACCGATGACCGCGATCCGGGCCTTCACCGAAATTCTGCGCGAGCACGATATCGATCCCGGCGACCGGCAGCGCATGGTGGAGACGATCCACCGCGAGAGCCTGCGCCTGACCCGGCTGCTCGACGAAATCCTCGATCTCTCGGCGCTGGAACGCGGCGAGCGCGGTTTCGAGACCGGACCCATCGATGCCGAAAAGGCGCTCGAAAGCGCGCTGGTCGTTTGCGACGCCCTGGCGCGGCAGCGCGGCGTGACACTGAAGACACGGCGTGAATCTGGCCCGGCGGAGGTCATGGGCGAGGCCAACCGGCTGGCGCAGGTGCTGATCAACCTCGTCTCCAACGCGATCAAGTACAATTCCAGCGCAATGCCATGGGTGGAGGTCGGAACACGGGTGGTGGATGGGGCCTATGTCGTCGAGGTGAGCGACAATGGCCCGGGCATCGCGGCGGAAGACGCGACGCGCATCTTCGAGAAATTCTACCGTGGCGGCGGCAATGGATCCCCCGGGCAGGCCCAGTCGGGCGCGGGGCTCGGCCTCGCGATCAGCCGCGAGATCATCGCCAGCATGTCGGGCAGCCTGGTGCTGGTGCGGCGGGAGGGCGGCGCGACGTTCCGCATCAGCCTGCCGCTCACGGTGAAGGGCGGAGCGGCGCAATGACGGAGCATGGCCGCCCTGCCCGCTTGCCGATGGACAATGCCTGCATCCCGGCCTAAACCGCCCGCACAGACCGAGTGCAGACAGGGCAGGCATGGGCAAGGACTATTCGGGCGTGATGAACGCCGCCGCCATCGCGGCAGCCGAGGCGATCCTCGAAGTCTATCGGCGACCGATCATCGCAGCCGAAAAGGATGACGGCTCGCCCGTTACAGAGGCCGACCGGCACGCCGAAGCCGTTATCCTCGCCGCGCTCGCCTCGACCGGGCTGCCGGTACTGGCGGAGGAAAGCGTCTCCGATGGCCGCATCCCCGATCTCGGCACGGCCTGCTTCGTCGTCGATCCGCTCGACGGCACCAAGGAATTCCTGAAGCGCAACGGCGAGTTCACCGTCAACATCGCCTATTGCGAGCAGGGTCGTCCGGTGCAGGGTGTCGTGCTGGCGCCCGCCACAGGGGATATCTACTGGGGTGGACCGGAGGGCGCCTATTCGGGCAAGGTCGAGGGGCTGGCGATTACTGGTGTGGCGCCGCTCGCGGTCGTGACGGATGGTCCGATGCGGGTGGTGGCGAGCCGCTCGCATGGACATGCGGCGCTGGGCGGCTTCTGCGAGACGTTTTCGGTCGTGGAGGACGTGTCGGTCGGCTCCTCGCTGAAGTTCTGCCTCGTGGCAGCCGGCAAGGCCCAGCTTTACCCGCGGTTCACCCCGACTTGCGAATGGGATACCGCCGCGGGCCAGGCCGTGCTCCAAGCTGCGGGTGGTGCGGTGCTGGGCATTGACGGCAAGCCGCTCGACTGCGGCCATGCGGAACGGAAGTTTCTCAATCCCTTCTTCGTCGCCGCCGCGAGCCAGACGCTTGCCGAACAGGCGGCGGCCGAGATGCGACGACTGGTCGGCTGAACCGACTGTCGTTGGCGGGCTGATGCCAGTTAACGCGGCATTCGCCATGCCTGCGGGACATTGCTGATCCGCGATTGTGTCGGTTGCGTAATGCCAGTGTCACATATATAGGGCCAGCATATGCTGGTTCTTCATATATCCGGTCGATAGGCGCATGAACGTTCGCACGATCTGTCTCGCGGTGCTCTATGAAGGCGACGCGAGCGGCTACGAAATCCGCAAGCAGGTGGTCGAGGGCGAGTATTCGTACTTCGTCGAGGCCAGCTTCGGCTCGATCTATCCTGCGCTCGCCAAGCTCGAAGACGACGGCCTCGTCACGGCGCGCACGGAAGTACAGGATGGCAAGCCAGCCAAGAAGATCTATGCGATCACCGTTGCCGGTCGACGCGAATTTCTCGACCGGCTGTCGGAGCCGCTCACCGAAGACCAGTTCCGCAGTGAATTCCTGATGTTTGCGCGCTTCGTCACCGAGTTGCCGCGCGAACTCGTATCGCAGCGGCTGGACGAAAAGCGCGCCGATATCGACCAGAAACTGACCGAGATGCAGGACATGTTGCACAAACACAGCGCCGCGCAGGATTGCTGGGTCATTGGCTTCGGCCGCGCTTGTCTCGAAGCGGCCAGACACTACATCGACGCGCATCGCGCCGAACTCGTGAACATGGCACGCGACGGCGACCGAGCCGAAGCAGCGGAATAGGGCAAAGGGGTATTTTGGGCATGGGCAAGAAGGTTTCCTACGCTGTTGCGACCGGTCTGGTAGTGGTCGGCGCGCTATGGCTCGGTTCTGGAACGCTGGTTGCCGGCGGCAATGGCCCCGGCAATGGCGAGAGGCCGGTACTGTCGCTTATCGACGAAAACGCCAAGCTGGCCGAAGGGCACCACAGCACGAACGGCATCGACCCACATCAGACGATTGCCGAGCGGGTGGCGCAGTCGAGTGGCGAGGCGGCGCCCCTGCAGTCGGTGCGGACCAAGACATTCGAGCTCCAGGCATTCCCCATCGAGGTCACGCTGCGCGGCCGCACCAAGGCCAGCGCGACGGTTTCGGTGACCCCGGAGACTTCCGGCGTCGTGACGGCGGTGAATGTGAAGAAGGGCCAGCAGGTACAGCCGGGCGATCTTCTGTGCACGCTCGATCGCGGCGTGCGCGAGGCGCAGGTCGCGCAGGCCGAGGCGAGCCTCGCGCAGGCGCAGCAACAGTTCGATACCAATGCGAGCCTGATCCAGAAGGGCCTCGCGGCCAGCAACACGCAATCGCAGTATGAATCGGCCCTCAAGGCAGCACAGGCCGCGCTCGACAGCGCGCGCACGGAGCTGGCGCGTACCGAAGTGCGCTCCAAGGTCGCGGGCGTGGTGAGCGACCCGCTGGCGGAAGTCGGCTCGGCACTGTCCGCGGCGGTGCCCTGCGCCACCATCGTGCAGCTCGACCCGATGCTGTTCATCGCCAATGTGCCCGAATCCCAGATCCAGTATGCGCGGACCGGCCTCGGCGCGACGATCGAGACGGTGACGGGCCTCAAGGCAGAAGGCACTGTCAGCTACATCGCCGCCGTGGCGGACGATGCCACCCGGTCGTTTCCGGCCGAGATCCAGGTCCCCAATGCCGACGGCAAGGTGCTGTCCGGGGTGACGGCTTCGGCGGTTGTGACCATCGGGACCCTGCCGGCGCACCTGCTGCCGCAGTCGGTGCTGACGCTGGATGACGACGGCGTGCTGGGAATCCGGGCCGTCGAGAACGGCGAGGTGAAGTTCTACCAGGTGACCATCGTTTCCGACTCCCGCCAGGGCGTGTGGGTGACCGGCCTGCCGGCGAAGATCGATGTCATCACCGTGGGCCAGGAATATGTGGTGGCGGGCCAGAAGGTCGATGCCACCAACGAGGCGGAGACGCCTGCGACTGAAGGCACCAAGTCCGAGGCGACCGCATCATGATGAACCTGCTCGAAAGCATCCTGCGCATGCCGCGAGTGGTTCTCGCGGTGATGATCGGCGTCGTGGGCGCAGGCCTGCTGGCCTATCTGTCGTTGCCCAAGGAAAGTTTTCCGGCAATCGACGTACCGTATTTCTACGTATCGACCAGCCAGACAGGCATTTCGCCCCAGGACGCCGAGCGCCTGCTCGTCAAGCCGATCGAGAACCGCGTCAAGGATCTCGATGGGCTGCAGAACTATACTTCAACGGCATCGACCGGACACGCCTCGGTATTCCTCGAGTTCGACGTGAATGCCGACAAGGACAGGGCGCTGCAGGACATCCGCGCAAAGCTCGACGGTATCACTGGCGAGCTGCCGGGAGACGCCACCGAGCCGACAGTCACTGAGATCAACTTCACCGGTACGCCGGTGATCTATGTTGCCGTGTACGGCAATGTGCCCGAGCGGGCGCTGGTGCAGCGCGCCAAGGACCTGCAGGACGCGCTCGAGGATATCCCCACCGTCCAGAGCGTCTCGATTTCGGGTCTCCGCGAAGAGATGATGGCGGTGACCATCGACCTCAACAAGCTCGAGACCTATGGCCTTACCGCAGCACAGCTGCTCGACGCGCTTGCCAAGAACAACATGGTGGTGCCGGGCGGAACGCTCGATACCGGACAGGGCTCGTTCAACGTCCAGGTGCCTGGGCTGATTTCCTCGACGACCGACGTATTCAACCTGCCGCTGAAGACGGACGGCGACAATGTCGTGACGTTCGGCGACGTGGCGAGCGTAACCCGCACATTCGCGGATGCGACCGAATATGCGCATGTGAATGGCCAGCCGGCCATCACGCTGGGCGTCACCAAGAAGCTTGGCACCAACATCATCGACACCGCCGACGCGGTGCGCGCCGTGACGGCAAAGGCCACTGCGGACTGGCCGACGGCGGTTCAGCACAGCTTCCTGAACGACCAGTCGGAATCGACCAAGAACCTGTTCCGCTCGCTCGAGGCGGCCGTGCTCACCGCCATTGCGCTGGTGATGGTGACCTGCGTTGCGACGCTCGGTGTCAGGGCAGCCCTGATGATCGGCACATCCATTCCGGTGTCGTTCATGATCGCCTTCCTGGTCGTCGAGATGATGGGCATGTCCATCAACATGATGATCATGTTCGGCCTCGTGCTCGCGGTCGGCGTGCTGGTCGACGACCCCATCGTGGTGGTCGAATATGCGGAGCGAAAACTGCAGGAGGGCGTCTCCAAGAAGGAGGCGTTCATCCTGGCAGCGCGCAAGATGTTCGTGCCGGTGGTTTCGGCCACCTTCACGACACTGGGCGCCTTCGTGCCGCTGCTGTTCTGGCCGGGCATCATCGGCAAATTCATGAGTTACCTGCCGATCATCGTGATCGTGGTGATGCTCGCATCGCTGCTTTCGGCGCTGGTGTTCATGCCCGTGATCGGCGCCCTGATCGCATCCAACCATGTCGACGAGAAGGCCAAGGAAGCGGCCGACGTGGTGATGTACCCGGACAAGTTCGACGTGAAGAAGGTTCGCGGCGTGACGGGCGTCTATGTGCGCACGCTGCAGCACCTGATCCGTCATCCGCTGATTACACTCACGGCGGGCTTTGCGGTGATTGTCGCGATGTTCGGCATCTACATGGCCAACCCCACCGGGGTGGAGGCGTTCCCTGCCTCGGAGCCTGAGTTCGGTACGGTCAACGTTATCGCCCGCGGCAATTACTCGCCGGTGGAAATCCGCAACCTGCTGATGGAAGTGGAGAAGGAGATCCTGACCGTCCAAGGCGTGCAGGACTCGATCATGACCTTCGCGGGCTCGGGTTCGGAGACAAGCAGTGGTCCGCCGGACACGATCGGCCAGTTCCAGCTGCAGCTCATGCCGTGGAACGAGCGTGTGAAGGCCGAGACGATCTTCGAGGAAATCCGCCAGAAGGTGAAGGATATCTCGGGACTGCAGGTGCAGATCGCGGCGCAGGAGAACGGTCCGCCGGCCGGCAAGGCGATCAACCTGACGGTTGAAAGCACGACCTATGAAGCGCTGACCCCATTCGTGACCAAGCTTCGGAACTTCATCGAGAACGACCTCGGCAACACCATCGACATCGAAGATGGCCGCCCGTCGCCTGGTATCGACTGGGAGGTGACGATCGACCGGCTCGCCGCAGCCAAGTACGGCATCGGCGTGCGCGAACTGAGCCCCTATGTCCAGCTCGTCACTTCGGGCGTCAAGCTCGGCACCTACCGGCCCGACGACACGGATGACGAACTCGACATCCGCGTGCGCCTGCCGCAGGACCAGCGCAGCTTCGACGCTCTGGACTCGCTCCGGATCGTCACGTCGCAGGGCCTGGTGCCGGTGTCGAACTTCATCAAGCGCGAGGCCAAGCCGAAGGTTGCCAATATCAGCCGCAAGAACGGCCTCTACGTCATGGACGTGCGGGCCAATCTCGAGCCCGGCTTCAGCGCCAGCGACAAGATCAAGGAGATCCGGGCCTGGGAAGCAGAGCAGACCAAGCCGGCAGGGCTGACGATCGCCTATGGCGGCGCGGAAGAGCAGATCGGCGATACGAACGCGTTCATCATGCAGGCGATGCTCGCGGCGGTGTTCCTGATCGCGCTGGTGTTGCTGATCGAGTATAACAGCTTCTATCAGGTGGCTGTGACGCTCTCGACAGTGGTGATGTCGCTTGCCGGCGTGGTGATGGGCATGGTGGTCACCGGGATGAGTTTCTCGGCCATCATGACGGGCCTCGGTATCGTGGCGCTCGCCGGCATCGTGGTGAAGAACGGCATCGTGCTGATCGACACCTACAACCACTATACCCGTGGCGATGGCGTCGAACCGGTGAAGGCCATGCTGCTCACCGTGGGCCAGCGCGTGCGCCCGGTTCTGCTGACGGCAACCGTGACGGCACTCGGCGTGATCCCCATGGCGGCGAATGTCGAGTTCGACTTCCTCCGCCGCGAGATCGTGATGGGCGGCCTCGCCGGCTCGTGGTTCACCCACCTGTCCGCGGCTCTGGTGTCAGGGCTGTTCGTGTCTACCGCGCTGACCTTGATGATGGTGCCGGTGATGATCACCGCGCCCTATGTCATCCGCACCGGATGGCTGGGCCAGCTGGTGTCGCGGCCCTTCCGGCGCAAGTCGGCCAAGGCCGTGACCCCGGAAGGCTTCGAAGTCGAAATCCCGGGCGATGTCGACAGCGCACAGCGCTATGTGACGAAGACCGGGCCCGATACCGATGGGCCGGGCCACAAGCGCGACGCGGCAGAGTAAGCCCGCCCCCCCGCCAGAACGCAAAGGGCCCGCAGCGATGCGGGCCTTTTTCATGCGCGGCAGGCGTGCCGGCGAAGCGCTCACGACATTGGTTTCACCGGCAAGGCCGCGCGCCCGCCTAGGACTGAAACGCATGGAGGCGCCAGGCCTCCCCATCATGCTGCAGTGGCGAGACAGCAGGCGAATGGGCGGCAAGCGTACGCCCCCAGAAGTCCATGGCCGCAAGATTCTGCTCGATGACGCCGATGTGCCACGGGCCTGGATGGGCGGCAATGAGTTCGCCGGCCGCCTTCCGGCCGAGCCCGGAACGGCGGTATGGCCGCATGACGAAGAATTCGGCCATGAACCAGCAGGGCGAGCGGCCGGTGATCGGGCAATGGTCGATAACCAGCGCTAAGCCGGCAAGGTCGTCGCCGGAGGTGATCAGATAGGGGTGTTGCCAGAAAGCGTCGAGGCGGTCGTAGGCATAGAGCCCGTCCCGGCCAATCGGGAACCCGTAGATGTCCGCCATGTCGTAGAGGTAGAGCTCGAGCAGGCGCTCGATGACCGGGCGGTCAGCAGCGGTGGCGGGCTTGGCGGAGACTGCCGTCATTCCTCAGGCACCACCGGCCGCTTCACATAGGGGTCGTTCGCTACCTTGCGGATACGCTCCTCGGCCTCGGAGGCCTCGCGCTGGCGGTTCCACATCTGGGCGTAGAGGCCCTGCTTGGAGAGCAGGCGGTAATGCGTGCCGCGCTCGGCGATTTCGCCATCGCGCAGGACGATGATCTCGTCGGCATTGATGACCGTGGAGAGCCGGTGCGCGATGACGAGCGTCGTGCGGTTTTCGGAGACGAGATCGAGCGCGGACTTTATGTCCTGCTCGGTCTTGGTATCGAGCGCCGAGGTCGCCTCGTCGAGAATGAGGATTGCCGGCCCCTTGAGGATGGTGCGGGCAATCGCGACGCGCTGCTTTTCACCGCCCGAGAGCTTCAGGCCGCGTTCGCCAACGGGCGTATCATAGCCCTTGGGCAGGCTTTCCACGAAGGTATGGATCTGGGCGAGTTCGGCGGCGCGGCGCACCTCCTCCTCGGTAGCATCGGGCCGGCCATAGCGGATATTGTAGGCGATGGTGTCGTTGAACAGCACCGTATCCTGCG
>CAYPYV010000144.1:0-8504 GCA_964414845.1 uncultured Devosia sp. | reverse complement strand
CGCCTAGTGACCTGAAAGTACCTTAGGATCGGGAGCTCAAGCTTCAAAGCGGACCTCGCCATTGTCGAGCATCATGCGCGGGAACGGGAAACTCTCCAGAAGCGGCAATTCATGTGTAGCGAGGATGATGGTAGTGCCCATCTTGTTGAGTTCAGCAAACAACCGAACCAGGCGAAGCGACAATTCGGGGTCAACATTGCCGGTCGGTTCGTCGGCAAGAAGGATATCTGGTCGGCCGATCACGGCACGGGCGATCGCTGCTCGTTGCTTCTCGCCACCCGACAACACCGGCGGATGGGCGTTGAGGCGATGGCCTAACCCGACCCATTCGAGCAATTCGACGACGTTCGCCCGATAGGAACTCTCCGGCTGTCCGAGGACCCGCAGAGGCAGGGCGACGTTCTCGAATGTTGTCAGGTGATCCAGCAGACGAAACTCCTGAAAGACGATGCCAATGTGGCGGCGCATCTCGAGCAGTTCGTCCTGATTCAGGGCCGATGTGCTCTTCCCGAACAGCGTGACTTCGCCACGCGTGGGCTTAAGTGACAGCAGCAGCAACTTGAGAAGCGAGGTCTTTCCGGAACCGGAGGGGCCTGTAAGGAAGTGGAAGCTGCCCGGTTCGATGCGGAAGGTGAGGTCGCGCAGGATTTCCGGCCCCTGCCCGTAGCGCAAACCGACATTGGAAAACTCGATCACCGGGCGCTCAGCTCCGAATCATCTGCAAGGCGTGGCTGCCACCATACCAGCCGCGCAACAGCAGTTGCCGTGCTTTGCCGGCAATTGGGCCAAAATCTTGGTGAGAGACAAGAAAAGCGGCGATTTGAAGAAACTTAACGGGCGACAGCTAGGGTCGCGCCATGAGTTCCGCCCAAACCGCACTCATCGTGATCGTGTGTCCTCATTGCGGGACGCGCTACCAGGTTCCGCCCGAGACAATCGGGAAGGGGCGGCAGGTATCATGCGCTCATTGTGGTCGTACCTGGAAGGCTGAAGCTCCCAAGCTACGACGCGACACGTCCAAGCCAGCCGCAAAGCCTGCACCCAAGCCGGCGCTGCGCGAGGTACCGAAACCAAAGCCTAAACCCGTCGAGAATGACGCGCTGTTCGACGAGACTTCAGAAGCCGAGCTGGACAAGGCCTTTGCCGCTGCAGAAACGGCCGACAGCCCTAATGAGACAACGCAAACCGCCAAGACTCACGAGAAATCCAAGGACGGCGGGCTAGGAGAAGCGATCAAGCATCTGCTGCCAAAGGCCGACCTGCAGGCCGAGGCCATGCGGTCGATCGCCCAGATCAAGGCCGCACTCGCGCCGAAGCTCGAGCAGGCGAGAAATGCTCCCGTCAGTGGCGATGCTGAAGCCGAAACAGCTGCACCTCCAGCGCCCCATACCGCACGGGGCAAAGTACGGCAGCGGCAGATGCAATTGACGCGAGATCTGCCCGGAAACCGGATGCGCCGGCTGGCGCGAGTCGGATCGATTTCGGCTCTTGCACTAGTGCTGACCTCGAGCTTCTTCCTGCGCACAGATATTGTGCGGGCTCTGCCGGACCTCGCGGGGCTCTATGAAGCCGTTGGGCTCAAGGTAAATGTTGTTGGCCTGGATTTCTCGAGCGTGGAGACAACGCGGGCGCAGCGGCCGGAGGGGGACACCCTTGAGGTCCGTGCCAAGATCAGGCCAGTCGAACCCTACGCCGTGGCAGTCCCACAGGTGGTTATCAGCCTCTTCGACCATGATGACCGGCAGGTCTACCAATGGGGCGTGACGCCGTCGGTTCCAAGCCTCTCGGCGGGAGATAGCCTCGAGTTCTCCGCAGAGTTGCCGAACCCGCCGGAACAGGCCGTGAAGGCCGTGCTGAGTTTTGCCGACTCGCCAGCGATGCCTGTGGCGGCGGCAGGGGGCCATGACGTAACCGATTCAGGCGGACACGGGACCGGGTCCGACAAATCGATGCATGCCGGGGATCACGCGCCAGAGCCGAACGGCGATGTTCCGGCACCAACGCATTCGAATAACAGCGAAGCGGCGCCAGCGGCGGAGGGACATGCCGCAACGCCCGAGGGACCGGCTGCAGACGCACCGGCCCACCAGACAGAGGAAAGCTCACATCATGGCTAGGATCCTGATCGCCGAAGACGACGACGGCGTGCGCAGCTTCGTCTGTCGTGCGCTGGCGCACGCGGGCCACGAGGTCGTGGAAACCGAAGACGGCGGGCTCGCCTCGGAGCGGATCACCGAGGAGGATGGCCGGTTCGACCTGCTGCTCTCCGACATCAAGATGCCGGTGATGGACGGGATCGCACTGGCACTGGATGTCGCCGCCCGCTATCCCGATGTTACAATCATGTTGATGACCGGCTTCGCTGACCAGCGCGAGCGCGCCCATGGGCTGGACCAACTCATCTATGACGTGATCCCAAAGCCTTTCACGCTCGCCGACCTGATGGCGAAGGTGGAAGATGCCCTTTCCGGCAAGCCTGCCGAGATTGTGTCACTGGCCCGGCAGGCCATGCTGCACTGAGTGGAACGGGCTCGCTCAGGCCCAATCCGGCACGCTGTCGAGCGCGATCAACTCAGCGATGGAACGACGCGGGCGCACGACATGCCAGCGTATTCCGTCGACAAGCACCTCAGGAATGAGCGGTCTCGAATTATAGGTGGACGACATGACTGCGCCATAGGCGCCGGCCGACATGACGGCAAGCAGGTCGCCTTCCTCTACGCCTTCGATATCACGATCCTGCGCGATGAAGTCGCCGGTCTCGCAGACGGGGCCGACGATGTCTGCCCTGATCCGCGGCTTGTTGGAATGGACGACGGGCTGAATATCGTGATGCGCCTCGTAAAGCGTGGGGCGGATCAGGTCATTCATGGCAGCATCGACGATAACGAAAGTCTTCGCGCCTTCCTTCACATACTCCACGCGGGTGACCATGATGCCGGCATTGCCGACGATCAGGCGCCCCGGCTCCAGCACGAGTGACACGCCCAGCGGCGCGATATGCCTCCGAACGATGGCGGCATAGGCATTCGGATCTGGCGGCGCGACGTCATCGAGGTGGTAGGGGATACCGAGGCCACCGCCCACATCGACATGACGGATGTCGTGACCTGCGGCCTTCAGGTCTCGGACCAGTTCGGCCAATAGCGCGAACGCATTATCGAAGGGCGCCATATTGGTGATCTGGCTGCCGATATGCATGTCGACGCCCACTGCCCGGACCCCGGGCAGCGAAGCGATGCGCGCATAGACCTCGCGGGCGCGGGCGAAGGGGATGCCGAACTTGTTCTCTGCCTTGCCGGTCGAGATCTTGGCGTGCGTTCCGGCGTCGACATCCGGGTTGATGCGCACCGAGACCGGAGCGGTCATCCCCATCGAGACCGCCACATCGCTCAGGCGCTCAAGTTCCGGCTCGCTTTCGAGATTGAAGCAATGGATGCCAAGCTCGAGTGCGCGCCGCATTTCGGCAAAGGTCTTGCCAACCCCCGAAAACACAATCTTCCGCGAGGGAATGCCTGCCGCAATGGCGCGCTCGAGTTCACCGCCCGAAACCACGTCCGCGCCGGCGCCCTCGCGGGCCATGAGGGTGAGCACGGCCTGATTGGAGTTCGCCTTCATGGCATAGGCGACAAGCGTATCCATGCCCGCGAATGCCTCTCGCATGACGCGGATATGGCGACGCAGCGTCGCAGCGGAATAGACGTAGAACGGGGTGCCGACCGTATCGGCGAGTGCCGTGAGGTCGACGTCCTCGGCAAAGAGGCGATCACCGCGATACTGGAAATGATGGACCACCGGACACGCCCCTGAAACTGACCGCGGGAAGCTCTAGACAATCGGGCTCCAAAACGGAAGCACCTGCCGCCAATCGAACCCATCAGCAAGCTTGATGGATCGGCTGGCTCATGGTTTGGCGCCGAGCGGCTGCAATGCTTGTCCTACCCAAGCCTGCCAGACCTCCTGGCGCTCGGAGACGAACCGGTCGGCGACTGTCTCCACAGCGGCGCCAGGCTCGCCGAGTTCCTGAAGCAACTTGTCCATCTCGGAAACCGGCATGCGTGCTCGCCCGAAATAGGCAGCCACCTGCGGAGCTTCGAGGTACACCCATTCGGCAAGGCCGATGACGACGGGATCCGGCGCGAACCCCGTGGGCTTCAGCGTGGCGCAGGCGCCCTGCCCGGCACATTTGAAAGCATCCGGATCAAAGGCTGGCAGAGCTACCGGCTTGAAGGCGAATTGCGCGAGAATGGCGTTGGGCTGCCAGTAATAGAACACGAAGGGCTGCTTGCGGCCTACCGCCTCGGCAATAAGCGTATCCATCTCGAAGCGGTTGGCAGGCTCAACGACTTCGAACATATCGGCAAGGCCGAACGCCTTGATCAGATTGCGGTTGATGAGCGCACAGCCCCAATCCAGCGGACACGAGATGAAGCGGGGCCTCTGGCCCGCCCCTGCAAGTTCCGCTGCATGAGCCTTGAGTCCGTCGATGCTTGCGAGATCGGGCCAGGTTGCAAGCGCATAGTCGGGCAGAAACCAGCCCTCGAGGGGGCTTTCGGAATAGGTGCTGCCCGCCTGGCGGACCTTTTGATCGGCCAGCGCCGCGTTCCAGATGTTTGAGATACGTGTGACCCACAATTCGGGCGCAACAGCGGGCTGACCGGTGCTGCTCATGGCGGAACCGGCGACGGCAAGATCTCCCTCCTGCACAGCCACGTTGCAGCGAAAGTTCGCCGTAAGCAGGCGCGAGTGAATCTCCGCGAGCAATGCAGCGGATGGCCATGGCATGCGCGCGATACCGATGGGCTTGGTTCCGCAGGGCGGCGGCGGCGCAGGAAGAACCTCTACACTGCTGCCATCGGTGCCGAGAGTCGTTGCGGCCTCCGTGCCGACCTCGAGCGTCTGCACCGAGGACTGCGCCAAGACCGTGGCCCCGGAGGCGAGAACGAATGCCATGAGCATTAGCAGGCGCGGCATGGCCGTGTCCCCCGAAGCGTGAGCAACGCGTCTGGTTATAGTGCGCCAAAGTGGCAAAACAACCTCCGCACGGGTTTTACCAAGCGATCAAAGATGGATGACTCGGGCTTGAGAATATTGCAGTATCCCGCGCCAGAGGGGCACGAGAGGTGCCCCCAGGATTGCCTTCCGCGGCAAAAGACCAAGCAAGGACCGCCCGCGAGAGGCATTGACAGAGGGACAAGATGACCAAGAACAAGACATTCTTCGGGCTCGCCGTGGCAACCGTGGCGCTCGCCATTGCGGTGCCGGCGCTCGCCGAAGACGTAAAGGTGGGCATTCTCGGCGACCTGACCGGTCCGATCGAAAGCCTTGCACCGCCAATCGTTGCCGGCGCGCAGCTGGCCTTCGACGGCGTGAACGCCCAGGGCGGTGTGCTCGGCGGTGGCAAGATCAACACCGTGACGGGCGACAGCGCCTGCGACCCGTCGGTTGCCGGCCCGGCCGCCGACAAGCTGGTGAATACCGATCAGGTGACCGCGATCGTCGGTGCGTTCTGCACGGGCGCGACCGTTGGCGCCGCGACGACTGCCGGCATCCCGGGCGGCGTCCTGCAGATCTCGCCGTCCGCGTCGGCTCCTGTGCTGACCACGCTCGACGACAAGGACCTGGTGTTCCGCACCACGCCGTCCGATGCGTTCCAGGGCGTGCAGCTTGGCAAGCTGTTGCTCTCCAAGGGCATCAAGGACGTGGCACTGACCTATGTGAACAATGACTACGGCAAGGGCCTTGCCGATGTGTTCACCGCAACCTTCACCGCTGGTGGCGGCACCGTCAGCGCCAATGTGGCGCACGAAGACGGCAAGGCAGACTATCGTGCCGAACTCGGCCAGCTGTCGTCGGCAGGCTCGCAGAACCTCGTGATCCTCGCCTATGCATCGGGCTCGGGCAAGACGATCCTGCAGCAGGCGATCGAAGGCGGCGAGTTCACCAGCTTCGTGGGCGGTGACGGCATGGTCGACGACAAGCTGGTTGAAGGCCTGTCGCCGGACGCCGTGAACGGCAAGATCATCGCGACCCGTGCCGGCGCCTATTCCGGCGAGTCCGCGGACATCTACAAGAAGATCGCGACTGACGCGGGCCAGGACCCGAACGCAACCTACGCGCCACAGGCTTACGATGCAGCCTTCCTCGTCGCGCTCGCGATCGAGAAGAATGGTTCGGCCAAGCGCGAAGGCCTCTCGGCAGCACTGCGCGAAGTGTCCTCGCCTCCGGGCGAGAAGATCCTGCCGGGCGAGTGGAAGAAGGCCGCGGAGCTGATCAAGGCCGGCACCGATATCGACTATGAGGGCGCCGGTGGCCCGCTCGACTTCGACGCGGCCGGCGACGTTGCCGGTATCATCGTCGAGCTGGCGGTCGAAGGCGGCAAGTTCGTCGAGAAGGGCCCGGTGCAATAAGCACCGGCCTGACGGCTCGAAGATTGCGAAGGCCCGGGAGCGATCCCGGGCCTTCTGCTTTCGTGGTCGCACTGCCGTCGCACAGCCGGCCCTGGCGGCTGCGACCCACCGGCGTGCGGCAGCCGCTTGAAGGTAATTGCTCCGCACGCGCGCGACCCCACAAGAATGCAACACCCGCGGGCCGGAGGGCGCGCGGGTGTCGATGAGAGCGCTGAGATGGTGTGTCAGCCGTTGCGTTTCACCACCTCTGGGATGAGGCCGCGCGGTGCGTAACGGAGGGCGACTGTAATGACGACGCCGAGCACGAAGACGCGCATCTGGCTTGCGCGCGACTGGATATCGGGGATTTCGCCCCAGCCGATCTGGCTGGTCCAATGCGATAGACCGTTGAACAGGAACTGCGACACCGGGTCGGAGATCATCCAGGCGAGGTAGATGAGAAGCGCGCCAAACACGGCGCCCCAGTTGTTGCCGGCGCCGCCGACGATGACCATCACCCAGATGAGGAATGTGTGATTGATGGGCTGGTAGGAGCCAGGATCGTAGATCTGCTGGAAGCTGACCAGCATGGCGCCGCCGATGCCCATGAGCACAGAGCCGAGGATAAAGATCTCGAGCTGGCGGCTCTTCACGTCCTTACCCATGGAACCGGCGGCGATGTAGTTGTCGCGGATGGCGCGCATCATGCGGCCCCAGGGGCCACCATAGGCGCGCTGGACGAGGAAGAACGCCACGACCACGAAGGCCACGACCACGGCGAGGAACCCCAGCCGTGCAATGAAGAAGGAATCGGCGATCGGTGTGCCGGTGGCCTGCAGATCCTGCGGGAGCGGTACCGGCCAGGAAATCGGCGTCACGGTCAGCGTGCCGCGGGTGAGCCAATCCATATTCTTCAGGAGCGCCCGGATGATCTCGGAGATTCCGATGGTGGCGATGGCGAGGTAGTCGGTGCGAAGCCCGAGGCAGATACGGCCAACGACATAGGCGACGCCAGCCGCGAGCACACCGCCGAAAATCCAGCCCAGCACGGGATGCAGGCCCAGGCCACCGATCCACCCGGAGCCGATGCTTTCGATATAGGCAGCGGCAGGATCAATCTGGCTGCGATAGATGAAATAGGCGACGATCCACGCGACGACGGTGAGCGCCGTCTTCCAGCGCCCCCTGATGCCGATACGATCGGACCGGCGCACCGCCCAGATGAGCCCGAAGCCCACCAGCAATGCGAGAAGCGCCCGGCCCAGCATCATCGGGCCATCGGAGCCCCAGAATTCAGGATTCACGGGGTAGGAAACGAAGGTGACGGCGGCGCCACCCAGCATCAGCATGCCCATGATGCCGAAGTTGAACAGCCCACCATAGCCCCACTGGATATTGAGGCCGAGCGCGATGAGCGCGTAGGCGAAGCTCTGCACCAGGAGCAGCGAGATATTGGCGGTGCCGAGCAGGAAACCAACCCCCGCGAACAACAGGAAGAGCGCGGCGAACAGGACGAGCGAACGCTGAACCATGCTCATGACGAAGCTCCCTTGAAGATACCGGTCGGACGCCAGAGCAACACGACGACGAGGATCACGAAGGCCACGGTGAGCTTGTACTCGGTAGGCACGATGGCGAGCGTGGCGGGAACGTCAAATGGCAACACGCCAGCCAGGGGCTTCAGCAGCACAGTCCAGTTGAAGATGGCCGCTGTCTCGGCGAAGCCGATGAGGAAGCCACCCGCGATGGCACCAAAGGGCTTGCCGAGGCCGCCTACGATGGCTGCCGCGAAGATGGGCAGGACGATATTGAAGGCGAGGTCGGGCTTGAGGTTCACATCGAGCGCCAGCATGACGCCGGCCATGGCGGCGAGGCCGCCCGCGATGATCCATGTAACGCGGACCACCAGCTTGACATTGATGCCCGAGACCTGCGCCAGCGCGGCGTTGTCGGCCATGGCGCGCATGGCCTTGCCGAGGCGCGAGCGGGTGAGGAAGAGGTTGAGCGCGATGACCGCGATGGCGGTGGAGATGACCATCAGCAGCTGGGGCTGGGTGAAATTGATGGTGCGGGTGACGCCCTCGAGCGGCACGGGGATGCGGATCAGCTGCTTCT
>CAYPYV010000143.1:0-8540 GCA_964414845.1 uncultured Devosia sp. | reverse complement strand
CACCTACGTGGCGACGCAGGGGCGCGGCGCAGCGCCCAGCGGCCCCGACAAGGAGCTGTTCATCACCGCGATGTCGGGCAATCTCGGCGGGGTGCCGGTGGGGTTCATCTACCTGGTGATCCTCGCCGCGGCTATGTGGCTGGCGCTCAACCACACGGCCTGGGGGCGCCACGTCTACGCCATCGGCTCCAATGAGTCGGCGGGCCGTCTCACTGGCGTCAATGTCGACCGGGTGAAGATCCAGGTCTACATTCTGTGCGCGCTGGCCGCCGGCTTCAACGGCATCATGGTGTCGGGCTGGCTCGGCTCGGCGCCAGCCAACCTCGCGATGGCCTACGAGCTCACCATCATCGCTGCCGCCGTCATCGGCGGCGCCAATCTCGCGGGCGGCGTCGGTGGCGCTGCCGGCGCCATCATCGGCTGCGTGCTGATCGAAGTGATCCGCAACGGCCTGGTGCTGGCGCGCGTCGACCCATACTGGCAGCAGACCCTTGTCGGCTGCATCATCGTTGTCGCGGTCCTCGTGGATCGCTTCCGGTCTCTCCGTAACGGGTAACCCGAATTTGCCCGATCGGAAGGAAGTCGGCGGAATCATCCGCCAACAGGGAGTTTCGGATCAGCTCCGAAACAATTGAGGAGGAAGACTATGACTATGTTGAAGACCCTGGCTCTCGCCGCCCTCGCGTCGGTCAGCCTGATGGGCGCCGTTCAGGCGCAGGAGACCTACAAGTTCGCCGTGGTCCCCAAGGCGATGAACAACCCGTTCTTCGATCTTACCCGCGACGGCTGCATGGCCGAAGCGGCGAAGCTCGGCAACGTCGAGTGCATCTACCAGGGCCCGGTCGAGCACGAGCCGGCCACCCAGGCCCAGATCATCGATGACTTCATCACCCAGGGCGTCGATGGCCTCGCCATCTCGGTGTCCGATGCCGCTGCCGCCACCACGCTGATCGACAAGGCCGTGGATGCCGGCATTGCCGTGATCACCTTCGACTCCGATGCCGATGGCTCCAAGCGCACCGCCTACGTGGGCACCAACAACAAGGAGTTCGGTGTTGCGCTCGGCGAGGAACTGCTGAAGGCCGCGCCGAATGGCGGCACGTACGCCGTGATCTCGGGCGGCGCCGCTTCGCCCAACCTGGCGCTGCGCGTCGATGGCGTCCGCGAAGCTCTCGCCGGCTCCAAGTGGACCGAAGTGCCGGGCTCGCCGAGCTTCTCGAACGACGACGTCGCCCTTGCCGTGCAGCAGGCCGGTGACTTCGTGACCGCCAACCCGGACCTCAAGGCGATCGTGCCGGTCGGCGGCTGGCCGATGTTCGCGCCCGATGGCTGGAAGAACTTCGTCGAGCCCAACAAGGCGAAGGTCGCCGACAAGTCGCTGGCGCTCGTCGTCGCCGACACCCTGCCGGTGCAGCTCGAGCTGCTCAAGGACGGCTATGCCAACGCGCTCGTCGGCCAGCGCCCCTATGAAATGGGTGAAGTGGCGATGGAAACCCTCCTGAAGCTCAAGAAGGGCGAAGCGGTGGATGCCATCATCTATACCGGTCTCGACCGCGTGACGGCCGAGAATGTCGGCGAATTCCTGAAGTAAACCGAGGCCACGCCCTATGCGATGCCGCCGGGCCTGTCCGCCCGGCGGCATTTGTTATTGAATATGCGCAACCAGAAAAGCTGCGAGACTACCGGTGCCCCAGATCCGAAATCCCATCCTGCCCGGCTTCAATCCGGACCCGTCCATCCTGCGTGTCGGGGAGGACTATTACATCGCCACGTCCACCTTCGAATGGTACCCGGGCGTGCAGATCCACCACTCCAGGGATCTCGCCAACTGGGAACTCGTGAACCGGCCGCTGACCCGCGCCTCCCAGCTCGATATGCGCGGCGACCCGGACAGCTGCGGCGTCTGGGCGCCCTGCCTCAGCCATGATGGCGAGCAGTTCTACCTCATCTATACCGACGTGAAGCGGAAGGATGGCTCCTTCAAGGACGCGCATAACTACCTCGTCACGGCGCCTAGGATCGAAGGTCCGTGGTCGGACCCGGTCTACATGAATTCCTCGGGCTTCGACCCCTCGCTGTTCCACGACGACGACGGACGCAAGTGGTTCGTCAACATGCTGTGGGACCACCGCGCCAGGCCGCTGCGCTTCGCGGGGATTGCGCTGCAGGAATATGACCACCAGCAGCAGAAGCTCGTCGGCCCGATCAAGAACATCTTCCAGGGCACCGACCTGAAGCTCGTCGAGGGCCCGCATCTCTACAAGCGGAAGGGCAAGGATGGCCGCCCCTGGTATTACCTGCTGACCGCCGAAGGCGGCACGGGCTATGATCACGCGGTTACCTTCGCCCGCTCGCGCACTATCGACGGACCCTACGAGACCCACCCGATCAAGCATGTGCTGACGGCCAAGGATGCGCCGCTCAGCCCGGTGCAGCGCGCGGGCCATGGCGATCTCGTCGAGACGCCTGACGGCAAGACCTATCTCGTGCACCTGATGGGCCGCCCCACGACGCAGAAGCGCCGTTGCGTGCTGGGCCGCGAAACCGGCATCCAGGAAGCCTATTGGGGCACCGACGACTGGCTCTGGGTGAAGAACGGCCCCTTGCCCTCGCTCGAAGTAGAGGTGCCCGGCACAAGGGACGACAGCCAATACTGGGCCGAGCAGCGCTATGGCTTCGACACGCTGCACAAGGATTTCCAGTGGCTCCGCACCCCCGAGCCGAAGCGCATCTTCCGCGTGGGCGACAACAAGCTGACGCTGATCGGGCGGGAATCCATCGGAAGCTGGTTCGAGCAGGCGCTGGTGGCGCGGCGGCAGACGCATTTTTCCTACGATGCGGAGGTGACGGTGGAGTTCGCGCCGGTCGACGAGCGGCAATTCGCGGGGCTCACCGGCTATTACAGCCGCTACAATTTCCACTATCTCGCCGTCACCGCGCATTCGGACGGAAAGCGCGAGCTCTTGATCATGAGTTCCCTCGCGAGCCATCCGGATGGCAGGCTCACCTTCCCGGCCGAGCCGGTGCCGCTGCCGCAGGACGGCGCAGTGCGCCTGAAGCTCGAAATCCGCGGGCCGAGGCTGCAGTTCTTCTACGCCACCGGTACGCGGGCGCAGGGTGGCAATTGGCAGGAAGTGGGGCCGGTGCTCGATGCATCGCTGCTCTCTGACGAATGCGGCGGCCATCCCGAGCATGGCAGCTTCACCGGCGCCTTTGTCGGCATGGCGGCATCAGACCTCAACGGCACGGCGAGGGAAGCCGTGTTCAGCGATTTCGTCTACCGCCCGGTGCACGACGCCACGGACCGCTATTGAGCTTCATCCGGCCGGGCACCGACCCGCTGCTTGACCTTGATCGTTTCAGGTTTAGGTCTAGACGCTGAAACGATCTTTGTCGTTGTTGTCTTGTCGCGCTCTCGAACCGGAAAAGTCATGCAACTCTTCCTGAGCGCGCTCCAGCCGGGGCCAGTCGCGAGACTGGTCCCACATCCTACGCGAGGTACTGCGCATGGCCGAGGCCACCAAGACTGCCCTGACCCTTTGCGGGTCGCTCCGCAAAGGCTCGTATAACGAGATCCTCCGCCGCTATGTGAGCGGCAAGCTGAGCGAAGCGGGTGTCGCGGTCGAGGATATCGACCTCCGGGACTACGAGATGCCGATCTTCAACGAGGATCTCGAGGCCGGGCAGACGCCCGAGGCGGCGGGCAGGCTCGCGGAGAAGTTCGGCAAGGCCGACATCGTTCTCATCATCTCGCCCGAATACAATTCAGGCATGACGCCCGTGCTGGTGAACACCATTTCCTGGGTCTCGCGCCAGAAGCATGGCCAGTGGCGGCGCGCGGTTTTCGGCCTGGGTGCAGTGTCGACAGGCAAGTATGGCGGCGTGATGGGCATTGCCCATGCCCGCGATACGCTCAGCAAGCTCGGCGCCCTGCTCGCCCCTACCCTGCTGGGTGTCGGACCGGCCGAAGGCGCCTTCGACGCCATGGGCGTGCCCACAGAGGCGGGCGTCGTGAAGAAGGTCGACCAGCTGGTCAGGGAGCTCACGCATTTTTCGCGGGGTGGGGCCTAACCGCAAACCTAGCGTTTCACGTGAATCGGCGGGCTCAGGCTGCGGGCGGTGCCGGCTTCCTGCGCCCGGGCTCCCAGGTGTCGAGCCCGAACAGCGAAACGGCGTCGCCCAGCGATGCCGCGAGCCGATCGAGCCTTTGGGCCTCGCCCTCGATGGTGCGGAGGCGTGCCGGGCCCGCAAGCGGCAGTTCGGCGACGAGCGCGGTGCCGGCCTCCGTCAGCCCGACATTGCGGGCCCGGCGATCGTCGGGATCGGTGCGGACGATGACGAGGCCCTTCCGCCGCAATTCGTCGATGGATTGCCCGAGCGTCGCGGCGTGGGCGACCAGTGCCTTGCGGATGGCCGCCAATGGCAGCATGGGCCGCTCGGTGAGCATGGTCAGCACGGCCACCTGCAGTCGGGTCAGGCCAAAACGACGACGCAGTTCGGCCTCATAGGCTTCGAGAGCGCGCTCGAGCCGCATCCACGCGACCATGGCGGCAAAGGCCTGTTGCTGCATGGGTTTCTCCGAATCGGCAGGTCCAGCTCCGCTGGTATGACGCCATAGGAGCCAGAGCAAGACGGTTGCCTCCGTTGAATGCGGAGAGAAAATGCCCTAGATTTTCATCACGCATCCGAATGATGGACATGACAGTACCTGCACCCAACCGCGGACACTTCCTGGACGAAGCCAGCGCACTCGATGGCATCGTCAGCCGGCTCGTGTCTGAACTGCGCCCGGTCTCGATTTATCTTTTCGGCTCGCGCGCCCGCGGCACCAACCGCCCGGATTCGGACTTCGATCTCTTGGTCGTTACCGACAGCCGCGACGGCGAGCAGGGCTACGACTACGACCGCGTCTATGCGCCTGTCCTCGGTACCGGTGTGGGCTGCGATGTCGTGCCCTGCCGAGAGGATGACTTCGAGCGCGAGCGGGAGAACCCGACCAGCCTCATCCACTCTGTGCTGCAGCACGGCGTCTGCCTTTATGACCGCCAAGCTGCTTAGCCTCCTCGCGCTGGCCGAAGAGGATCCGCTCCTCGCAAGCCAGGCGACAACGCCGGCCCGACCGGCCGCCTATCACATTGCGCAGGCTGTTGAAAAAGCCGCGCGTGCCATCTGCGAATATGAAGGTGTCGCCGTCGGGCCGACTCACAATATCGGCCAGATCGGCGCATTGCTGCCGGCTGACCACAAGCTGCGCGACGCCATCGAGGCGCAGAACTATCACTCCTCCGCCTCGACACGCTTCCGCTATCCCGATCCCGCCGGGCGGCTGCCGACACCATTGCCGCCAGAGGAAATCAAGCGGCGCCTCGAGGACGCGAAGGCGTTCCTCGACATCACCTATCGCCATGTCGCCATGCGGCGCTGACGCGCCCCATCCCGCTGATGCTGCTTGCCCCAGCCGCCACCCTGTGCCAGTGAGCGAAAAATCGGGAAGGATCACGGAAATGGCTGGTGAACTGATCGTCGCGCTGGACCTCGACACGCGGGCCGAGGCCGAGGCGCTGATCGCGGCGCTGGGCGACAGCGTCGGGTTCTACAAGATCGGCTACCAGCTGTTCTATGGCGGCGACGGATTTGCGCTCGGCAAGGCGCTGATCGCTGCGAAGAAGAAGGTGTTCTTCGACCTGAAGCTGCTCGATATCGACAACACGGTGGAAAAGGGCGTGGCCGCCTTCGCCGATACCGGTGCGGCGATGCTCACCGTGCATGCCTATCCCAAGGCGATGCGCGCGGCGGCGAAGGCGGCGGCTGGCTCGGGGCTCAGCGTGCTCGGCGTCACGGTGCTGACCTCGATGGACGATGGCGACCTGGTCGAAGCCGGTTATGCGACCGATGCCGCCGGCCTGGTCGCAAGGCGCGCGGCGCAGGCGAAGGATGCGGGCATCGGCGGCATAGTCTGCTCGGCGGCGGAAGCCGAAATGGTGCGGACAATCGTGGGCAGCAAGCTGCAGGTCGTAACCCCGGGCATCCGTCCTGCGGGCAGCGCCAAGGGCGACCAGAAGCGCGTGATGGGCCCGGCCGAGGCGCTTGCCGCGGGCGCGACGCATCTCGTCGTCGGGCGGCCGATCACTGCTGCCGAGGACCCGGCAGAAGCGGCAAAAGCCATCCTTGCCGAAATGTCTGGCGGCGGTAGCCGTCTCGCCTAGGACACGAAAAGCGGCTAAACGAACGATAGTACAAGCGAGAACGGCATGAGCGAGTTGAAGATCGTAGTCGCGGGCGCCTCAGGAAAAATGGGCACCGCAGTTCTAAAGCTGCTTGACGGCTACCTGTCAGACGACATCGATGTTGTAGGCGCGCTGGTGCGGTCCGGGAACCCAGCTGTGGGGAAGACGATCAGCGACATGGCCGGTGTCGAGAGCAATATCGTTCGAGTGACGTCCGACATCGACGACGCACTCGCACGAGCCAACTGCATCATCGACTTCTCCAATCCAGCAAACTCCGTCGCCCTCGCGCAGGAAGCCGCGAAGCGCGGGCTCATCCATGTGATCGGCACGACGGGCTGCAGCGTCGAGGACGATGCCGCGATCAGGGCGGCGGGTGCCGCGGGCGCGCGCATCGTGAAGGCGGGGAATTTTTCGCTCGGCCTCAACACGCTGCTCGGGCTCGTCGAGCAGGCGGCGAAGGCGCTGCCCGAGTGGGATATCGAAATCCTCGAAATGCATCACAACAAGAAGGTCGATGCGCCGTCGGGCACCGCGCTGATGCTGGGCGAGGCCGCCGCGAAGGGCCGTGGCGTCGACCTCGCCACCCAGTCTGTGCGCAGCCGCGACGGCCATACCGGCGCGCGGGTGAAGGGCACGATCGGCTTTGCCACGCTGCGTGGCGGCAATGTCATCGGCGAGCACAGCGTGATCCTCGCCGGACCATCGGAGCGGGTGACGCTCGGCCATATCGCGGACAATCGCGCGCTGTTTGCCGAAGGCGCGCTCCGCGCCGCACTCTGGGCGCGCGCCCAGAAGGCAGGTTTGTACAACATGGCCGATGTGCTCGGCTTTTCGAAGAAGGACTCGTGATGACCGGTACCCTGATCCTCGTCCGCCATGGCCAGAGCGACTGGAACCTCAAGAACCTGTTCACCGGATGGCGCAACCCGGACCTGACCGAGAAGGGCCAGGGCGAGGCGCGCGCCACCGGGCAGAAGCTGAAGGCCGCCGGCCTTTTGCCCGAGGTCTATTTCACCTCGGCGCTCCGCCGCGCCCAGCACACGCTCGACCTCATCCTCGAGGAACTCGGCGTCACCGATGTGGTGATCACGCGCAACAAGGCGCTGAACGAGCGGGATTACGGCGACCTCTCGGGCCTCAACAAGGATGATGCCCGCAAGAAATGGGGCGAGGAGCAGGTGCATATCTGGCGCCGCTCCTTCGACGTGCCCCCGCCGGGCGGCGAGAGCCTGAAGGATACGGCAGCCCGCACCCTGCCCTATTTCGATGCCGAAATCCTGCCCCAGCTCAAGGCGGGGAAGACCGTGCTCATCGCCGCGCATGGCAATTCGCTGCGCTCGATCGTCATGGCGATCGAAAAGCTCACCCCCGAGCAGATCCTCGAGCGCGAATTGGGGACCGGCGAGCCCGTAGTCTACAAGATCGCCGCCGATGGCAGCCTCGCCGGGACAGTGGACCTTTAGCCGCTCAGGGATTATCTTGAAGGCCATCTGGCAAGGAACCGGCCATGCTGCGCGCTGAAGTCATCGAGGCAATCAATGAGGTTCTGCACGATAAACTCGACGGTCTCGGGTTTATTCGTGCCGAAATCACCGAGGATGAGGATCACGAAGGTGATCCCATACTTTCGATTGTCGCGCATTATGAGAAGTCGGCAGGGCCAATCGACCCAACGCCAACCTTTTCGTTAGCTCGCGTGCTCAAGGAACGGATCAGACCGCTCGGAGAAGAGCGCTTTCCGCACCTGACGCATCTTTTCTCAGACGACCAGCAACTCAAGGTCGCATGACGCCCTCCGACCTTCTGGCGCAGGCCAGGCGTCTTGCAAGAGCAACGAGGCGAAGACCGCGGGACGTCGACCTTCGTCGGGCGGTGAGTGCCGCCTACTACGCCTTGTTCCATGCAATCGCCAAAGCGGGAGCCGATCTGCTTGTCGGCTCCGTCGGTGCGGCGCGGTCGGAGCGGGCATGGAAACAGGTCTACCGTTCGCTACAGCATGGGGACGCCAAGGCGCGGTGTGAATCGCTCCCCAAGGCATTCTCACAAGACCTCGTCGATGTGGCCGACGCTTTCATTTCGCTGCAGAAGCTTCGACATTCTGCTGACTATGATATTAGTTCGGCATTCACACGTGGCGATACATTGAACCACGTCCTCATGGCCGAAAACGCGATAGCAAAACTGTCGCGCGCGTCCACTTCGGACAGGCGGGCATTTGTCGTCTGGCTGCTATTCCCGAAGCCCCGCTAGCCGCGGGTCACGCCATGCTCCCAGCCGAGGATGGCGCGCTTGCGCGGCAGGCCCCAGTGA
>CAYPYV010000142.1:0-8557 GCA_964414845.1 uncultured Devosia sp. | reverse complement strand
TCGCGGATCTGTTCGATCGAAAACCCCAGATCCCGCGCCCGTCGGATGAAGCCGAGCCGGTGCAGGTCGTGGTGCCCATAGTCGCGGTAATTGCTGTCGCGCCGCCCCGCCGCCGGGATCAGCCCGATCGCCTCATAGTGGCGGATCATCTTGGCCGAAACTCCTGTCACCCGGGCTGCTTCGCCAATCTGCATGGCCCATCTCCTTTCGGTCGAAAACGCGCTTGACCTTACCATCATGGGAAGGTGCATCACAATCCCAACCTCTGTATTGAGCATGTTCATGGATCACTCGCACACACTATCCTCCGCCCAGCGTCCACCGCGCGACCCGGTCTGCTTCATGACCGTCGACATGGCCAAGACACCGCACCGCACCACCCACGAGGGGCGCGAGATCGGATTCTGCTCGGCCGGATGCAAAGGGAAGTTCGAGGCGGAGCCCGAGAAGTTCCTCTCCGCCACCGATCCGGTCTGCGGCATGAAGGTCGATCGGCCGACCGCCGGCTACTCCATCCGTCACGAAGGGACGCGCTACTATTTCTGCTGCGAAGGCTGCCAGAAGAGTTTCGAGGCCGATCCGCAGAAATATCTCAGCCAGACGCCCTTCGTGCTGCCGCCGCGGAAGTCGACCTCCACGACATCTGCCCCCGCACATGCTCACGCGCAACACGACCACGCCCACCACGCGCCCGCCGTCTCGTCTGCTGCGACGCCCGCTGCCTCGGCTTCCGGCCAGTGGACCTGCCCGATGCATCCCGAGATCATTTCCGACAAGCCCGGCGATTGCCCGATTTGCGGCATGGCGCTCGAGCCGATGGTCGCGTCGCTCGACGATGGCCCCAATCCCGAACTGGTCGATTTCACCCGGCGCCTTGTCGTCAGTGCGCTCTTTGCCGTGCCGCTTCTGGTGCTCGCCATGGGGCCGATGCTCGGCCTGCCGATCCGCGACGTCATCCCCGAGGACATCTCGCGCTGGCTCGAGCTGATTCTCGCCACGCCGGTCGTGCTCTGGGCCGGCGCGCCGTTCTTCCGGCGCTTCTGGGCCTCGCTGGTCAACCGCTCGCCGAACATGTGGACGCTGATCGGGCTCGGCACCGGCGCGGCATACCTCTTCTCAGTCGTCGCCGTTGTCGCGCCCGGCCTGTTCCCCATGGATATGGGTCACATGGACTCGAAGCCGCCGCTCTATTTCGAGGCGGCCGCCGTGATCATCGCGCTCGTCTTCCTTGGGCAGGTGCTGGAACTGCGCGCCCGCGAGGCGACAGGCAAGGCCATCCGCGCTCTGCTCGATCTCGCACCCAAGACCGCCGTCCGTGTCTGGCAGGGCGCCGACTATGTCGTGCCGCTGGCGGAGGTGAAGAAGGGCGATTGGCTGAGGGTCAAGCCCGGCGAGGCCGTGCCCGTCGATGGCGAGGTCGTCGAAGGCCACAGTCATGTCGATGAGTCGATGCTCACCGGCGAGCCGCTGCCGGTCGAGAAGGCGCCGGGCGCCGATCTCACCGGCGGCACGCTCAACACCAATGGCAGTTTCGTCATGCGCGCCACTCGCGTTGGTGCCGAAACGCGCCTCAACCAGATTGTTGCGCTGGTCGGCAAGGCGCAGCGCAGCCGCGCGCCCATCCAGGGCCTCGCCGATCGCGTCGCCAACTGGTTTGTGCCCTTGGTCGTTGTGGTAGCCCTCGTCGCCTTCTTCGCCTGGTTCCTGTTCGGGCCCGAGCCGCGCTTTTCCTTTGGCCTCATCGCCGCGATGAGCGTCCTCATCATCGCCTGTCCCTGCGCCCTCGGCCTCGCCACACCCATGTCGGTGATGGTGGCGGTCGGCCGTGGCGCGCGCTCCGGCGTGCTGGTGCGTGAAGCCCAGGCGCTCGAGGCCCTGTCCCGCGTCGATACCCTCGTCATCGACAAGACGGGCACCATCACCGAGGGTCGGCCCGAGCTTGTTCACGTCATTCCCATGAAGGGCGTCGACGAGGGCTTCGTGCTGTCGATCGCCGCCGCACTCGAACGCGGTTCGGAGCACCCGCTCGCAACCGCCATCCTTCGGGGCGCAGAAAGCCGCGGTGCCCGCCGCTACGAGGCCACGGGCTTTGCCGCCATCACCGGGCAGGGGGTGAGGGGCGACATCCGCAACGCCCCGGCGCTGCTCGGCAACCGCAAGCTCATCGAGGCGGCAGGTCTTGCCATCCCTGCCAGCCTGAGCGACCTGCTTGCCGCCGAGGCAAAGGCCGGTCGCACACCCATGCTCGTGGCCCATGCGGGCGAAGTTCTCGGATTGGTATCCGTGGCGGATCGCCTGAAGCCCGGAGCGGCCGCCGCGCTCGCTTCCCTCAAGGCCTCGGGCCTGTCGGTCATCATGGCCACCGGGGATTCCCGCGGCACGGCCGAAGCCATCGCCTCCGAACTCGGGCTCGATCGCATCGAGGCCGAAATGACGCCCGAGGCCAAGCACCAGCTCATCGCCGATCTGCGCAAGGCGGGTAAGGTCGTCGCCTTCGCGGGCGACGGCGTCAACGACGCCCCGGCCCTCGCCGCCGGCGATGTCGGCATCGCCATGGGCACCGGCGCCGATGTGGCAATCGAATCCGCCGGCATCACGCTGCTGAAGGGTGAACTGGACGGCATCCTCAAGGCGCGCCGCCTTGCGACGGCCGCCATGGGCAATATCGGGCAGAATCTCGCCTTCGCCTTCGGCTACAACGCACTCGGCATCCCAGTCGCGGCGGGCGTGCTATTCCCGTTCACCGGCTGGCTGCTTTCGCCCATGCTCGCCGCCGCCGCCATGGCCTTGAGCTCCGTCAGCGTCATCTCCAACGCGCTCCGGCTCAATGGCGTCAAACTGGAAGGGTAGGGGAAGGGGAACTCTCCTGCCACAGCCCCCAGTCGGAACTCCTCCCCTGTTTGCGGGAGAGGGAAACCGACTGCCGGCTTTGAGGGCCACTTCCTAACTCCTGCTTCTCCTCAATACCCCTGACGCTTCTGCAGGTCGTTCGAGTAGATATTGTGCGGCCCGATATTGCGGATATCGCGCTCACCCATCAGCGCCATGGTGGTATCCATCTCCTTCTGGATGATGTTGAGTGCGCGCGTCACGCCCGCCTCGCCACCGGCACCCAGCCCGAACGCCATGGCCCGGCCGACAAACGTGCCCTTGGCCCCGAGCGCCAGCGCCTTCAGCACGTCCTGCCCCTGGCGAATGCCCGAATCCATCAGCACTTCCGTCTTGTGGCCCACCGCGTCGACGATCTCGGGCAGCACGCGGATCGACGACGGCGCGCCATCGAGCTGCCGTCCGCCGTGGTTGGATACGATGATCGCATCGGCGCCGTGGTCGATGGCGAGTTGTGCATCCTGCGGGTCGAGCACGCCCTTCACCACCACCGGGCCGCCGAAGCGGTCCTTGATCCAGCCGATATCCTTCCAGTTGAGCGTCAGGTCGAACTGCGTCGCCGTCCATTTGCTCAGCGATGCCAGGTCCACCGCCTCGGTCACGTGCCCGGCAATATTGCGGAAGGTGCGGCGTTTCGTGCCCAGCATGCCAAAGGCCCAGGCCGGCTTCGTCGCAATCTCGAACAGGAATTGCGGGGTGATCGGCGGCGGTGCCTTCAGCCCGTTGCGGATGTCCTTGTGCCGCTGCCCGAGGATCTGCAGGTCCATCGTCAACACCAGCGCCGAGCACTTCGCCGCCTTGGCGCGGTCGATCAGCCGCTCGATGAACGGCCGGTCGCGCATCACATAGAGCTGAAACCAGAATGGTTTCGTCGTGTTTTCCGCGACATCCTCGATCGAGCAGATCGCCATGGTCGAGAGCGTGAACGGAATGCCGAACTTCTCGGCCGCCTTGGCCGCCTTGATCTCGCCGTCGGCCGATTGCATGCCCGTCGAGCCGACCGGGGCGATCGCCACCGGCATCGACACCGGCTGCCCGAGCATCGTCGTCGCGAGGTTGCGGTTCTCGAGGTTCACCGCCACGCGCTGGCGGAGCTTGATCTGCTCGAAGTCCGATGTGTTCGCCCGATAGGTGCCCTCGGTATAGGAGCCGGAATCGGCATAGTCGAAGAACATCTTCGGCACGCGCTTCTTCGCCAGCTTCTGCAGGTCGTCGATGGTCAGGCACTTATCGAGATTGGGCATCTTCGCCTCGGTGAACTTCAGCCGAGGCCTTCTTTGCACCTGACATGTCAGGGGTCAATGATGCGAAAGGGGCGTGTCCCTAAGCATAAGGCCGGATAGGCCGCTCCAGCCGGCTCGCCCCGCGGCGTGATTCTGTGCCCATGGCTGGAAAAGCGTTGCAACGCATTGAAGTCCATCGCGGATCACACACAAAAACTTCATTCCATTCCACAAGTCCGGCAGCGGAAGTCAGGCGTAACCCTGTCATTCCGAAAGCAACGAAGCCTCGGAACTGAAAGTTTCAATCAATTGATCCACGGAGGACGCTCATGAAGTTCCTGAAGGTTATCACCGTCGCCTCGATGCTCGCCGTTGCCCCGGTCGCGGTACTGCCCACCTTCGCCGCCAACGTCGTCGAGACTGCCCAGGCTGCCGGTTCCTTCTCGACCCTGCTCGCCGCTGCCCAGGCTGCTGGCCTCGCCGACGCCCTCGCCACCACGGCGAACATCACCGTGTTCGCGCCGTCGGACGACGCGTTCAAGGCGCTGCCGGCCGGCACCGTTGATGATCTGCTGAAGCCTGAGAACAAGGACAAGCTGGTCGGTATCCTCACCGCCCACGTCGTGCCCCAGAAGATCATGGCTGCCGATATCGCCGAGGGCACCACTGAAGTTGCGACCCTCAACCCGAACGTGAAGCTCAAGGTCACCAAGGACTCGATGGGCGTGACCGTCGCCCTGTCGAACTCCGCCAAGGTGGTGACTGCCGATGTCGGCGCCGACAACGGTGTGATCCACGTCATCGACGCAGTGCTCCTGCCGTAAGCGACCCCTCCCTTCGGCACATATGGAAATGCGGGCTCCCTCGGGGCCCGCATTTTCGTTTTCCGGGCGCGCCCACTTGTGATCGCCCGCCCCACGATTTCCTATAGGTGCCAGGCCGAATCTGCCGCGAGGCAGCGCCACCATCGGCGCCGCAAGCCTTCAATTCCTACATCCGCCCTATAGGAAATCGAAAACTCCTATCGCGCCGGTGTGATCTGCGGCAAAAAAGTGGCGCCAACCCCATTGCCGACAGTTTGGAATTATGCAAATGTAAAGGTGATAGGACAGTACATCTGTCCAATTTTCGTGAGCGGCCGGTCTCCCCGGATGCGTTTCACACGCCGATCCGGCTGGCCCGCTTGACGAGAGCGGAAACGGAGGGGCGGGGCCTTATCGAGCCCATATGAGCGGCCATTTGGATGCAGAGCCGCTCCCCAACAAAGGATTGCGCCGTCGGCATCGGGCCGTACTATAGGGTACGACTGGGGCCTGAAGGCGCGTCGAAAGGAATGATCACCCCGGAGCCTGCTCCGGATCACGACGACTGCCAACGCGAGGATTGCACTATGGCTGAAGCACGGAACGGAAAGATGACACATCCCGTCACGGAAGCCGGTATGCGCAAAGATCTCCCCGTGGGCGTGCGTCGACCGGCGGCAGAGGGTCTTTATGATCCCACGCGTGAGCACGATGCCTGCGGCGTCGGCTTCATCGTGAACCTCAAGAACAAGCCGAGCCAGAAGATCGTCCAGAACGGTCTCAAGATCCTCGAGAACCTCGAGCATCGCGGTGCAGTGGGTGCCGACCCGCTCATGGGCGACGGCGCTGGCATCATGGTGCAGATTCCGCACAAGTTCTTTGAGAAGCAGGCTGCAAAGCACGGCTGGTCGCTGCCTGCCGCTGGCGAATATGCCGTTGGCTTCGTTTTCATGCCGCAGGATCCCGAGCTTCGCCTCAAGATGGAGCGCGTCGCGAACCGCGTCATCGAGGACGAGGGACAAATTGTCATCGGCTGGCGCGACGTGCCCTCCGATAACGCCTCGCTGTCCAAGGCGCCCGATATCGTCGCCACCGAGCCCTTCCATCGCCAGGTCATCATCGGCCGTGGCGCGGGTGTGGCCGACCAGGAAGCCTTCGAGCGCAAGCTCTACATCATCCGCAAGGTGATCTCGGCCAAGATTTACTCGGCCTTCGAGGGCAAGCCGAACGATTTCTACATCGTGTCGATGAGCTGCCGTACGCTCGTCTACAAGGGCATGTTCCTCTCCTGGCAGCTCGGCGCCTATTATGCTGATCTGCACGACGCCGATTTCGAGAGTGCGCTCGCCCTCGTGCACCAGCGCTTCTCCACCAACACCTTCCCGTCCTGGCGCCTGGCGCACCCCTATCGCCTCGTCTGCCACAACGGCGAAATCAACACCGTGCGCGGCAACGTCAACTGGATGGCGGCGCGTCAGGCCTCCGTCTCGTCGCCGCTCTTCGGTGGCGATATCCAGAAGCTCTGGCCGATCTCCTATCCGGGTCAGTCCGACACGGCCTGCTTCGACAACGCGCTCGAGTTCCTCCTGCGTGGCGGGTATTCCTTGCCGCATGCGGCCATGATGCTGATCCCCGAGGCCTGGGCGGGCAACCCGCTCATGGACGAGGACCGGCGCGCCTTCTACGAGTACCACGCCGCCCTCATGGAACCGTGGGACGGCCCCGCCGCCATGTGCTTCTCCGACGGCGTCTCGATCGGCGCGACGCTCGACCGCAACGGCCTGCGTCCGGCCCGCTATTTCGTTACCGAGGACGATGAGGTCATCATGTCGTCCGAGGCCGGCGTGCTGCCGATCCCGGCCGAAAAGATCAAGCAGAAGTGGCGCCTGCAGCCGGGCAAGATGCTGCTGATCGATCTGAAGCAGGGCCGCATCGTTTCCGACGAGGAAATCAAGAAGCAGCTCTCGACGGCGCTGCCCTACAAGCAGTGGCTCGCCCGCACGCAGATCGTGCTCGAGGACCTGCCTTCGGTCGCCTTCGAGCCCAAGACCTCCGCTATCCCGCTGCTCGATCGGCAGCAGGCTTTCGGCTACACGCAGGAAGACCTGAAGCTCATCCTGCCGCCCATGGCCGTCACCGGCCAGGAAGCCGTGGGTTCGATGGGTACGGACACCCCGATCTCGGCAATGTCGAACAAGTCGAAGCTGCTCTACACCTATTTCAAGCAGAACTTCGCGCAGGTGACCAACCCGCCGATCGACTCGATCCGCGAGGAGCTGGTGATGAGCCTCGTCTCCTTCATCGGACCGCGGCCGAACGTGCTCGATCTTTCGGGCGGACACAGCCGCCAGCGGCTCGAAGTGCGCCAGCCCATCCTGACCAACGAGGATCTCGAGAAGATCCGCGCCATCGGCGGCATGGACAGCAATCCTTTCCGCTCCAAGACTCTCGACATCACCTATCCGGTGTCCGAGGGTGCCGAAGGCATGGAAGCGGCTCTTGAGGCCCTGTTCTCCGAAGCCGAGATGGCCGTGCATTCGGGCGACAACATCATCATCCTCTCCGACCGGGCGATGAGCCGCGATCGCGTCGCGATCCCGGCGCTGCTCGCCACCGCCGGCGTGCACCACCACCTGATCCGCAAGGGCCTTCGCACCTCGGTCGGTCTCGTGGTCGAAACGGGCGAAGCGCGCGAAGTGCACCATTTCTGCGCTCTCGCCGGCTATGGCGCCGAGGCGATCAACCCCTATCTGGCCTTCGAGACGCTGATTGCCATGGGCAAGGATCTGCCGGGCAACCTGCCGGAAGACGAGATCGTCTACCGCTACATCAAGGCCATCGGTAAGGGCATCCTGAAGGTCACGGCCAAGATGGGCATTTCGACCTATCAGTCCTATTGCGGCGCGCAGATCTTCGACGCGGTCGGCCTCTCGTCCGATTTCGTCAAGCGCTACTTCACCGGCACCGCCACCACCATCGAAGGCGTCGGCCTGCTCGAAATCGCCGAGGAAACCGTTCGCCGCCACGAAGAGGCATTCGGCAACTCCCCGGTGCTCGAGGATACGCTCGATGTGGGCGGCGACTATGCCTTCCGCACCCGCGGCGAAGCGCATGTCTGGCGCGCCGAGACGGTCGCCAACCTGCAGCATGCCGCCCGCGGCAATGCCCGCGACAAGTATCGCGAGTTCGCCCGCCAGGTGAACGAGGTGGAAGACAAGTATGTCACCATCCGCTCGCTCTTCCGCATCCGGAAGGCCGAGGAGGAGGGGCGCACTCCCGTGCCGCTGGCCGAGGTCGAGCCCGCCGTCGAGATCGTGAAGCGCTTCGCCACCGGCGCCATGTCCTATGGCTCCATCTCGCTCGAGGCGCACACCACGCTCGCCATCGCCATGAACCGGATCGGCGGCAAGTCGAACACCGGCGAGGGCGGCGAGGAGCCGGATCGCTTCAAGCCCATGCCCAACGGCGATTCCAAGCGCTCAGCCATCAAGCAGGTTGCGTCCGGTCGCTTCGGCGTCACCACGGAATATCTCGTCAATTCCGACATGATGCAGATCAAGATGGCGCAGGGTGCCAAGCCCGGCGAGGGCGGCCAGCTGCCCGGCGACAAGGTCAACGAGACCATCGCCAAGGTGCGCCACT
>CAYPYV010000141.1:2358-8799 GCA_964414845.1 uncultured Devosia sp. | reverse complement strand
GGAAGAGTTCCGGGGTGCTGGCGTTCTATGCCGACCTGGCTGGTGGCGCCCCCGCGTCGATACTGGATGTCGGTTGCGGATCGGGACGCTATGCTGTTCCCTTGGCCGCCCTGGGGCACAGGGTGACGGGTGTCGATGCATCAGAACCGATGCTTGCGATCGCGCGGCAGGAGGCGGAGCGGCACGACGTGAGCCTGACGTTGTTCGACGCGGATTTCCGTGACTTCCTGCTCGCGGGCCGGACGTACGATCTGGCCATTTCTGCCGCAAATACGCTCTTGCACATGACGACCGACGACGACCTGCTGCGCTGCCTGCGGTCGGTCGCGCGGCACTTGCAGCCGGGCGGCCGGTTTGCCTTTGACCTGTTCGTGCCCAGCCTGGAAATTCTTGGGCGGCCGCCAGGAAAGCGCGTTCCGCTCTGCGCATTCGAGCATCCGGAACTGGGGCCGGTTCGGCTCGAAGAGACCACCAGCTATGATGGCGAAACGCAGATGCTCGCCGCGGACTGGGTGTGGTCCGACATGGCGGGACGGGTGTTGCACGACGCACATTTCGAGCTGCGGCAGCGGTTTCCCGAAGAGCTAGTCGTGCTGCTGGCGCTCGCGCCGTTCCGGCTTGTTGCGAGGTATGGCGATTTCGACTTTTCGCCCTTCACAGAGCAGAGTTGGCGGCAGATCTATGTGCTGGAAACTCCGGCTTGACTTAGGGCCGGCGGGGCAGGGGCTGGATCTTCGATTACGACCCGGTTCCATCTACCGACCTTCAGTGCGGGATTGAGTCGGATGGTGGCGAGCACGAGGAAGCTTTGCAACCTCTCCATTAGGTAGCCGCCGACACGGCGCTGATAGCCTTCGCGCGGGACGTAATAGTGGGCGTGGAAATGGCGCCAAACCTCCTTCATCAAATCGAGATGCAGCACGAGCATGGGTGTTGGGTAGATCCCGATTGAAGGGCTAACAAGGAAGGATCGATCATTGAGGAATTGCCGGACTTCATCCGCTGAGAAGACCTGGCTTTCCGCCATCGATCGGCTGAAGTTCATTAGGTCTTCAACGTGGTGGTTCGCTGCATACTGCCTGACAATAGGGTAGGGCATCACGGGGCCGATGACCAAACCTTCCACCTCGCCAAACATTTCAGGCTTCGGAACAAGTCGGGCAGCGTCGGCGATGGAGCAATGCGCACCGCCATTCTTGGAACGCGTGCCAACCGGGGGGCGGATCGGCGTCAGAAATCGTCGATACTGGAATAGATCGATCAGGTCAGGACTGCCTCGCCAGCTCTCGGCCAACGCGAAGAGCTGAAGATACTCCGACAGCACCCGGCCGTCGAATTCTGAACCGAGGCAATCGTCCGCAATGACGGTGCTAGCCGCTCCCTCAATCGTGAATGGCGAAACCAGTTCGAAGGTCACCTTCGGGGCGAAGCGCGGCGGAGCATGGCCGATGCAAACGTGCCTCATGGCTCTCCCGACCTGCACCTAACTGCGCAACTTGAACCAAGGAATGGCTCGCACAAAACGTCACAAGTAGGCAACACTCGGACACAAACGGGGGCAAGAATGACTTGGGCGAGGAAGTTCGCAATTGGAACGCTGTTGGCAACGGCCTGCTTGGCAAGTGCGGCAAGGGCGGACGCACTCGACGACTATATGGCCGTCAGGATCGCACAGAACCTGAACCTCGTTTGCCATGCCCTGAAGTTTGTAGAGGCGAGCTACCTGCCCGGCATCTCGCTGGATTACCTTGGACAGACCGACCAAGGCCTCGCGTACCGGAACGACCTGATCGACACCGTCGAATTCGGCGAGTGGCAGAACGGAATTGATGCCGAGGCGCGGTCAAGAGCAGAGGAGATCGGTTGCAGCGAGGCCGCGACGACATACCTGCTGGCGGCGCGTGCCATGGCGAGCCAGAAGATTTACCAGGGCCTGCTGCTGGCCTTCCACTTTGGCTCCGACAGGGCGCCGGATAGGTTCCGCCAGCCGCTCACCGAGTTCGAAAGGCAGGTGGCTGGCAGCTATGATGGGTTCCTGCAACAGGTTTACGGCGCGAACTATGCCGAGTTCGCTACCCAGCAGAGGCAGGCCGCCGCGCAGCGCCTGCCGCAGACGGCCTATGCCGATACCGGCGCAGCCGCGTCGGAATGGGGCGAAGTCGGGCTTGAGATGCTGTTGGGTCAGATCCAGTCTGCAGACGATATCGACATGATCTCGAGCGCGCAGTCTGCTGCGCGTTGGGCCATCGACCATGTCGCGCTCGAAGTGTTCGCCGAGACCAATGGCTGGGCGGTTTGGCCAATTGAGACGGCCGACGGTGCACTATACCCCGCATTGCAGCGCCCGGACGGCGACACTGCGCCGATGCCGCTCTGGAGCGGCGTACACCGCTACGATCTCGGCGGTGACAGAGGCTTCTGGTACGCGATCGCCCGATTGCCAGACGGTCGACTACGCCTGATGACGTTCGGTGACCAGGCGGTAGAACTGAACACGACATCGACCATACGGCTCTACATTCCGGACGCTTTGCCGGAAGGGTGGTCCGGTTACGGGTTCTTCGAACAGCCGCAGTTTCGCGAAGTGGCACGCATATTCGAGGCGGCCGAGGTGGCGGACGAGCCTTGTCTTGGCGGGCCCTGCTTCGACTTTGACTTGGCGGCGGCGCAGGCCGCGCTAAGCTATGGCGGGAATAATGTCATCGAGTTGTTTATCGCTCCACAGCCGGGCATCGATCCGGCGCCGACCAGCAACCTTTCAGTGGAGCGCGAGCAGGTGGCGGTTTCGGGATTGGCACGCATTGCGGGTGGAGGGGGCGTGTGAGCCACATCACATTTTCCCCACACAAATCAGCGAGGCGTGCCATTCTTTAGTCAAAACGGGGATCGTCGCATGACCGAACTCGACTCGCTGCGCAGCCGCCTTCGCGCCAATACCTTCGCAGACGAAGGGGAGGTCGTCGCGCGGCTGGTGGGCGAAGCGGGGCTTTCGGAAGGCGAGCGCGCCACGATCGGCAAGGAAGCGGAGAGGCTGGTCGAAAGCGTGCGTCGCGAGGCGGCCTCGGGAATGCTCGAGAGCTTTCTCGCCGAGTATGCGCTGTCCACCCACGAGGGCGTTGCCCTGATGTGCCTCGCTGAGGCGCTGCTGCGCGTTCCGGATACACGGACCATCGATGCGCTGATCGAGGACAAGATCGCCCCGGCACGCTGGGCGGAGCATCTGGACCGTGCCAACTCGCCGCTGGTCAACGTCTCGGCCCTGGCACTCACACTTACCGGCGAAGTGCTGAAGGATCGCGGCGCGGGGATCGCCGGGTTGATCCAGGGCTTTGTCCAGCGCATGGGCGAGCCGGTAATCCGCTCAGCGGTGATCCAGGCTATGAAAATTCTGGGCAACCAGTTTGTGTTGGGACGCGACATCGAGGAGGCGGTCAGGAACGCCCGAAAGGAGGAGAAGCAAGGCTTCACATACTCCTACGACATGCTCGGAGAGGGCGCTCGCACCGAGGCTGACGCCAAACGCTATCGTGCCGCCTATGCAGAGGCGATTGCAGTCCTCGCCGAGCGTGCGACGGGGGGCAATGTGCGCGACAATCCGGGCGTATCGGTCAAGCTGTCGGCGCTGCATCCCCGCTACGAGACGGCCAAGCGCGACCGAGTGATGGCGGAACTCGTTGAGCGAGTGCTGGCGCTGGCGCTGATGGCGCGCGGCGCCAATATGGGCTTCAACATCGATGCCGAGGAATCCGACCGCCTGGACCTGTCGCTCGACGTGATCGCTGCGGTGTTGGCGGACAAGCGACTCGCCGGCTGGGATGGGTTCGGCATTGTAGTGCAGGCATACGGTCTGCGGGCGAGCCAAACGATTGACTGGATTGCGGCGCTAGCCGATAGCCTCGACCGGCGCGTGATGGTGCGACTGGTAAAGGGCGCGTACTGGGACACCGAGATCAAGCGGGCGCAAGTGCTTGGTCTGCAAGGATTTCCTGTCTTTTCGACCAAGGCGGCGACTGACGTGAGCTACATCGCCAATGCCCGGCGGCTCTTCAGGCAGCGGCACCGCATATATCCGCAATTCGCCACCCACAACGCCCATACGACAGCGGCTGTGTTGCACATCGCCGAGGCAGAGGGCGCTGCGCTCGACAGCTACGAATTTCAGCGGTTGCATGGAATGGGCGAGCGCCTGCACCAGATTTTGGCGAAGACCCACGGGACCCGGACCAGGATCTACGCGCCGGTTGGACGCCATGCCGACCTGCTTGCCTATCTTGTGCGGCGTTTGCTCGAGAATGGCGCGAATGGCAGCTTTGTTCACATGATTGCCGACCGTTCTGTGCCCGCATCGGCGGTGGTGGCAGACCCCTTCGCAGCCGTCGCCACCGCAAAATCGATCGTAAGGAAGCCGGCCGAGCTGTTCGGTGCATCGCGGGTGAATTCGTGCGGCATCGACCTGGGCGATACCGATAGCCTCGGGCAGGCGCTCGCCGCGCGGGACCGGTTCCGCGAGACAAGCTGGGCTGCGCAATCGACCACAATTGCGGTGAACGATGGCGGGGAGAGCTTCGAGCTTCGCTCGCCAGCAACCGGGGAGATCGTGGGCCGCGCGGAAGGCGCTGGGCGGGTGGCGCTCGACCTGGCGATCGGCACCGCAAAGGACGCTGCGGTGGACTGGGCCGAACGCAAGGTGGAGGAGCGCGCGCTCATCCTGCGCGAAGCCGGGGACCTCTATGAGCGGTTTGCGGCTGAGTTCCATGCCCTCTTGGCACGTGAGGCCGGAAAAACTCTGGCCGATGCAATATCAGAGGTACGCGAAGCGGTGGATTTCCTCCGCTACTACGCCGCAGAGGCTGAAGCCGGAGCGGATGCTGAAAACCCTCGCGTTCCACTTGGTACCTTCGCCTGTATCTCGCCCTGGAACTTTCCACTCGCGATCTTCACGGGGCAGATCGCTGCGGCACTGGTGACAGGCAACAGCGTGGTCGCGAAGCCCGCGGAAGCAACTCCGCTGGTTGCAGGGCTCGCAGTGCGGCTGCTGCACCAGGCAGGCGTGCCCGAGGATGTGCTGCAACTGGTCATTGGCACCGGCCCGGTGGTCGGCGCAGCGCTGGTCGCCGACCCACGCATCGACGGCGTTTGCTTCACCGGATCGCTCAAGACCGCGAAGTCGATCGATGCTGCCATGGCCGATCACCTCTCGGCGGGAGCGCCACTGATCGCCGAAACAGGCGGTCTCAACGCCATGGTCGTTGATTCGACAGCGTTGCCGGAACAAGCAGTGCGCGACATCATGGCGTCGGCCTTTCAATCCTCCGGCCAGCGCTGCTCTGCACTGCGAGTACTGTACCTTCAGGAAGAGACTGCACCGCGCATACTCGAAATGCTGTACGGCGCGATGGACGAGCTGCAGGTCGGCGACCCGTGGGACATCGCGACCGATGTCGGACCGCTGATCGACCAAAGAGCTGCGGACCGCGTGCGCGCACATATCGCCGAGTTTGCCGGACGTGATGCCGTGCTGCACAAGATCGCCGCGCCGGAAGGCCAGTGCTTTGTGCCGCCGACCGTGTTGAAGGTAACGGGTATCGGTGATCTCAGGGAGGAGATCTTCGGACCCGTGCTGCACGTTGCGACCTATCGCGCTGATCAGCTCGACCAGGTGATCGCGGCGATCAACTCGGCTGGTTACGGGCTGACCTTCGCGCTCCATACCCGCATCGACGGAAGGGTGGGTGAGATCGCCGAGGCTGTGAAGGCCGGGAACATCTATGTCAATCGCAACCAGATTGGCGCGGTGGTGGGCGTGCAACCATTCGGTGGTGAAGGCCTCAGCGGCACCGGCCCGAAGGCGGGCGGGCCGCAATACCTCGAGCGCTTCTGGCGCCCCTGGCAGCGTTTCGAGCCGGTGACCGGCGCAAACCCGCACCAGGGCATTTCCATCGGCTTTGCCATTGCCGCGGTCGATCAGGTTCGGATCGTCGTAGAGAAGGTGGGGATCGAGCCCTTCACTCAGGCGATGCCTGGACCGACCGGGGAACGCAATACGCTCTATACCTGGCCGCGCGGCGTGGTGCTTTGCCTTGGGCCGACGACGCAGGCCGCTGAACTGCAGGCGCGACTGGCGCTGGAGCAGGGGAACGGTGTGTTGGTGGTGGCGCCGGGTGCCACGCGGATCGCTGCCGACCTGGGTGCGAATGGCGAGCCGATCGGCGGCATAGAGAAAAAGCTGGCGCCGGCTGCAGTCGAAGCCGGGCTCAACATCGATGCCGTGATGCACTTTGGGCCAGAGTCGGACCTGAAGCCCTGGCGGCAGGCGCTCGCCCGTCGAGAGGGCGCGATCATTCCGCTGATCACCCGCCCCGCCGACGCGGAGCTACTGATCCGCGAGCGGCACGTATCGATTGATACAACAGCGTCGGGCGGCAACGCGGAACTGCTGGC
>CAYPYV010000141.1:0-2258 GCA_964414845.1 uncultured Devosia sp. | reverse complement strand
TGGCGCTGGCCATCGACGGCGATGGTGAGCGACTGCCCGTCGCCGGTGGTGGCGTAGATCATGGTCTGGCCGCCGAGTTGCTCGACCAGATCGACCGTTACGTCAGCAAGCTTGATGCCGCTCTCGGGCTGGAGCCCAATATGCTCGGGCCGAATGCCGATGGTGACCTCACCGGTGCCGGCCGTTGGACGGGGCAGGGTAATCTCGCCGCTGGCGACTGCTACCCGCACCGAATTGCTGTCACTGCCGGCGATGCGCGCGCCAAGGAAGTTCATCTTCGGTGAACCAAGGAAGCCCGCCACGAACCGGTTGCTCGGCGTGTTGTAGAGCTCGAGCGGCGTGCCGACCTGCTCGATGATGCCCGACTGCAGCACGACGATCTTGTCGGCCATCGTCATGGCCTCGACCTGATCGTGCGTGACGTAGATCATGGTGTTGCCCAGATCGCGGTGGAGTTTTGCGATCTCGACACGCATCTGAACGCGCAGTTCGGCATCGAGGTTGGAGAGCGGCTCGTCGAAGAGGAAGATACGCGGGTCGCGCACGATGGCGCGGCCGATGGCGACGCGCTGGCGTTGGCCGCCTGAGAGCTGCTTGGGCTTGCGCTTCAGCAGGGGTTCGATGCGAAGGATCTTTGCGGCCTTGGCAACGCGCTCGGCGATTTCGGCCTTCGGGAAGCGCGCCGTTTCGAGGCCGAAGGCGAGGTTCTGGTACACGCTCATATGCGGGTAGAGCGCATAGGACTGGAAGACCATCGCGATGCCACGCTTCGCCGCCGGAACCTCGTTCATACGCTGGCCGTCGATGGCGAGCGTGCCGCCCGAAATCGGCTCCAGCCCGGCGATCATGCGGAGCAGTGTGGACTTGCCGCAACCGGACGGGCCAACAAACACCACAAACTCGCCTGGCTCGATGCGGAGATCGACGCCATGTATGACTTCGACTTCCCCGTAGCGCTTGACGACGCTGTGCAACTCGACGCTGGTGGACATCAGGCGGTTCCTTTGGTTCGTCGGGCGAGGACCTCGTCCTTCGACAGGCTCGGGGTGAGGTCGTCACCTCCTAGCCGATGATTGTATTGGCGCATCAGGCACGTCATCTGAAACCCTCCGGCACCCAGCTCTTGTAGCGCGGGTGCTCTGGGCCGAGCGGGAATTGCACGTCCTCGTGCGTCTCGCTCGAATGGTAGAAGGCAGTGACGATTTCCAGCGCTCGGCGAGAATCCGTACTGGTAACCGGCATCGGTCCGAGCCCTTCGAGCGCATCCCAGAAGCGACGCATCTGTGTCTCAAAACGGGATGGCACGTCCTGCCAGTTTGCCAGCAGGGCTTCGATCCTGGCTTTGGCTTCGTCGTTGCGCGGCAGGATCTTCCATAGCGCCTTGCCAGGGTTATAGGCTTCGTGATCGCTCTCGATGGTGACGTTCTCGAAGGCGAGCCGGATGCGGCTGATCTCATCAGCGGAGCCGAGTGTCGCGGCAAAACTGCCGAGCGCCCCGGACTGAAGCTCGACAGAGGCAGAGATGCAGTCCTCTACCTCAATGGCGTTGACGCGGGTGGCGACGCGACCGAACAGCGACCTGATATCGCCCATGAGGTAGGTGAAAATGTCGTGTGGATGAATGGCGTGTGTCATCAGCACGCCGCCAAGCTCCGACTTCCACTTGCCGCGCCACGGCACGGAGTAGTAGTCGGGCCCACGACGCCACAGCGTTTCCACCGTACCGACATAGGGTTTGCCGGCGATACCGGCATCGATGATGGCCTTGGCCTGCTGGATACCGTTGCCGAAGCGGTACTGGAAGACCGGCATCAGCTTGCCTTTCGAGCGGCTCTCCTCTTCCATGACCGCGTCGACTTCGGCGAGCGAGCCAACCAATGGCTTCTCGCAGATGACGTGCTTGCCCGCCTTGAGCGCGGCGATGACCATTGGGAAATGCAGCATGGGCGGTGTGCAGACATCGATAATGTCGAGATCGTCCATGGCGAGCAGATCGTCGAACTTCTCGACGCGGCGCTCGACGCCGAACTCGTCGGCCAGGCCATTGCGACGCGAGGCATCGAGATCGCAGATGGCAAGGACCTTGAAGCGATCCTTGTTGGTCTCGTAGCCTTCGACAATGTGGCTGCGCCCGATGCCGCCGCCGACAACGGCGACCGTGTAAACCTTGCTCATTGCTGCCAGACCGTCCCGACTTCTGCCTTTTGCTGCGCGGTAAGCGCCAGTTCCATTGCCTTGAAGCAGCGCGCCTGCGGCAT
>CAYPYV010000140.1:0-8807 GCA_964414845.1 uncultured Devosia sp. | reverse complement strand
TTCGCCAACCTTCAGCGCGACTACAAGGGTTGGGGCAAGGCGCTGTTCTATGCCTGGATAGCCTGCGCCGGCCTGACGCTGGTGCTGCTGCCGCAGGATTGGACAGGCGACGAGGGCGATGTCCGCTTCTACATCATCGGGCTGGCGCTTATCGGCCTCTTCTGGTTCTCGGGCAGCCTGATCCGCGATCAGTACCGCCGCGTCCGCGCTCATCAGGCTATTCCGGAGCCGGCGCCGGCCCGCCTCGAAATCAGGCGCGATCACCTGCACGCCGAATTGCCCGGCCGCACGCTCTCCATCGCCTACGAGACCATCAATGCCGTCATCCGCACCAAGGCGCATGTCTTCATTACCGCCATGCCCGATACGTTGATCGTGCCGCTCTCTGCTTTTGGGTCGGCCGAAAAGATGGCCGCCTTTGCCGCTGATATCGAGGCACGCTCCCGTGCCAAAGACGAGGTTGAAGCGAAAGACACCACGGCCTAGAAAGGCCGGATGCGCGGTACAGGTGGCAAGGTTGGGGGCAAAGGAAGCGGATCGGGCAAGTTCGGCGCGGATATCCCCGATGCCCTGCCCTTCGAAAAGGGCCAGCGCCTCAAGACCTTCCTCCATCTGGGCAAGCTCTTCCGGCAGATGTGGAAGACAAGCCCCTGGCTCATCAGCCTGTCCATCGCGCTGCGGCTGCTGGTCGCCGTCCAGCCGCCGCTCGTCCTCTTCGTCACCAAGCACATCATCGACGAGGTGGTGGCGCAGGTAGGGCGCGGCACGGCCGGAAGTGGCGTCGGCGACTGGTTCGCGAGTGGACGGCTCGACACCCTGCTCGGGCTTCTCGCCATCGAGTTCGTACTGGTCCTCGGCCGTGACGCGCTGAACCGCGCCATCAATGTCGTCGACACCATTCTCGGCGAAAGCCATTCGAATGCCGTCAGCCTCGAGCTGATGCAGCACGCGGCCCGGCTGGACCTCAAGCATTTCGAGCAATCCGAGTATCAGGATAGGCTCGAGCGGGCCCGCCGCCAGGCCAGCTCACGTTCCACCGTCATCTCGCAGCTCTTCGGGCAGGCGCAGGCGATGATCACCGCGCTCGCGCTTGCCGCCGGGCTCTTCGTCTATGCCCCGCTGTTGATCGCGCTTCTCGCCGTGGCGCTTATTCCGGCCATATGGGGCGAGTTCCGCTTCAACCGCCTCGCCTACTGGATTTCGCATGCCCGTTCGCCGGAGCGCCGGCAGCTCGAATATCTCAGGCAGATCGGCGCGTCCGCCGATAGCGCCAAGGAGATCAAGCTCTTCGGCCTTGGCGATTTTCTCTTCGGGCGTTTCAAGCTCCTGAGCGACCAGATTCTCGAAGAGAACAAGGCGCTCAATATCCGCCGTGCCATTCAGACCGGCGCGCTCGCCGCCATATCGACGCTCACCTACTATGCCGCCTATGCCTATATTGTCTGGCGCACCCTCAATGGCGATTTCACCATCGGCGATCTCGTCTTCCTGTCGACCTCCTTCAACCAGCTCAACGGCTATCTGCAGCAGATCCTCATCGGCTTCACCCAGATCGCCGGACAAAGCCTCTATCTCGACGACCTGTTCAGCTTCTTCGACATCCGCCCCGACATCACCGATCCGACCGACCCGAAGCCCTTCCCGGCCCCGATACGGCAGGGCATCCGCTTCGACGATGTCGGCTTCCGCTATCCCGGGTCGGATCGCTGGGCGGTACGTCACCTGAGCTTCACCATTGCGGCAGGCGAAACGCTCGCGCTGGTCGGCGAAAACGGCGCCGGCAAGACCACCATCGTCAAGCTCCTGACCCGCCTCTACGATCCGGACGAAGGCACCATCACCGTCGATGGCGTCAGCCTAAAAGATATCGCGCTCGCGGACCTGCGCACCCATATCGGCGCCATCTTTCAGGATTTCCTGCGCTACAGTTTCTCGGCCGCCGACAATATCGGGGTTGGCCGCATCGACGCCGCTGCCGACCGTGATCGCATTGTCTCCGCCGCCGAGCAGAGCCTCGCCGATCCCGTCATCCGAAACTTGCCCGACGGCTACGACCAGATGCTCGGCCGCACGTTCCAGAAGGGCCAGGATCTGTCGGGCGGCGAGTGGCAGAAGCTCGCCATCGCACGCGCCTATATGCGGCAGGCCGAGATCATCGTGCTCGACGAGCCCACCGCCGCGCTCGATGCCCGGGCCGAGGCCGAGGTCTTCACCCGCTTCAAGGAACTGGCCGAAGGCACCACAGCCATGCTCATCTCACATCGCTTCTCCACCGTGCGCATGGCCGATCGCATCGTCGTGCTCGAGAATGGCGCCGTATTGGAGCAGGGCACCCACGATGAGCTCATTACGTCCGGCGGCCGCTATGCGGAGCTTTTCGAGCTGCAGGCGGCGGGTTATCGTTAGGGCATGCACTTTGCAGCAGAGCCTGACGCCACCTATCGCTATACCCTGAGCGCCGACGACGCGCTGGTCTGGGAGCGCTTGCCGCGCCCGATCACCGGGCTGCACAAGCTGGGTTTTGCCGCGGTGCTCCTGGTTGGCTGCGGCGGCTTCGCACTCTTGCCGCATCGCTGGGTCGAAGGCTGGAAGTTCTACGCCTGGCTCACCATGGTGGCGCTCTTTGCCTATGTCGGCGCGCGCCTGCTCTTTGATCTCATAGCTCTTTATCGGGCCCGCCAGCGTTTCCCCGCGCCGGTCAAGGTGGTACTCGAGGATTGGCGCGACAGGTTGCACCTGCGCATCGACGGCATCACGCAGCGCATCCGCCTGGGCGATATCGAGAGCCTCGCGCGCGTCAACGGCTATGTCTTCGTCGAGGCGTCTCGGGACCTCGTCATCCTGCCGGCCGATGCGTTTCCCCCCGGCAAGCTCGAGGCTATTGCGCAGCGCATCCGCATCGCCATGCGTGAGGAGCGCCTCGCGGGTCGTCTGGTGTCCCGGTTGACGCGCGGGCCTGAAGCGCCTAACTCGGGCCAATGAAACGCGACAGCCACAAACCCACCGGTCCCACCCAACGCATGCTGCGCGTCGGCGAACTCGTGCGCCATGCGCTTTCCGGCCTGTTCACGCGCGGCGAGATCGAAGACCCTGTGCTTGGGGGCAAGGTCATCACCGTGCCCGAAGTCCGGATGACGCCGGACCTCAAGCTCGCCAATGCCTATGTGATGCCGCTCGGTGGCACGGGAGCGGCCGAGGTCGTCGAGGCGCTCAATCGTCACCACCGCTTCATCCGCGGGCGCATCGCGCCCGAACTCGATCTGAAATTCGCGCCTGACCTGCGTTTCTTCATCGACGAAACCTTCGACGAATATGGCCGTATCGATGCCTTGCTGCGCTCCGAGCGCGTGCAGCGCGACATCATGAAGGACGACGACGACACCCGCGAATAGTCATCGCGGCATACTTCGAAGTCCGGCCCCCGCCTCGAAGGCGGAACGAACACATGAGCGACGATTCCCGCGCTCACAGTCCAGCGATACCTGATTGCCCCTCCCTCAGAGGAGGGCGGCGATGGAACCAATGTCCCAGCAGAAGTCCAACAAACGCGACGTGTCCGGCTGGATCGTCCTCGACAAGCCCTATGACATGACCTCCACCCAGGCGGTCGGCAAGGTGCGCTGGCTGTTCGGTGCCAAGAAGGCCGGACATGCCGGCACTCTCGATCCGTTGGCGACCGGAATCCTGCCCATTGCGCTCGGCGAGGCCACCAAGACCGTTCCCGTTGTGCAGGATGGGCGGAAGATTTACCGCTTCGCCATCAAGTGGGGCACCGAAACGGCCACCGACGATGCCGAGGGCGCCGTTACCGCCCGCTCCGAACACCGCGCCAGCGAGGCAGAGGTCCTTGCACTGCTGCCGCGCTTCACCGGCGACGTCATGCAGGTGCCGCCCGCCTTCTCCGCCATCAAGGTCGATGGGGAACGCGCCTACGATCTCGCCCGTTCGGGCGAAGAAGTCGTGCTCGAAGCGCGTCCCGTGCATATCGCCCGCCTGACATTGCTCTCCCACGGGCCGGACGAAAGCCGGCTCGAGATGGAGTGCGAGAAAGGCACCTATGTGCGGGCGCTCGCCCGCGACCTTGCCCGTGCGCTCGGTACCGTGGGGCACGTGTCGGCCCTGCATCGTTCCGCGGTCGGCCCCTTTGCCGATGCCATTTCGATCAGCATCGCCGATATCGAGGCCGCTGCCGATCGCGACGACCTGCTGCAGCCCCTGGCCGCCGGCCTTGCCGGTCTTGATGAGGTGCGGGTTACGCCGGACCAGGCTGCGGCGATCCGCCATGGCAATCCGGTGCTTCTGGCCGGAGCGCGTGCTCCCGTTGCTCTCGATCAGGCCTGGGCGAGCTGCGCCGGCGCGCCGGTTGCGCTGGGGCGCGTCGAATTCGGGCAGTTCAAGCCGCAGCGGGTCATCTCTGCATAAAATCCCTGCAACCTTTTTCGGCCATGGGCGTTTAGGCTGACCAAGGTCAGGCCAGGGGTTGTTCTTGTATAGGCGTTCGGTGGTTCAGAATGGCTGACGGGGCGTTCGATCCCCCGCCGGGCCTTGTCGCGCGCCGGCGTCATATTGCCCGGCCGATCGCTGTTTATCTCATTCTGCTGGCACTGGTCGCCCTGGTGCCCGCCTTCATTTTTTCCGCGGTGCTTCTCGCCCGCAACAACGAAGCCCAGCAGAAGGTTGTCGAAACCCTCGTCACCGCCAATGCCCGCGCCATCGTCCAGTCGGTAGATCGCGAGATCGTTGCCAACCTGACGACGCTGCGCGTGCTGTCGACCGCCCCGGAACTGCTCGATGGCAATTATGCAGAGTTCCACGCCCGCGTCAGCGAGGCGCTGGCCGGCACGGGGGCCTATCTCTACCTCGTCGACGACCAGCTCGTATCATTCCTGTCCACTCGCATGCCCATGAGCGAGCAGCGCCGCACCCCCATTGGCGACACGGAAACCGCCCGCCGTGCGCTCGACACAAGGGATGTCGCTGTCTCCGATGTCGTGCTGGGCAGGGTGTCGCAGCAATGGGTGGTCAACATCCTCTTGCCCATCTATCCCGAGGGCAGGCCGCCGATGATCCTTGGCTTCAACCGGTCCGCGGTCCAGCTCTCGTCGGTGCTGCTCGCCAACCGCATGCCGGATGGATGGAACGTCGCGCTGGTCGATTCCCGCAACAACGTCATCGCCACGGCCGACGGAACGCTCGCAGTCGGTAGTGCCTTCCCGGTGTCGAACGCCGCCGCGATCCCCTCCGGCGGCTGGCGCGAAATGCTGCTCAATAGCAATTCCGACCTGCTCGTCGCACAGCAATCGCTGCTGACCGGCTGGACAGTTGTCGCCTGGGCGCCGCGCGACACGGTCACCAGGCCGCTCGCCGATGCCTTCTGGTCGCTGCTCGCAGGGGGCGTGCTGCTGGCCGCGCTCGTGGTTCTTGTCGTCTACTGGGTCAGTGTCCGCATCAGCCGCTCGGTTCGGGGGCTCGAATCCGACGCCAAGCGCCTTGGCCAGGGCCAGCCCGTCGAAGCACGCGCCTTCCCGATAGCCGAAATAGAGACGGTTTCGAATGCGCTGGGCGAAGCCTCGCGACGGCGCCAGGCTGCCGAAACCGAGGTGCGGTTCCTCATGCGCGAGCTGGCGCATCGCAGCAAGAACCAGATGACGGTCATCGCCGCCATGGCCAAGCAGACGGCGCGGGGTGCAAACTCAGTACCTGAGTTCGTGCAGAGCTTCGAGCGTCGCATCTTCGGCCTCGCCCGCTCCACCGACCTGCTTCTCGCTCACGGCGTCGCCGGCGTGGATCTGCGCGAACTGGTTACCAATCAGCTCGATCCCTTCTGCCCGGTGGATGGCAAGCGCGTCACCATCTCCGGGCCGCCCCTCAGGCTCAACGCCCAATCCGCACAGATCCTCGGCATGGCGGCGCATGAACTCGCCACCAACGCCGTGAAGTACGGCGCCTTCGCGCGTGAGGGTGGCAAGCTCGACATCAGCTGGACAGCCAATCCCGACCGACTGCTGTTCCGCTGGCACGAGACGGGCTACAGGCCCAATTCCGACACCGTGAGGCGCGGCTTCGGCACCACCGTCATCGAGAACATGGTCGGCCGCTCGCTTGGCGCCGAGGTCGAGCGCACATTGTACGACGATGGCTTCGCCTGGGACTTCCGCATCCCGCTGCAGGGTATCATGCCCGGCGACGGGCCCGAGACGCCTGGCACCGGCACCAGCCGCCGCACGCTGGCATGAAGCCCCATCACGCCGGGCGCTGAAAAAGCTTCCCACATCCGGCCCTTTGCTGTAGAGACCGCCGCGAGTGTCCGGCGGCCTTGCAAGAGGCGGCCTATTGCTCGTTGAATGGCTCTGTCTGGACGACATCCCGGGCAGCAGCGTCCCTTTGTTCCTCTATTTCGAAAGGAATGTGCCGATGTCGATCACTGCCGAGCGCAAGACCGCCCTCATCAAGGACTTTGCGACCAACAAGGAAGATACCGGTTCGCCGGAAGTCCAGGTCGCGATCCTCTCCGAGCGGATTGCCAACCTCACCGAGCACTTCAAGACCCACCGCAAGGACAATCACTCGCGTCGTGGTCTGCTCAAGATGGTTTCGACCCGTCGCCGCCTTCTCGACTACGTCAAGAAGGTCGACGAGGCCCGTTACAAGACGCTGATCGAGCGTCTGGGTATCCGCCGCTAAGGCGCGATCCCGAAGACTGTTGGATCCGCGGGGGGCAATACCTCCGCGGATTCGGCTCTTCCCGGTTTGCCTGTGGAAGGGCCAAGGCGTAGGCCGGCGATCGTTTTCGCGGAGCATGGCGAGATCATCGGCCGCTCGTTCGTGACCAGCCCGTTTCGGCTTTCAGGTCACGCACCTGTTCCTCGCGGACGGGTGGTGGAGCGGCTCATCGTCTTGTCCATGTTCCGCCCCGCCAGATGGTGCGGGCGCCGGCGCGGAACCCGTGCCGATTTTGGGCGGGCCGGACGCATGGGGCGTCGGGCCTAGCTGGCACACCGGATGAGTTCGTGGGGACGTCTACGCCCCCCGCGTTCCCGCTCATCCGGCAGAATGGAAAGACAGCATACCCATGTTCGATCACCATAAAGTCGAGCTCAACTGGGGCGGACAGCCTCTCACCCTCGAAACGGGCAAGATCGCCCGCCAGGCCGACGGCGCGGTTCTCGCGACCCTCGGCGAGACCGTGGTCCTCGCCACCGTCGTCTCCGCCAAGTCGCCGAAGCCGGGGCAGGATTTCTTCCCGCTCACCGTCAACTACCAGGAAAAGTACTTCGCGGCCGGCAAGATCCCCGGCGGCTATTTCAAGCGCGAAGGCCGCCCGACCGAAGCCGAGACGCTCATTTCGCGCCTCATTGACCGTCCGATCCGCCCGCTCTTCCCCGAAGGCTACAAGAACGAGACCCAGGTCATCGTCACCGTGCTCCAGCACGATCTCGAGAACGAGCCTGACGTGCTCTCCATGGTTGCCGCCTCCGCCGCGCTGACCATCTCCGGCGTGCCATTCATGGGCCCCATCGGCGCCGCGCGCGTCGGCTATATCGACGGCAAGTACGTCCTCAACACCCCGGTCGACCGCCGCTCCGAGAGCAAGCTCGAGCTCGTCATGGCCGGCACCTATGACGCCGTGCTGATGGTCGAGTCCGAAGCGCAGGAGCTCTCCGAAGAGGTCATGCTCGGCGCCGTGATGTTCGGACACGAGCAGGGCAAGAAGGTTATCGAAGCGATCGTCAAGCTCGCCGAGCTTGCCGCCAAGGAGCCGCGCGACTTCACCCCGCCGGATTACTCCGCGCTCGAAGCCGAAGTGCTGGCGATTGCCGAGACCGATCTCCGTGCCGCCTACCAGATCACCGAGAAGCAGGCTCGTTACGCGGCCGTAGGCGCTGCCAATGCCAAGGTGAAGGAAGCCTTCGCCGCCAAGGTCGCCGCCGGTGAAGTGTCCTCCGAGGATCTTGGCGAGGTCGTGCACAACCTCCAGGCCAAGATCGTGCGCTGGAACGTGCTCGATACCGGCCGCCGCATCGATGGCCGCGATCTCAAGACCGTCCGTCCGATCGTCGCCGAAGTCGGCGTCCTGCCCCGCACCCATGGTTCGGCGCTCTTCACCCGCGGCGAGACGCAGGCCCTCGTGGTCGCGACCCTCGGCACCGGCGACGACGAGCAGTATGTGGATACGCTTGAAGGCACCCAGAAGGTGAACTTCATGCTGCACTACAACTTCCCGCCCTATTCGGTGGGCGAGGCGGGCCGCATGGGTTCGCCCGGCCGCCGTGAAATCGGCCATGGCAAGCTCGCATGGCGCGCCATCAACCCGATCCGTCCCAAGGCCGAGGAATTCCCCTACACCATCCGCGTGGTGTCGGAGATCACCGAGTCCAACGGTTCGTCGTCCATGGCCACCGTCTGCGGCACCTCGCTGGCGCTGATGGATGCGGGCGTGCCGATGAAGAAGCCGGTTGCCGGCATCGCCATGGGCCTCATCCTCGAAGGCGAGCGCTTCGCCGTGCTCTCCGACATCCTGGGTGACGAAGATCACCTTGGCGATATGGACTTCAAGGTGGCCGGTACCGCCGATGGCGTGACCAGCCTCCAGATGGACATCAAGATCGCCGGCATCACCGAACAGATCATGAAGATCGCCCTCGAGCAGGCCAAGGGCGGTCGCGAGCACATCCTGGGCGAAATGTCGAAGGCCATCACCGCTTCGCGCGGCCAGGTCGGCGAGTTCGCGCCCCGTATCGAGACCATCACCATCCCGACCGACAAGATCCGTGAAGTGATCGGCACCGGCGGCAAGGTGATCCGCG
>CAYPYV010000139.1:0-8845 GCA_964414845.1 uncultured Devosia sp. | reverse complement strand
TCACCGTCACCCGGGCGGAGCTTGTGGCGAAGTTTCCGCAGCATGCGGGCATCATCACACGGCTGACGCCAGCCCCGTGAGCGGGCTGACTGCAGAAGGGTTTTCCCCAGCCTCAAGGAAAGCGTTCCGTTTGTCACGGCCGATGGAGTATGGTCGCGCTCCCGAACGAGGAGGCAAGGTCGATGACAGATGAGGGCAGGGAGGTGCGGCGTGTCCGTGCGCTCTTCCTTTCGGATGTGCATCTGGGCATGCGGCCGACACGCATCGTGCAGCTGTGCGACTTCCTGCGGTGGCACGAAGCCGAGACGATCTACCTTGTTGGCGACATCGTCGATGGCTGGCGACTTGCCAAGACCTGGTTCTGGCCCGCCGAGTACCACCAACTGGTCGAGCTGATGCTCGAGAAGGCGCTGAACGGCGCGCGAATCGTTGTGCTGCCGGGCAACCACGACGAATTCCTGCGGGAGTATCTCGGCACGTATTTTGGCGAGATCGAGATGGTGGACCGCACGGTGCACACCACCGCGCAAGGCAAGACCTATCTCGTAATCCATGGCGATCAGTTCGACGTGGTAGTGGCGCATGCCAAGTGGCTCGCCCATGTGGGCGACTGGGCCTATCGCTTCGCGCTCAGGGTGAACGTGATCATCAACTGGGTGCGACGCCGACTGGGCCTGACCTATTGGTCGCTGTCGGCATGGGCCAAGCACAAGGTCAAGAACGCGGTAAGCGTCATCGGGCGCTTCGAGCAGGCGCTGACGCTGGCGGCCCGCGATGCCGGGGTGGATGGCGTGATCTGCGGGCATATCCACTATGCCGACATGCACGACCGCATGGGCATCCACTATGTGAACACGGGCGACTGGGTGGAAAGCTGCACCGCCGTTGTGGAGAGTTTCGAGGGTGCCCTCGAGCTCGTGCACTGGACCGAAACGCCGCAGCCCCGCAAACCGCGCCGGCTGCGCCTGCGCCGCGCGTCGGCGGCAGGTTCGTAAAGGCGTCACGAAAGCTTCGCCGGCCTGACATGGCTGCGGACTAGGGATCTCGCACCCAACAGGAACTGGGGGCGAGTCGTGAGCCGGGTGCTGATCGTCACCGATGCATGGTTTCCGCAGGTGAATGGCGTGGTGCGTTGCCTCGAGGCGCTCGGCCGCGAACTGGGCGACATGGGCCACGAAGTCGACTACCTGACCCCGCAGGGGTTCTGGTCCTGCCCGATGCCGACCTATCCCGAAATTAGGCTGGCGCTCGTGACCCCGCCGACCATTGCGGCGGAGATTGCCCGCCGGGCGCCGGACCACATCCATATCGCGACCGAAGGGCCGCTCGGGCTTCTCGCACGGTTTGTTTCGCTTGAGCAGGGGCTGCGCTTCACCACCTCGTATCACACGAGGTTTCCCGAATATCTGGCTGCCCGCCTGCCGGTGCCGACCGAATGGGCCTATGGCTTCCTGCGGTGGTTCCACGCGCCGGCCGCGGCGACGTTGGTGCCGACCCCATCCTTGACCGCGGAGTTGCGGGAGCGGGGCTTCGAACATCTGGTAACCTGGACCCGTGGGGTGGACCATGGCCGGTTTTCGCCGGGGCCGAAGACGGAGTTCGGCGACCTGCCCGGGCCGCATCTGGTTTCCGTCGGGCGGGTGGCGGTTGAAAAGAACCTCGAGGATTTCCTCGCGCTCGACGTACCGGGGACGAAGATCGTGGTGGGCGACGGGCCCGCGCGCGCCGACCTGCAGGCGCGCTACCCCGATGCACATTTCGTCGGGGCGAAATCTGGCGAAGCGCTGGCGGCCTGCTATCGATCGGCGGACGTCTTCGTGTTTCCGAGCCGGACCGACACGTTCGGCAACGTCATTCTCGAAGCGCTGGCCTCGGGCGTGCCAGTGGCAGCCTATCCGGTGACGGGGCCGGCAGACATCCTGACCGATGCACGGGCCGGCGCGGTGGACGTCAATCTCGGTGTTGCCGTGCGAAGGGCTCTCATGCTCGAGCGGGACGCGGCGCGTCGCCATGCCGAGCGTTTCACCTGGCGGCGCTGCGCCGAAATCTTCGAAGGCGTACTGGTACCGGTGTCGCATCGGCTCAGGGCGGCCTGAGCCAACCGCTCCTGCCCGAAGCTGCAAAGGCCGCCAGACTTTGCTTTATCGTTCATACCGGGTGAGATAGAGCCACTTGCCTGAGTCGGCGCGGGGCGATGGCCGTGCGCCGCGATATCTCTGCCGGAGTCTTCGTCCATGAACTCGACTGCCCCCGGGCTGCGCTTCTCTCCGGAGCTGCGCGCCGCGGCCTATCACTTCACTGTCTTCGGCACCGCGGGGGTGGCTTCCGTCTATTTCGGCATCTGGCTGACAAACCGCGGTATCCAGCCCGGCGAGATCGGCATCCTCAATGCCGCGCCGGTCTTCCTGATGATGGCGGTCAACCTCTTCGTCGGGCGGATTGCCGACCGGGCCAAGGACTGGCGCAGCGTCATCATCATCCTGTCGCTGATTTCGGCAGCGGCGGCGTTCGGGCTGTTCTTCGTTTCGGGCTTCTGGGCCATCCTCGGGGTGTGGGTGCTGACCAGCATGCCGGCGGCGGCGCTGGTACCGGTGATCGACGCGGCGACGTTCCGCATGGCGGAGCGGCGGGGCAGCAGTTTTTCGGTGATCCGCGCCTGGGGCACGGTCGGCTTCATGGCGACCACCGCGCTTGCCGGACCTGCCATAGGATTTTTCGGCGAGCAGGCTTTCGTGCCGCTCTTCGTGGGTTTTGCGCTGTCACGGGCGCTGTTGTCGCTGCAACTGCCGCAATTCCGAGGTGGCGGCGAGGATGTAGCCGCCGCCAAACCCGGCGTGGGGGTGGGGCAGCTCAAACAGGTGCTGAAGCCATGGTTCATCCTGGCGCTGATGGGGGTGTCGCTGCTCTATGCATCGCATGGGGCCATCGGTGCGTTCGGTGCGCTGCTCTGGACCGGGCAAGGCGTGCCCGAGGGCATGATCGGCATGCTGATTGCCGTGATGGCAGCGAGCGAGGCGGCGATGATGTTCCTCTGGCCGCGGCTCAAGCTGAAGATCTCGGCGCGACATGTCATCATCTTCGCCTGCCTCGTGGCGGCGGCGCGCTGGGCGGCGATGGCGTTTTCGCCGCCGCTCTGGGTGCTGTTCCTGTTGCAGGGGCTGCACGCGATCACCTTTGCGATGGGCTACCTGGGCGGGATCTACTTCATCGCCAACTGGACGCGGGAATCGATCGCGGCCGAGGCGCAGGGGTTCTCCTATGTGCTGCAGCAAGCGGGCTCGGTGCTGCTGCTGGTGAGCCTGGGCTGGTGCATCAACGCGTTCGGGGCCCATGCAATGCTGCTGGTGGCCGGCGTGTGCATAGTGGGGGCGGGACTGCTGGTGGTGTCGCTCAGGCTCCAACCGGCACATAGCCATCCCGGGCCAGCCGATGCGCCGCAAATCCAGCCGGAGCTGGGGCCAGACCAGACGACACCGTAGGGCCACACCTGCGGGGTCAACCCGGCGCATGCCGGGGTCCAGCCTCCAGTGTCTGGGCGAGGGCCGGCGTCGACACGGCTACCTTGCGGCTGGGGATTAATCTCAGGATGGGTCCCGGCCTACGCCGGGATGACACCGTGTTTGGGTCAGCTTCAGCGCACCAAATCAGATTCCCGCCCAAACAAAAGGCCCCGCCGGAGCGGGGCCTTGTCGCTTTTGCCTAACAGGGCGCGATCAGCCGAGGCGGCCGCTGGCATGGGCCAGCATCGTGTAGACCTTGCCACGGTCGGAGAGCAGGTACTGCCGGCTCTCCTCGATGGGGCGCGGGCCCTGCGCAGCGCGCTTCAACAACTGCTCGAACTCGCCCATGTAAGAGGCTGCGGTACGGGCAAAATCCTGATCACGCTGCATGCGCTTGCGGACTTCGTCGTAGGTGCCCTGGCCGGTGAGCGTGTAGATGCGGCGCGAGAAGACGTTCTGTTCGCCTGCCTGATAGCGCTGCCAGGCTTCCGCCAGCGCGTTCACATCGATCGACTTGGCGATCTCGTCGGTGAGCGTGCTGAGGTTCTGCTGGGCAGGCGCAAGGGTCGGCGCGGCAGCGGCGGCCTGTGCCGGTGCAGAAGCGGGGGCCGGGGTCGGGGCCGGCGCCTGCACCGCAGGCTGGGCACCGCCCGGCGTGGTGCCGGAAGCGTTGCGCAGCACGTCACGCAGCCAGCCGCCCGTCTGCTTCGTTTCCGTGGCAGCCGGGGCTGTCGCAGCGGCGGCGGGGCGGGGTTCGATCGTCTGCGGCCGCGGCGTCGTCACCTGAGCCGGGCGCGGGGCTTCGGCACGAGGGGCGGGCTTCTGGTCGCTGAGATCGTGCGTGGCGGCCTGCGAGCGGACGATGTCGTTGAGCTCGGCGAGGGCCTCGATCTGCTCGGCGACGACGCGGCGCATGGCAGCGGCACTCTGCTTGGTTTCCTCGGGCAGCTCGATGACGCCACGGGCGAGCTCGGAGCGCGTGGCCTCGAGTTCCTTGCCGACTTCCTGGGCGGTGGAGCGCATGGCGGCAGCCGTCTCGTTGAAGCGCTGCGTGGCCTGCTCAAGGGCCTGCTGCATCTCCAGGATCATGCTCGCCTGGGTCTGGCGCAGGGCATCGGCCGCGCGCTGGCTCTCGGAGCCGGCGGTGTTGGTGAACCCGCCAAGCTGGGTGGCGACGCGCTGCGAGGTGGCGTCGAGCGCTTCCTCGAGCAGGTTGGTGCTCTTGCCGAGCACGCTTTCGAACTGCTCCGTGCTGCGGCCAAGCGCCGTCTCGACCCGCTGCGACGTGGCGTCGAGCGCCGCTTCGAGCTTGAGGGTGTTGGTCGAGAGTACAGTATTGACCTGCTCGGCGGTCTCGGTCAGCACCTGCTGCAGCTGGCCGGTGGTCTGGCCGAGGACATTCTGCAGGCGCTCCGAGGAGCCCGACAGCACCGCATCGATCTGACCGGTGGTCTGGGCCAAGGTCGTGGCGGCGCGCTGGGTGGCCTCGACGAGGACGTTCTCGAGGTGGCCGGCGGTCTCGCCGAGGGCATTCTGCATGGTCGACGTGCTCTGGCCGAGCACGGTCTCGATCTGGCCGGCGGTCTGGCCGAGGGCCACCTGCATGTGCTCGGTGGTCTGGGCGAGGGCGGTCTCGATCTGGCCGGTCGACTGGGCGAGGGTCGTATCCAGGCGCGAGGCCGCCTGCTGCAGCGTGGCATCGATGGTGGATGCACGCTGGCCGAGCACGGTATCGAGCGTCGAGGCTGCGCCGAGCACGGTCTGCTCGATGCGACCCGCGGTCGCGCCGAGGGCCGTCTCGATCAGGTTGCCGGTGCCTTCGAGCACTGCCTGTACCTTGTCGGTGCCGCTGGTCAGCGATTCCTCGAGGCGGCGGGCTGTCTGGGTGACAGTGATCTCGACCTTCTCGTTGGTTGCGGTGAGCAAGGCATCGAGGCGGCCGGCGGTATCGCCCAGCGTGTTCTGGATGAGGTTGGCGGTGCTGTTGAGGGTATCAGTAACGCTGCCGCTGGTCTGGGCCAGGACCGTTTCCATGGTTTCGCGCGAGTTCAGCAGCCGCTGCTCGGTCTGTTCCACCGTTTCGGTGATCGACTGGGCGAAGCCGCGCATACGCTGATCGATCTCTTCGGCGCGGGCCGCGAAGGCGCCGGCAAGGCTCTCCAGCGCACCGCGACGCTCATCGAGCATGCCGAGGGTCATGGTGCCGGAGGCGCTCAGGTGCTCGGCCGCGATATCCAGGCTCTTGGCCTCGGTGTTGAGGTTGCCCAGAAGCTGGCCGAATTCGCTGACCATCGAGGCAATTGTGGTCTGCAGGGCGCCGACATGCTCGCCCATCAGGCGACCGGCCTGCTCGGTCGAGCCGATCGCGTCGCGGACGGTGGTGGAGTAGCTCTGCGTCTGCTGGGCGACGCTGTCCTCGAGACGCACCAGGTTGGCGGTGGCGGCGTCGAGCACGTTCTGAAGCAGCGTGTTGGATTCGTTGAGCTTGCCGAGCGCCGCGGTGACATCGGTCATGATCCGGGCGGTCGAAGTGCCCATGATCTCCTCGGCTTCCCGGGCCGAGCGGTTGAGCGCAGCGCCCAGCACATTGCCGTGGTTCTGGAGCGCGATCTCAAGCTGCGAGGTCTTGTCGGAAACGAGGGTTGAGAAGCCGTCGGTCTGCTCGGAGACAACCTTGTTCAGGGTCTCGAGCCGCGTGCCGATGGCATCGGCAGCAGCAACGGCCTTGAAGGAGATCAGGTCGTCGACGTTGCGGGCGACCCCCTGGATCTGGTCGAGCGCGGCGCGGACCGCGACATCCATGCGGTTCGCGGTGGTGTTGACGTCCTCGACAATGCCTTCGGTGGCCTGGGTGATGCGGCGGGAGATGGTCTCCTCGATCTTGTCCGCACCGCTCGCAAGGTCGGCCATAGACTGGACCAGCGAGGTGTTGATCGAGCTATTGAGTGAGGCGAGGCGCTCGGCGGTGATGTCGGCGCGGGCAGTGATCGCTTCGGGCAGGGTGCCCAGCTTCTGGTCGACCACATCCATGATGGCCTTGCGGGCCGAGCTGACGCCGGTCTCGATGATGTCGGCAGTCTTGCGGGCGCTGTCGCCCACGGTCTGCGCAGCGCCATCGATCCGCTCGGTGACGCCGCTTTCGGCGCTGGCGAGGCGGAGGATGGCATTGTCGACGCCACGGCCAAGGCTTTCGCCCACTTCGTTGACCTTCGCGGCGATGAGAGAGGTAACCGACTGGGCGCGCTCGTTCATGACGTCGGAGACGCCCTTGACGCTTTCGTCGATACGGCTCTTGGCGGCAATACCCTGCGCCTCGATGGTACGGGCAAGTTCGGTGGTGCGCTCGCCTATGGCAGCCGCGATGCCAGCCGTATGCGTGCCGAGCGTTTCGCCAAGCTGCTGGGTGCGCATGTTGAGTGCTTCGGAGAGCTCGTTGGTGCGGACGCCAACTGTCTGGGCCAGGCTCTGCGTGCGCTGGTCCAGCGCATCGCTCAGGGCACGGCTCTGCTGATCGAGCAGCTGATCGAGCGCTTCGGAGCGGGTAACGAGCTTGTCGTCGATCTCTCGGCCGCGGCCAGAGAGGACCTGATCGAACTGCTGGGCGCGGGCACCGAGCGTGGTGTCGATCTGCTGGGCATGGCCAAGCATGGTGCTGTCCAGGGCCTGGGCATGGCCGAGGATGGTCTGGTCGAAGACCTTCACATGCTGGGTCAGGTTGTGATCGAGCTCGCGGGTGCGGTTGGCGACGCGATCATCGAGTTCGGTGGTGCGGCCGACAAGCGCCGCCTCGAGCTCGCCGGTGCGGGCAACGAGGGTCTGCTCGAGATCGGCGGTACGGCCCGCCAGGGTGTGTTCCAGTTCGTTGGAACGGCTGGCAAGCGCCTGCTCGAGATGGTTGGTGCGGCTCGCCAGCGCCTGCTCCATCTGGCCGGTATGGCTGGCTACGGTGTGCTCGAGCTCGGCGGTGCGCGTCGCGAGCGCCTCGGCAAACTCGCTGGTGCGGCTCACGAGGGTTGCGTCGAACTCACCAGTCTGGGTGGCGATGGTGTCGCCGAGTTCAGCCGTGCGCGTGGTAATTGCCTGCTCGAGCTCGTTGGTGCGGGTCGAGAGCGCCAGTTCCATTTCGCGAGTGCGGGTGGACAGGGCGTCGTCGATCTCGCGGGTGCGGTTCGAGAGCGTGTCGGAGAAATCCTGGTTACGGGCGCTGAGGGTTTCGGCCAGCGTCTGGGTCCGGATGTCGATGGCGTCGGCGATGACCTGCGTGTGCCCTTCCAGCGCCTCGGAAATCTCACGGCTGCGATTGGCGATGGTCTCGGTGATCTGCTTGGTGCGCTGGCCGAGCGTCTCGGTCAGCTCACGGGTGCGCTGGCCGACCAGTTCGTTGAAATGCTCGCTCTTTTCGTCGAGCGCCATCTCGAGGACATTGGCGCGCGCCGAGAAGCCTGCATTGTGCTTGTCGAGGGCGCTGATCAGGCGGTCGCCCTTGTCGCCGATGACGCCATCGAGATTGGTGAGGCGCGCGTCGATGACGGTCGCGATCTCGTCGAGGCGGGCGTCGAACTGGCTCAGGTTCTGCGATCCGGCACCCATCAGAGTGACGCGGGCACGCTCGGTTGTGTCATCGAGGGCGCCCGACAGCTCGATCATGGCCGACTGCAGGCGGCTCTCCATCGAGTTGACCTGGATCTGCACCTGCTCGTCGAGCTGATGGCTGAGGCCCGACAGCAGCTGCTCGGCCTCGCGGGCGCGGCCGGTGATGTCGGACGCAATGCGACTGCCGATCATGTCGAGAGCGCTCGACACTTCGTGGCCGCGGTCGCGCAACTGGTCGAGCAGGGTGATGCCGCCCTGGCTCAGGAGCTTCGCGAGCGAGGAGGTGCGGTTGTCGATGGCGTCAGAAAGGGTGACCGCGCGGCTGTCGAGCGCTTCGGTGAGCGACTGCATGCGGCCATCGATGGTGGCGCTGAGCTCCTGCGTACGGTTCTCGAAGGCGGTCGAGATGGTGTTCGAGCGATCCTCGAGGGTAAGGTTGAGGCGCGAGGCGGAATCGTCGAGCGCGACCAAGAGGTGCGACGTGCGCTGGTCGATGAGCGAGACGAAGCTCTCGGTGCGCTCGCCAAAGGCGCCGTTCAACGAGTTGCCGGCGGATTCGAGGGCCTTGGTCAGATTGCCGCCGGACTCGACGATGGTGCCGGCAATGCGCTGGCTGATCATGTCCAGGTCGAACACGAGGCCGGTATGGCTCTCGGTGATGGCTTCGCGGACGCGCTCGGTATTGGTGATCACCGCTTCGCGCTGGCTGGCGAGTTCCTGGATCAGGGCGCGCATGCGCGATTCATTGTCGG
>CAYPYV010000138.1:0-8910 GCA_964414845.1 uncultured Devosia sp. | reverse complement strand
TCCTTGAGTGCGGCGGTGACGCCGCTGAGGCTATAGGTGTCCGAAAGGTTGTTGCCCTTCTGCGACGTGCCCTTCACCACCAGCTTGGTACCTGCCTTCATCGCCTCGACAAAGCCCGGTTCGTCCGCTTCCACAGCCAGCCATGCGGCTTCGCCTTCGGTCAGCATCGGGTAGGTCTTGCCATCGATCGAGGCCGAGACATTCGCCTTTGTCGGGTGGAAGGGATAGCCCGCCAGCGTCTGCACTTCGTTGCGCGTACCGAGGCCCTTGCGGTTGATCACGAGGAAATGGATCGGGCTGCGTCTCACCGCGGCGCCGTTGATTTCCTTGGGGCCCCAGGATTCAGGTTCCGAGGAGATATAGCACATGACGCCATTGGCATCGGTGCCGGTCCAGGCCGTCCACGACTTGAACGTGCCCAACTGCTTGATTTCCTGAGAGAATGCTCCGCCCACCGGCAATACGGCCAGAAGGCCGGCGGTGAGGAGCAGGGTCGTCAGCTTCGATGTCATCGCCCGAACATCCTTGTTCGATGGTGCGCCCAGTTGCCCTCGGCATCTCGTTCCGACACGGTTGCCAGGATCGCTGCAAGCGGACGCATTTGATTTAAACCGAACCCTTAGCGGTAAACGTGTCGGCAATTTGACGTGCCGAAACGCCCTCTGTCCTGTTTGGGCCGCGTTGGTTGACAAACTCTTAACAAAACCGCGCTGACCCGCGCACAGGCCCTTAACAAAACGCGCGTCGCTTATCCAGCACCGCTCAGGCAGCGAGCGGATAGGCCTGTTCGACCAGATAAGGGCCGCCCCCCACGGAATCCTTCGAGGAAAACAGCACGAAGCGACCGACCGGGAATTCGAGCGGCTGGAAGCGACCGGAAAAGGCGAGGAAGCGCGCCACGTCGAGCGCATTCGCGCCCTTGAGCCGGGCGAGCGCCACATGCGGCACGAATTTCCGGCCCTCTGGCGCAAGGCCGAGCCGCTGCAGGATGCGCTCGTGTCCCGCCTGAAGCCGCATCAGCGCCGCATTATTCTCCACTCCGGCATAGAGCGCGCGTGGCTTGTCGCCGCCGAAGCTGGCCAGATGGTCGACCTTGATGGTGAATGCGTCGGAATGTGCCAGCCTGTCGAGGCTGTCGGTCACCTCATGGGCGGTCTGATAGTCGACATCACCGATGAAACGAAGCGTGATGTGGTAGTTCTCGGCGTCGATCCAGCGTGCGCCAAACAGTCCGCCACGCTTCAGGGCCAATGCCTGAGCCACCGAGGCAGGTACCTCGAGACCGGTAAAGAGTCTGGGCAATTCGACCCTCCTCCTGCCGAAGCGCTGCGATTCGAAGCGCCTATACCGAATCGTAGTCCGAGCTTCGCGACAGCTGCAAGACATGATCGGGAAAAGTCCCAGGCTTCGATGGCTGCCGCGTCGGCGCGGCGCCTGCGTTAACCGCCGCTAAACCCTTGCGACCGCGACATTTGGGTACGGCCTTGTGATGGGGGAAGGTCTTGTATTCGAAAATCAGGCTCTCCATATTCGACGGCGGATTGGGTGCCGCGCAGAGGGGCGTGGGCATCCTGCGTCGCCAGGAAAGGGATTTCGTCATGGCTGAATTCGACAGACCGACTATCGCCGCAGCGCGGGCCGGAACCGCCGCGGCCATCGACCAGGGCCTTCGCACCTATATGCTGAAGGTCTACAACTATATGGGCCTCGGCCTCGTGGTCACCGGCCTCGTGGCTTGGTTTGCCTCGCAGGCTGCCGTGGCGCCGGATGGCAGCCTCACCGCCTGGGGCGCGCTCATCTACCAGAGCCCGCTGATGTGGGTGATCGTGCTTTCGCCGTTTGCCTTCGTCCTGGTGCTGAGCTTCGGCATCAACAAGCTTTCGGTCGGCGCCGCGCAGGCGGTGTTCTGGGCCTACGCGGCCGTGATGGGCCTGAGCCTCAGCTCCATCTTCATGGTCTATACCGATGCATCGATCGCCAAGGTGTTCTTCATCTCGGCTGCGACCTTCGGCGCCATGAGCCTGTATGGTTACACCACCAAGCGTGACCTGTCCGGCATGGGCAGCTTCCTGATGATGGGCCTGATCGGCCTCGTCATCGCCTCGATCGTGAATATCTTCCTTGCCTCCTCGGCGCTTGATTTCGCCATCTCGGCCATCGGCGTCCTGGTCTTCGTCGGCCTCACCGCCTACGATACCCAGCGGATCAAGGAGAGCTACCACGAGAGCTTTGGCGCCGACGTGCTCGCCAAGGGCGCCATCATGGGTGCGCTGAGCCTCTACATGGACTTCATCAACCTGTTCCTGATGCTGCTCCGCCTGTTTGGCAACCGCGAGTAATAGCTCGGATAGAGAAGTCTGATTGGAAGTTCGAGGGGCTGCGGTCTAGAAAGGCCGCAGCCCCTTTCTCTTGCCCGAGCCCCCGATGACCGAGGTCAGTTTCCGCCCGTTCCGCTGGTCCGACATTCCGGCCATCACCGAAATCTACCGGCACTATGTCGACGAGACGGTGATCACCTTCGAGACCGAAGCGCCGTCGGAAGCGATGATGGCCGAGCGTTTCGGCAAGCTGCTCGACCTGAAGCATCCGCTGATCATCGTCGAGCAGGCCGGCCAGGTGATGGGCTACGCCTATGCCTCGTTCTATCGGCCGCGGGCCGCCTATCGCTTCACCTGCGAGGACTCGATCTATCTCCACAAGGACCTGGTAGGGCAGGGGGTCGGCGCGCGTCTCCTCGATGAACTGATGGCACAAAGCCGCGCCGCCGGGTTCAGGCAGATGCTGGCGGTCATCACCGCCGAACGGAAGAACTCCATCCGCGTGCACGAAAAGGCCGGCTTCCGCATGATCGGCCACTACGAGGCGCTGGGCTTCAAGTTCGACCGATGGCTCGACATCGTGCACATGCAGAAGGCGCTGTGACGCCTCGCCCGTTTCTGGGTCGAACACTTCAAGGCGCTTGGCCCCGGCTGGCAGACGCGGATCAACGAGGTTCTGCTGCGCGAGGTCACGAAGAAGTCGCAGTAGGCGTGCTCCTCAGGGCCACTACAACCGCTTCCTCATTCGATAGGCATCGATGAAGCGGCCGGCATAGATCGGGCCGTCGTCAGCCCAGCCACGGGCGAGGTAGAAGTCGTGCGCCGTCAGCGTGCTCTTCACCCGCGCTGTGACGACGCCGCGGGCGCGCATCAGCTCTTCCATCGCGGCGAGCAAGGCCGTGCTCACGCCCCTGAAGCGGTGATCGGGGTGCACGTAGTTGAGCCCGATCTCGTCATCGCCCACCAGCATCCCCACTGCCGCAACGGCGCCATCACTCTCGGCGACGACCATGGCATTGGCCGGGTTGGCTAGCATGGCGGTGACCCCGTCCGGCGTCTTGTTCGCCGTCCAGCGCGCGATCACGTCCCTGTCGTTCTTGTGATCCATGGCGCAGAGCTCGGTGATCGAGCGGGTCAGGGCAACGCTCCTCGCCGGCACATCAGCCAGACGGGCGAGCCGGACGATGATCACTTCACCACGGCGAGTTCCAGCACCCGCAGCACATTTTCCAGCTCGTGGCCGCGCTTCAGCACCCGACCATCCTGCCCGGTCACCATGTACTGGCCCTGTCGGTTGCGCAGCCTTGGGTGCTTTTCGACGACGAAGACGGGCTTTTCGGACGAGCGCTTGAAGATGGAGAAGAGCGCGCGGTCCTTGAGGAAATCCAGCGCGTAGTCGCGCCACTCGCCTTCGGCGACCTTCTTGCCATAGAGATTGAGGATGGACGTCAACTCGCGCCGGTCAAAATGCACCATGAGTGTGGGCCGCACCTGGCGGCCGCTCGGGTCGAAGGCGATGAGATGTGCGGAAGCGGGCTTTTGTTCGTCTTCCATGCCGTCCTCGTCACGGGACTGTCATGATCGCGGCAATCGCCGCGCTTGTCCAGTGCGGGGGAAACGTCGCCCACTCCCGCGACAGGCAATGGCGCTGAGCCGAAATACCCGATTTCGACCACACTTGTTCCCTCATCGCGCCAGATTGGCATGAGAGAAAGTGAGCATTGCCTCCAGCGGCCGACAGCCGGGGTCATCTAGCCCCCAAACCCCGAACCCGGTTGTCGGCTGCCCCTATGCACACAGTCATTCAGCCCTCGTCGCTTGCCGCGGCGAGGGTCTTTTCTTTCCGGATCAGCGAAAGCAGCGGACAGCTGCAGCAATGCCGGCTCCGGCTCCGCCTCCGCCTGAGCCTGTCGACTTCGAGTGAGCAGAAATCGCTCCCGTGGAGCGATTTCCCCCGAGAAGGCCATGAGAGCTATGCTCGAATGGCGGCAAGCGAGGCGGCAGCGGTCGGACCTCGTGGTTCGACAGGCTCACCATGAGGTCCGAATGGGTCTCAGTGCGGGACCAGGGCCGCGCCAAGGATAGGGCCGGGCAGGCCCTTGAGATCCTGCTGCACCAGCACGACCGCGCCACCGGCAGCATCAAGCTTCAGCTCGGCCAGCGGCACGGACAGCGCCAGACCCGATTTCGGATCCCACATGCCGAGCATATGCCGGCCGGTGACGATCTGCGTATAGGCGAGGTGCTTGCCCTTGTTCATGCCGGCGTCGATCTCGACATCGGCGCGATCGAGATAATTCACCACCCAAACCGTAGCGCGCGACATGGACGGGGCAGCGGGAATGGACACGGCGAGGGCCTCACCCTGCGGCGTGAGAGTCACGGTCAGCGGCAGGCTGGCGCCCGCGATCGACTGCTCGACATCGTCCTCATGCGAGCCGACGATTCCCTTCTGGCCGTTCACCACCATCTGCGGCGTAAAGAGCTTGGTCGAGCCGAAGCTCGCCGCATATTGGCGTTGCCGCTCGGTGAACTCGCGACGACCGAAATTGTCGGGCCAGCCGATATAGTCCCAGTAATCGACGTGATAGGCGAGGGTCAGCACGTCGCCGCGGCGCGACAGGCTGTCCAGCAGCGCGTCGGCCTTGGGGCTTTCCGAACAGCCCTGCGACGTGAAGAGCTCCACCACAGCCCGCGGTGCGGACGCGGCGAGGGCGGGTACGGACAGGCCAAAGGCGATGAGCGAGGCGAGTAGCGGTCGGAAGAACATGCGGCCCTTGTAGGCCCGCCCGCCCGCTCCTCGCGAGTCAATTCGGCGCGATATGCCGTGATCGGGCCCGGCCGACGGCCAGGCCCGTGGTTCGGCGTCCGGCTCAGGCCGCGAGCGAACGGAGCACATACTGCAGGATGCCGCCGTGCTTGTAGTACTCGATCTCGTCGAGCGTATCGATGCGGCAGAGCACCGGCACAGACTTGGTCGACCCATCCGCCGAGGTGATCTCTACCAGCATCTTCTGGCGCGGGGTCACTTCGGTGATGCCCTTGATGGTCACCGTCTCGTCGCCCTTGAGGCCGAGCGTCTGCCAGGAAGTGCCATCCTCGAACTGCAGCGGCAGGATGCCCATGCCGACGAGGTTCGAGCGGTGGATGCGCTCGTAGCTCTGCGCGATCACGGCCTTGACGCCGAGCAGCTTGGTGCCCTTTGCCGCCCAGTCACGCGACGAGCCGTTGCCGTACTCGATGCCGGCGAACACCACCAGGGGCGTACCCTGTTCCTTGTAGCGCATGGCGGCGTCGTAGATGAATTCCTTCTTGGCATCGGGGTAGTAGACGGTCCAGCCGCCTTCCACCACATTGCCCGCCTCGTCCTTCACCATGTTGTTCTTGATGCGGATATTGGCGAAGGTGCCGCGCATCATGATCTCGTGGTTACCGCGGCGCGTGCCGTACTGGTTGAAGTCGGCCGGCTTCACCTGCCGCTCGATCAGGTACTGGCCCGCCGGGCTCGCCGCCTTGATCGAACCGGCCGGGGAAATGTGGTCGGTCGTGATCTTGTCGCCGAACAGCCCGAGGATGCGGGCGCCGATCACGTCGGTCACCGGGTCGGGCGTCGCCGTGATGCCGTCGAAATAGGGCGGGTTCTGCACATAGGTGGAGGAACTGTTCCAGCCATAGGTCTGGCCCGAACCGGCCTCGACCGCCTGCCAGCGCTCGTCGCCCTTGAACACGTCGGCGTACTTCTCACGGTACATGGTGGCCGTGATGTAGGTGTTGACGAAGTCGGCGACTTCCTTGTTCGAGGGCCAGATATCCTTGAGGTAGACCGGCATGCCATCCGAGCCCGTGCCAAGCGGCTGGGTCGAGAGGTCGAGCTGGACCGAGCCCGCGAGAGCATAGGCCACCACCAGCGGCGGGGAGGCGAGATAGTTCGCCTGCACGTCGGGGGACACGCGGCCTTCAAAGTTGCGGTTGCCCGAGAGCACGGCCGCCGCGATCACGCCATTGTCGTTGATCGCCTTCGAGATCGGCGCATCGAGCGGGCCGGAATTGCCGATACAGGTGGTGCAACCGAAGCCCACGAGGTTGAAGCCGAGCGCGTCGAGGTCACCCTGCAGGCCGGACTTGGCGAGATATTCCGACACGACCTGCGAGCCGGGCGCGAGCGAGGTCTTCACCCAGGGCTTCGACTTGAGGCCCTTCTTCACCGCATTGCGGGCGACGAGGCCCGCGGCGATCAGCACATAGGGGTTCGAGGTATTGGTGCACGAGGTGATCGCGGCGATCACCACGTCCCCATGGCCGATATCAAAGTTCTTGCCCTCGACCTTGTAGCGCGAGGCGATGTCGGCGATCTTCTTGTACTCGTTTTCCATCGCGGTGAGGAAACCGGTCCGCGCATCGGTCAGCGACACGCGGCCTTCCGGACGCTTCGGGCCGGCGAGCGAGGGCACCACGGTCGAGAGGTCCAGTTCCAGCGTATCGGTGAACACCGGGTCCGGCGTTGCATCGGTGTGGAACATCTGCTGCGCCTTGTAATAGGCGTCGACCAGCGCGACACGGTCCTCGGCGCGGCCGGAAAGCTTGAGGTAAGCCAGCGTCTCGTCGTCCACCGGGAAGAAGCCGCAGGTGGCGCCATATTCGGGGCCCATATTGCCGATGGTCGCACGGTCGGCGAGCGGCATGGAGGAAATGCCCGGACCATAGAACTCGACGAACTTGCCGACCACGCCCTTCTTGCGCAGCATCTGCGTCACGGTCAGCACCAGGTCGGTGGCGGTAACGCCTTCATTGAGCTTGCCGGTGATTCGGAAGCCAACGACTTCGGGGATGAGCATGGAGACGGGCTGGCCGAGCATGGCCGCTTCGGCCTCGATGCCGCCCACGCCCCAGCCAAGGACCGAGAGGCCGTTGACCATGGTGGTGTGGCTGTCGGTACCGACGCAGGTATCGGGATAGGCGACCGTTTCGCCGTCTTCGGTCTTGGTCCACACGGTCTGCGCCAGATATTCGAGGTTCACCTGGTGGCAGATGCCGGTGCCCGGCGGCACGACGCGGAAATTGTCGAAGGCGTTCTGGCCCCACTTCAGGAAATTGTAGCGCTCGCCATTCTGCTCGTATTCGCGCTCGACATTCTGGCTCAGCGACAGCGGCGTGCCGTAATAGTCCACCACGACCGAGTGGTCGATCACGAGATCGACAGGCACCAGCGGATTGATCTTTTCCGGGTCACCGCCCAGCGTCTTCATGCCGTCGCGCATCGCGGCGAGGTCCACCACGGCGGGCACGCCGGTGAAATCCTGCATCAGCACGCGGGCCGGCCGATAGGCGATTTCCTTGTCGACCTTGCCCTTGTTCACCAGCCACTCGGCCACAGCGCGGATATCGTCGGCGGTCACCGACCGCCCGTCTTCGAAGCGCAGCAGGTTCTCGAGCACGACCTTCAGCGAGTTCGGCAGCTTGGAAACCCCGGCGAGGCCGTTCTTTTCGGCAAGGGGGAGCGAATAATAGGTGTAGGTCTTGCTGCCCACCGTGAGGGTGGTCTTGCACTTGAAGCTGTCGAGGGATGTCGTCACGGTGTCGCCTTCACGCGCTGGTGTTGCAAGGCGCCGCCTCGGCCCTGACGCGGGAACCGGCGAGGGTCCGTGAGACCGGGGGGCATCTATGGACTGGCTGGAAGAGTTCCAATCTAGCGCCGCTTATAGAGAAACAAGTTCGCGCTTGCCAGTGCCAGCGTGTCTTGCTTAGGCAGAAGCGATGCTGAGGGAAAACGCTTTGGAAACGCCGGTGCTTTCGGCCGATGGGCTCACGGTGATGCGCGGCGACAAGCTGCTGTTTTCCGGCCTCTCTTTCGCTGTCGGGGCGGGCGAGGCGCTGCTGGTGCGCGGGCCCAATGGTGTCGGCAAGTCGACTTTGCTGCTCACCCTGATGCGCATTGTCAGGCCACTCGCCGGGATCGTCTCCGGCCTCGGCCCGACCGACATGCATCACCTCGGCTATCTGCATGGCTTGAAGAGCCGGCTGAGCGTCCACGAAAACCTGCGCTTCTGGCAGAAGCTGGGCGGCGGCACCGGGCTCTCACCCGAAGCGGCCCTCGACGAGACCGGCATTGCCGGCCTTGCGCCGCTCGAGGCGGGTTATCTCTCCTCTGGGCAATTGCGCCGGCTGTCGCTCGCGCGGCTGCTGGTGACCCGGCGCCCTCTCTGGCTGCTCGATGAGCCGAGCGCGGCGCTGGACGCCGAAGGCGAGGCGCTGCTTGGGCGCCTTGTCGACCGGCACCGCGCGGCCGGAGGCGCTGCGATCATCGCCACGCACCACGACCTGTCGCTCGCGGTGCCTCCGCGCACGCTGATCCTGGAGCCAGCGAAATGAGCGCCTTCCTCGCCGTCATCGGCCGCGAGCTGCGCCTTGCCATCCGTGCGGGCGGCGAGGCGCTGACGCTGGTGCTGTTCTTCGTCATGGTCGGGGTCATCGTGCCCTTCGCCATCGGACCCGACCGGCCGCAGCTGATGCGGCTGTCCACAGGCATCGTCTGGATCGCGGCCTTCCTCTCCATGCTGCTCGGGCTCGACCGGCTGTTCCGCGCCGACGACGA
>CAYPYV010000137.1:0-8984 GCA_964414845.1 uncultured Devosia sp. | reverse complement strand
TCATCCGCATGATGGTGATCGCGGTGGCCTTCTACGGCATGTCGACCTTCGAAGGCCCGGTCATGTCGATCAAGTCGGTCAACGGCCTCAGCCACTATACGGACTGGACTATAGGTCACGTACACTCGGGTGCTCTCGGCTGGGTCGGCATGATCTCGTTCGGAGCGGTCTATTTCATGGTGCCGCGCCTCTGGGGCCGCAAGCAGCTCTACTCGCTGCGCATGGTGAACTGGCACTTCTGGCTCGCCACCATCGGCATTGTGATTTACGCCGCCGTGATGTGGGTTTCGGGTATCACCCAGGGCCTGATGTGGCGCGAGTACGACAGCCAAGGCTTCCTTGTCTATTCGTTCGCCGAAACCGTCGCCGCGCTGCACCCCTACTATGTGGCCCGCGCCTTTGGCGGTGCCCTTTACCTGGCGGGTGTCGTCGTCATGGCCGTCAACATCTGGCTGACCATCGCCGGCAAGGTGCGCAACGAGCGCCCGCTCATTGCCCCTGCCACCGTGCAGCCGGCCGAGTAACGGAGAGAAAGCATCATGGGACTTCTCGAAAAACATGGCGTGATCGAACGCAACGCCACCTTGCTGCTGACCCTCTCGCTCGTGGTGGTCTGCATTGGCGGCATCGTGGAGATCGCGCCGCTCTTCTACTTCCAGAATACCGTCGAGAAAGTGGAGGGCGTACGTCCCTACACCCCGCTCGAACTGGCCGGCCGCAACATCTATATCCGCGAGGGTTGCTATGTTTGCCATAGCCAGATGATCCGACCGTTCCGCGACGAGACGGAGCGCTACGGGCATTACTCCCTGGCGGCGGAGTCGATGTATGATCATCCGTTCCAATGGGGCTCGAAGCGCACCGGGCCGGACCTCGCCCGGGTCGGTGGGCGTTACTCGGATGTTTGGCATGTCGAGCACCTGCGCCATCCACAGGCTCTCGTGCCAGAATCGATCATGCCGCGCTACGGCTTCCTCGCTGACACCGAGCTCGAGGCGTCGACGATAATCGCCGACCTCAAGGCCAATGCCATCGTCGGCGTTCCCTACTCCGAAGACGCTATCAAGAATGGCCAGTCCGACCTCCTGGCACAGGCCGATCCGAACGCCGACTCGACCGGGCTGAAAGGGCGCTACACCAATGTCCGCGTGGCCGATTTCGACGGCAACCCGGCCAAGGTCACTGAGATGGATGCGCTTGTCGCCTACCTACAGATGCTCGGCACGCTGGTCGACTTTACGACCTACGACGCCAAGGCGAACTACAGGTAAGGGGGCGAAAATGAACACCGCAATCTACGACTCGATGCGGCACTTCGCGGACAGCTGGGGCCTCGTCTACATGATGGCGATCTTCCTTGCCGTCATCTTCTTCATCGTCAAGCCGGGTGCAAGGGCCAAGGCCCAGGCGGCGGCACGCATCGTGCTCGATGATGACCATCCGATCGATCGGGGCACCCAGAGATGAGCAACAAAGAAATCGACGACCTGAGCGGTACCGAGACGACCGGTCATGAATGGGATGGCATCAAGGAACTCAATACGCCGCTTCCACGGTGGTGGTTGTGGACCTTCTACGGCACGATCGTCTTCTCGTTGGGCTATACGATCGCCTATCCGGCTTGGCCATTGATCTCCTCGGCTACGCCGGGTGTCCTTGGGTATTCGAGCCGCGCCGATCTTCACGCAGACCTTGCGGCGGCCAAGGCGGCTCAAGGCGACGTGATTGAAAGGATCGCAACGACGCCTGTGGCGGATATTGTCAAGGATGAAGAACTGCGTCGCTTTGCAACCGCCGGTGGAAAGTCGCTGTTCAAGGTCTATTGCACCCAATGCCACGGCACCGGTGCGACCGGGAGTGTCGGCTACCCGAACCTCAATGACGACGACTGGATCTGGGGCGGTTCGGTTGACCAGATCCATGCCACACTCAGCCATGGCGTGCGCTTTGAGGCCGATCCTGACACGCGATTCAACATCATGCCGAGCTTTGGTGCCGATGGGATCCTCACCGCCGAGCAAATTGACCAGATCGCAAAGCAGATTGCCTCGCTATCTGGTGTCGAGGGTGGCGCGGCAAGCCCGGAAGGCCAGCAACTGTTCACCGACAACTGTGCCGCCTGCCATGGCGATGCAGGGCAAGGCAACCCGGAACTCGGCGGCCCGGCCCTGAACGACCAGGTTTGGCTCTACAACGGCACGCTCGAAGGCATCAAGGCGCAGATCAACAAGCCGACGCATGGGGTTATGCCCGCCTGGGGGGTGCGCCTCGGTGACGTGGCGGTGAAGGAGCTTGCTGTCTACGTGCACGGACTTGGTGGCGGTCAGTAGCAATAACGGACCATCGCCGACGCCGGGGGAGGGTGACCGCAAGCATCCTCCCCCGCTGCGTTTCTTGCCGCGAGCCGCACGGTTTGCCGCACCTGGGATTGACCCAGATCAAGCCGCGGTCGTCTCTGGCATGGGACAAGCGGGCATATCCATCAGGATCATGCCTATGCTTGCGGAAAAGACTTCTTCGACCGAGCGCTACGATGTGGAGCCGGTTAACTCTCCCACAAGGCGGCAGCCGCTGTATGCGGCTCGCAAGAAGATCTTCCCCAAGCGTGCCTCTGGCACTTTTCGTAAGTTCAAGTGGCTGGTGATGCTGATCACGCTCGGCATCTATTACATCACGCCTTGGCTGCGTTGGGATCGGGGCGCCTATGCCCCCGATCAGGCAGTGCTGATCGACCTTGAGCGCCGGCGGTTCTACTTCTTCTTCATCGAGATATGGCCTCAGGAATTCTACTATGTGGCCGGCCTACTCGTGATGGCGGGCATCGGGCTGTTCCTCGTCACATCGACGGTGGGTCGCGCCTGGTGCGGCTATGCATGTCCCCAGACGGTGTGGGTCGACCTCTACCTCGCCGTCGAGCGCTTCATCGAAGGCGATCGCAACGCGCGCATCAAGCTCGATCAGTCGAAGTGGACGGCCGACAAGGTCATCAAGCGGGTTTCGAAACACGCAATCTGGCTGTTGATAGGGGTGCTGACGGGCGGCGCTTGGATCTTCTATTTCGCTGACGCGCCGACATTGCTGCATGACGTTCTGAGCTTTGAGGCGCCGATGGTCGCCTATGCGACGATCGCGCTCCTGACTGCGACGACCTACACGTTCGGCGGCCTGATGCGCGAGCAGGTCTGCACCTATATGTGCCCCTGGCCACGCATCCAGGCGGCCATGCTCGACGAGAATTCGCTCACCGTTACGTACAATGCTTGGCGTGGCGAGCCGCGGACGCGGCACGCAAAGAAAGCCGTCGCCGAGGGCAAGGCGGTGGGCGACTGCGTAGATTGCAATGCCTGTGTTGTCGTCTGTCCAATGGGCATCGATATTCGCGATGGCAACCAGCTCGAATGCATCACCTGTGCGCTCTGCATCGATGCATGTGACGATGTGATGACCAAGCTTGGCAAGGAGAAGGGGCTGATCAGCTATTCAACGCTGAACGACTTCAATGCCAACATGGCGCTTGCGAGCAACGAGGCGGGCGCTCTCGAGCCAAGGCGAGTGCGCGATACTGCGACGGGCAGGCTTGTCGACAAGATTCGTCACACCACCTGGCGCTCGATCGTCCGGCCGCGGACAATCGTCTACTTCCTCGGGTGGGCCGCAATCGGCCTCGCCATGGTGACCGCGCTCTCGCTCCGCTCGCCATTGTCGCTGAGCGTGCTGCATGACCGCAACCCGCTCTATGTGACGCTGAAGGACGGCACGATCCGAAACGGCTATGATGTAAAGGTGCTCAATATGACCCCGACGCCACGCGCCGTGGCCCTGTGGATCGAGGGGCTGCCGGGCGCGACCATGTCGCTTGCTGACAGTAGGGGCGCGACGAGCCAGACGCTCGGGCTCGAGCTTGAGGCCGACAAGGTGCTGCCGCTCAGGCTCTACATTCATGCGAATGGCGCCGACCTGCCGCCGGGCCAGAGCAAATTCCAAATACTTGTTGAGTCGACGGATGGCATTCGCGCCTCGACCGAAACCAGCTTCGAGACGCCGGAGGAGCCCAAATGACTACTGAGGATATGAAGCTGTCGCAAAGACCAGCGCCCGGTACCTTTACTGGCACCCACATGCTGCTGCTCGCCGTGGGGTTCTTCGGCGTCATCATCTCCGTCAATATCTGGCTTGCCGTCGTGAGTTCGACCAGTTGGACCGGTCTCGTCGTCGACAATTCCTATGTCGCGAGCCAGGAGTTCGACACAAAGCGTGACGCACATCTGAAGCAGGCCGCAGCTGGTTGGGTATCGAGCTTCAACATCGACGGGCAGAGCGTGCGCTTGAACGTGGTGGATGGTTCGGGAAAGCCAGTCGACCTCGGCACGGTGGCAGTGCTGATCAACCGTCCGGTGGGTGGGCATGACGACAAGCAGATGCTGCTCGAGCGCGGAGCTGACGGTGCCTATACGGCTGAGATCAGCCTTAAGGACGGGGTGTGGGACGCTTGGGTAACCGCCGAAAACACGCCGCTCGGCTTCTTCGAGCTGCATGAGCGCGCTACATTGGGCGAGGCTACGAAATGACCTGCTGCATTCCCGGGGAGGAGGAACTGGCGGGCGCCACCGCGCAGGGCGTCGAGGCCGACGACGCGGCATTGCTCACTCTCAGCCGACGACTGAGCGACGGCACGCGGCAGCTCGAATTCGCCGTGCCCGACGCCCATTGCGCCGCCTGCATCCGCTCGATCGAGACCGCGCTCGCCGCGCTACCGCTGGTGGAGACTGCGCGGGTAAACCTCTCAAAGCGTCGGGTGCGCGTCGTTTTTGATCCGACGCGTGGCAAGCCCTCGGAGCTCGCTCCTGCAATCCGCGCGTCGGGTTACCACACCTATGCACTTGACCCAGCAGAGGACAATGACGGCGACCCGGTGCTGCGCGAACTGGTGAAGGCACTTGCCGTCGCGGGCTTCGCGGCCGGCAACATCATGCTATTCTCCGTCTCGGTATGGGCCGGGGCCAACGAGGCGACCCGCGACCTGTTCCACTGGATATCGGCGCTGATCGCGCTACCGGCCATCGCATATTCGGGGCGGGTGTTCTTTCGTTCGGCCTGGCGGGCGCTCAGGGTTGGCCGCACCAACATGGATGTCCCGATTTCGATCGGCGTAACGCTCGCCACCGCGCTCAGCCTGTTTGAAACGCTGAACTCGGGCGAGCACGCCTATTTTGACGCCTCGGTGACGCTGCTCTTCTTCCTGCTGATCGGACGAACGCTCGACCATCTGATGCGCGAGCGGGCGCGGAGTGCGATTACCAACCTTGCGCGCCTTGCTCCGCGCGGCGCTACGCGCATCACAGAAGCAGGCGGGCGCGACTATGTGGCGCTCGATGAGATCGAGCCTGGCATGCGACTCGAATTGCGCGCAGGCGACCGCGTGCCGGTGGATGCCGAGGTCGAGAGCGAAAGCGCGAGTTTCGACTATGCGATCGTCTCTGGCGAATCCGCGCCGGTGACGCTTGCTTCGAGTGAATCGGTTGTTGCCGGCGCCAATACGCTTTCGGGCCCGGTTGTGGTCCGGGCGACCAAGCATGCGGCGGACTCGTTCCTGTCTCGGATGATCGCGCTGATGGAAGCCGCCGAGGGCGCGAAAACCCGGCAGCGGCGTATCGCCGACCGCGCCGCCGCGGTCTATGCACCGGTGGTCCACACAATCGCTGCAACCACATTCCTCGGCTGGGGGCTCATCACAGGTGACTGGCATATCGCGCTACTCAACGCGGTGGCTGTGCTGATCATTACCTGCCCCTGCGCCCTGGCGCTCGCCGTGCCCATCGTCCATATTGTTGCGGCCGGCCGGTTGTTCGAGCGCGGGATACTCATGAAGGATGGTGCGGCACTCGAGCGCGCCGCGGAAATTGACCGCGTCGCCTTCGACAAGACCGGCACGCTGACGCTCGGCCATCCGCGAGTCGTCAATCTCGAAGAAGCCACGAACGAAGCACGGCATCTCGCGGCGAGTCTCGCGCGCGCCAGCAGCCACCCGCTATCGCGTGCCCTCGCGGAATCGCTGCCCGAGGCACGTCCCTTCGAGGGCGTGGTCAGCGAAATCCGCGGCAAGGGCATCGCGGCGGAACGCGGTCAGGACAGCTACCGGCTCGGTAGCGCGGACTTTGTCGGGCACCTCGACAGGAGCAGCTCGGCTCAGTCGGAAGTCTGGCTGACCCGCAATGACCGTACATTGGCCGTGTTCCGGTTCGAGGACGAAGTCCGTCCCGATGCGGTTAGCGCAATCGCGGACCTCAAGCGAATGGGGCTGCCTCTGCGGCTTATCTCTGGCGACCGGGCCGAGCCGGTGTTGCGTGTCGCAGAAGTCGTGGGAATCCAGAATGCCCGCTCGCTTCTCTTGCCTGAGGACAAACTCGAACTCGTGGGCGAGGGGCACACCCTCATGGTCGGCGACGGCATCAATGACGCCCCGGCACTTCGCGCTTCGCACGTGTCGATGGCGCCGGCGAGCGCGGCCGATATCGGCCGGGCGGCGGCGGACTTTGTCTTTACCGGTGAGCGGCTTTCGGCGGTGCCATTCGTCATCGACACGGCGCGCCGCGCTGCTCGGATCGTCAACGAAAACCTTGTGATCGCAATCGGCTACAACGCAATCGCGGTGCCGCTCGCGGTGCTGGGGCACGTTACGCCGCTGGTCGCGGCGATCGCCATGAGTTCGTCTTCGATCATTGTGGTGGCAAATGCCATGCGGCTCCGGTTCGGCGGCCGCGTGCCGCTGATCCGCCGAAGCGGCCATACACTGACCCAGGTGAACGCATGACCGGTCTCATTCTTCTCATCCCAATCGCCATAGGCATGGGGCTCGTGGCGCTGGTGGCGTTCCTTTGGGCACTGCGCTCCGGCCAGTACGAAGACCTGGAGGGCGCAAGCTACCGTATTCTCGACGACGGAGATTGAGCCCCGGGGTGACAATTTCTGCGAGTTTGATCTTCATCAATGAGGCCACTAGACGAATTTGCGAGCAAGGGAACACGAGGTGTTTCCTATGGCCGAGACGATCCCCCCCCACAGCATTGAGCGGTTGGCGAAGCCGGTTCCGCGCTATACGAGCTACCCAACGGCACCGCATTTCCATGCGGGCATCACCAATACCGAGTACCGGGCGTGGCTCGAGGAACTCGCACCGCCGACGGCCATCTCGCTCTATGTGCACTTACCTTTCTGCGACAGGCTTTGCTGGTTCTGTGGTTGCAACACCAAGCATGTACTGCGCTATGACCCGATCGCGGCCTATCTGCCCTCGGTGCATAGGGAAATGGAGACGGTTGCCGATCTGCTAGATGGGCGCGGCCACGTTTCTGCGCTGCACCTGGGCGGTGGTTCGCCCTCGATGCTGCAGCCGAAGGACCTGCTGAACCTGGCCACTCGGATCCGGGCAAATTTCGCCACATCGACGTCTCTGGAATTCTCCATCGAGATCGACCCCAACGACATGAGCCCGGACCGCTATGACGGCTTTGCGTCCGCGGGCGTCAGCCGGATCAGTATCGGCGTCCAGGATTTCAACCCGGTGGTGCAGGAGGCGATCAACCGCATCCAGACGCTTGAGCAGACGCGCGCCGTGGTGGACGGCATGCGCACCCGTGGTGTCGGCTCGGTCAACCTAGACGTTCTATATGGACTGCCCCACCAGACGGTCGAGAGCGTGGTGGCAACGGTCGACCAGGCTCTGTCAATGAATCCCGACCGCATCGCGCTCTTTGGCTATGCGCATGTTCCGTGGATGAAGACGCACCAGAAGATGATCGACGAAACGGCGCTGCCCGGGTTCGCTGAACGGATCGAACAGGCGACGGCGGCAGCTGAGCGGATCATCGCGGCGGGCTTCGAGGCGGTCGGTATCGACCATTTCGCCAAGCCAGAAGATGGGCTCGCCGTCGAGGCCAAGGCCGGCACGCTGCATCGCAATTTCCAGGGCTATACGACTGACCATGCTCCTGCACTGATCGGGCTCGGCGCTTCCTCGATCGGCAACCTGCCGCAGGGTTATGTGCAGAACATCACCGCCACTGGCGACTATATCCGGCACATCGCGGCAGACGGCCTGGCTGTGGCGCGCGGCGTGCGTCTCAGCGCCGACGATAAGCTGCGAGCCTATGTAATCGAGCGGCTCATGTGCGACTTCTCCGTCGACCTTGACCGAATGGAGGAGGAGTTTGGTGGGTTAGTTCTGCAGGTGGTGGCCGAGATGCACCAGGTGGCGCGCGAGGATCAGGACGGCTTTATCAACTTTGACGGAAACACGTTCCAGATCAAACCGCTCGGCCGGCCCTTCGCTCGGCTGATCGCCTCTCAATTTGATGCATATCTCAATCGCGGCCTGGCAAGGCACTCGATCGCAGTGTGAGCAGATCTCCGCAGCAGACGAAAGGTCGTCGGATCGCAAGATCCGGCGGCTTGGCGCTACTGGGAATCACTTTGGCATCCAGGGCGTCGGTTCGGCGCGCATGAACTCGAGATCAGGTTCGACGCCTGTCCGCAACCAATGGACACGGGTGCGGAAGTTGTGCCCGATGCGTTCGGCGCGGTCGACGAAGAGCGCGGCGACTTCCGGCGGGCAAACGTCCTCTACCACGTGGCGGAAGAGCCTGAGCCAGCGCGCGAAATGCGCATCATCGAGTTCCGGTATGCGAAGGTGAGCCGGCATGGGGCGGCCATTGTAGCGACCTGTTCCGAGCAGCATCGAGGTCCAGAAATCGGTGATCTTCTCGAGATGCGTCGGCCAGTCGGCCTCTGGAATCACCCGGTTGAACACTGGCCCGATCACTTCGTCGGCGCGGGCAAGCGCATAGAAGCGGACGACCACGGTACGCACCATGGTCTCATCGAGCCGCGCGGGAATGAGCCGACCAGACGGGTGAAGGCGACGGCTGGGATCTAGATCGGTCATGAGAGAGATATTGGAACCGCTTGGCGGATCCGTAGCCCTGGAG
>CAYPYV010000136.1:2730-9013 GCA_964414845.1 uncultured Devosia sp. | reverse complement strand
GTCGGGCCCTCTCCTGCTTGCGGGAGAGGGTGCCCGAAGGGCGGGTGAGGGGAGCGCCTTGCGCTGAATCCCCTCACGATCTCAGTAGTTTAGCGCAAGCGGCACCCCCCACCCCCGGCTCCGCCGGACCCTCCCCCGCAGGCGGTGGAGGGAATCCCGACTGACAGTGCAGGAGAGGGAACTCCGACGGCACCTACTGCGCCACTGAAACGCTGAGTTCGCGGTTTTCTGGTGAAGACACGACCGGCACCGAGCGGATCATGGGCGTCGACGCAGCATCGAGACCAACGGCGACGCGGACGTGCTTGTCGGTGGGGCAATAGCCGAGCATCGGGTCGAAGGCGATCCAGCCGAGGCCATCATCCCAGGCTTCGGCCCAGGCGTGGAGCGCCGTGGCGCCATCCTCGGCGAGCGCGAGATAGCCGGACACATAGCGCGCCGGAATCTCGAGCGCGCGGGCTGCGCCGATGAAGGCGTGGGCGAAAGCAGAAGCCGGCGGACGCGGCGCAGCAGCTTCGGGGGCAGGGGCCTCGGCCGAGGATTGGCTCTGCGACTGGGACTGCGCGGCGCCATCGGCCGATTGGCTCTGGCTCTGTGCGTCGGCTTCGTCGGGGCCGCCGACGACTTCGGCGACACGCGCCATGAGCGCGTGAAGGAGCGGGATGCGATCCGGCCCGTTGCGCGGCACGGTGCGGAATTTCGACGTGATGGCGCCGATCGGCTTGGTCTCGGGCGTGGGGCGGCGGTAAAGCGCGGGGGGCGTTTCGCCCCATGGCTTGCCGACGACGCCGTTGCGATCGATGGTCTCCACCGTGCCTGACACAGAGATCATCAGTTCGGCATCGGGCTTAACCTGGGTGACGAGATGAGCCCGGTTGCCGAAGCCGTCGATGAAGCTCGCGGCCTTCTCGATGCCGGGCATCTCGATCTTCCAGTCGAGCACGTTCTGGGTCGGGCCCGTCTGGGGAGTGAGCAGCAGGTGCTCCACCCCGCGCTGCACGCCGGGGCCGAGGACGAGGCTCAGATCATGTCGAATGGCGATCTTCATCAGTAGAAATTGTAGCTTTCAGCGAGGGCGTCCGTCATGCGGTTGTTGCGATTGATGAACTCGGTGAGGAAATCGTGGAGACCGTACTCGAAGATGCGGTCGACGCCATTGCCGTCGATGAGTTCGGTGACGGCATCGGCGGCAGCATGGCCGGCGGTGCGGGCGCCATAAATCTCCTCCAGCATGTCGAGGGTGCGGTTGATCCAGCTGACGCAGAATGCCAGCGAGCGCGGCATTTCCTGGCGGAGGATCAGGTAGTCGGCAATGTTCCACGCCTTGTAGCGGTCGTGGTAGACGTGCCGGTAGCTGCGATGAGCCGAGGCCGCGCGCAGGATCATCGTCCATTGCTGGATATCGACATCGCCACCCACTACGGTCGCGCGCGGCAGCAGCACGTAGTACTTCATGTCGAGGATGCGGGCGGTATTGTCGGCGCGCTCGACGAAATTGCCGATCTGGCTGAAGGCATAGCCTTCGTCGCGCAGGAACGTGGAGAGCAGGGCGCCACGATAGGTGTAGCTCACCTGCTTGATCCAGCCGAGCAGTTCCTGGATTTTCGAGCCCTTGACGTCGCGCGGACGAATGGCGGCGAATTCGAGCCAGGCGGCGTTGATCGCCTCCCACATGTCGGTGGTCAATGCGGTGCGCACCGAGCGGGCATTGGTGCGCGCGGCGAGCAGGCAGGACTTCACCGAAGATGGGTTTTCCTCGTCGAACAGCATGTAGTTGGCGACCGATTGCACGTCGGCCTGCTTGTGCTTGAGTTCGAAGCTTTCGAGCGCCTCGGCGGCCTGCATCATCGAGATCAGGTGCTCGGAGGCGCCGCCCTCGCGCCGCGAGGTGAGGCTCATGCGGTAGCCGACCTCGAACATGCGGGCCATGTTCTCGGCGCGCTCGATATAGCGGGAGAGCCAGAAGAGGTTTTGCGCGGTGCGGCCTAGCATGGCAGGGCCTCCGGCGCCGGGAAGCGGGAAATCGAAGCCATCATCCTCAATCCTCCAGCACCCAGGTGTCCTTGGTGCCGCCGCCCTGCGACGAGTTCACCACCAGCGAGCCCTTCTTCAGCGCCACGCGGGTAAGGCCGCCGGGCGTGATGCGGACGTCGTCGCCCACGAGCACATAGGGGCGCAGATCGACATGGCGCGGCGCAATCCCCTTGTCGACGAAGGTCGGGCAGGTTGAGAGGGCGAGGGTGGGCTGCACGATATAATTGTCGGGCCGGGCGAGGATCTTCTTTTTGAACTCCTCGCGCATCTGCTTGGTGGAGGCGGGGCCGACCAGCATGCCGTAACCGCCCGAGCCGTGCACTTCCTTCACCACCAGTTCCTCGAGGTGATCGAGCACATAGGCCCGCTCTTCGTCATTGGTGCAGTTATAGGTCGGCACGTTCTTGAGGAGCGCCTTTTCGCCCAGGTAGAACTCGATGATCTCGGGCACATAGGTGTAGACAGCCTTGTCGTCCGCGATGCCGGTGCCGGGCGCGTTGACCAGCGTGACATTGCCGGCCCGATAGGCATCGAAGAGCCCAGGCACGCCCAGCATAGAATCCGGCCGGAAGGTGAGGGGGTCGAGGAAGTCGTCGTCGATGCGCCGATAGATGACATGCACCCGCTCGGGGCCCGTCGTCGTGCGCATGTAGACCATGCCATCCTCGACGAAGAGATCCTGCCCCTCGCAAAGCTCGGCGCCCATCTGGTCGGCCAGGAAGGAGTGCTCGAAATAGGCCGAGTTGTAGATGCCGGGGGTCAGCACCACGAGATTGGGCGCGCCCTTGGTGTTTTCGGGCGCGACGCTCTCCATCGTGCGGCGGAGCGTTTCGGGGTAGGAGTCAACCGGCGCGACCTTGAAGCGCTGGAACAGCTCGGGTGCGAGCTGCAACATGGCCTCGCGATTTTCGAGCATGTAGGAGACGCCGGACGGGGTGCGAAGATTGTCTTCGAGCACGTAGAAATCGTCGGGGCCGACGCGGACGATGTCGACGCCGATGATGTGCGAATAGACCCCGCGTGCCGGATCGAGCCCCATCATTTCGGGGCAGAAGGCGGAATTGTTGAGGATCAGCTTTTCCGGCACCCGGCCCGCCTTGAGGATCTCCTGGCGGTGGTAGATGTCGTAGAGGAAGGCGTTGAGCGCGCGGACGCGCTGCTCGATGCCCTTCGACAACCGGCGCCATTCCATCGCGGAGATGATGCGCGGGATGATGTCGAAGGGGATGAGTTTTTCCGTCCCCTCGTTGCTGCCATAGACGGCAAAGGTGATGCCCAGGCGCCGGAAGAGGCTTTCGGCATCGGCCGACATCAGGCTCAGGGCCTGAGGCGGCTGCTCCTTCAACCATTCTTCCAGGATGAGGTAGGGCTCGCGGATAGATCCATCCGCATTGTGCATTTCGTCAAAGGGCGGCGTTACGGACATCGCTCCTGCTTGGACTTGCGGCCGATCCCACTCGGTCGGGTTATTGCTACACATTTGTGCGAAGCTCACAAGCGGGCTTCGACATGGTGTTCGATATTCTGCTCCCCAAAGCGCTTGACGGGGGAAATCTCTGCCGCGCTTTGCTGATTTGGCCCCGCCCACGACCATTGTCGGCTTCACCGGACGGCATTTCCCCCCTAGAAAGGCGCTGGAAGAGGAGCCCCCGAGAATGGCCGAAGAGATTCTGCAGACCCACAAGCTGCTCGATCGCTGCGAGGCGGCGCTGGCCGAGCGCTTTACCGTGCACAAGCTGCATGAGGCTGCCGACAAGGATGCGCTGATCGCCGAGATTGCGCCGCGCATCAGAGCAATCGCGGGCGGGAATGTCTCGGCCGAGCTGATGGACAAGCTTCCGAAGCTCGAACTCGTCTCGAATTTCGGCGTGGGCTACGATTCCATCGATACCAAGGCGGCGAAGGCGCGGAATATTCGCGTGACCAACACGCCGAACGTGCTCAACGACGCCATGGCGGAGATCACCGTTGGGCTGATGGTGTCACTGGCGCGCCGGCTGCCGCAATCGGACCGGTTCGTGCGTGAGGGCAAGTGGCTCAAGGGCAATTTTCCGCTGCAGAGCGAGCTGAACGGCAAGACCGTCGGCATTCTCGGGCTCGGGCGCATTGGCAAGGAGATCGCCATCCGGCTGCAGGCGATGAAGATGCGCGTGGTGTATCACGGCCGGAAGCGCCAGCCCGACGAACCCTATGTGTATTATTCGAGCCTCCTCGACATGGCGCGGGACAGCGACTGGCTGGTGGTGATCGCCCCGGGCGGCAAGGGCACCGAGAAGATCGTCTCTCGCGAAGTGCTCGAGGCCCTGGGGCCTGAGGGGTACCTCTGCAACATGGCGCGCGGCACGCTGGTCGACGAGGCAGCGCTGGTGGAGCTCTTGCAGAACGGTGGGCTCAAGGGCGCGGCGCTCGACGTGTTCGAAAAGGAGCCGCAGGTGCCCGAGGCGCTGTTCGGCCTCGACAATGTGGTGCTTTCGCCGCACCAGGGCAGTGCCACCTTCCAGACGCGCAACAAGATGGGCGATCTCGTCGTGGCCAATATCGAGGCGCTGTTTGCCGGCGAGCCGCTGCTGACGCCGGTGGTGTGAGATGCTGACACTGTATGGCGGTGACCGCTCGCCCTTCGTGCGGCGGGTGGCCTATTGGCTGAACCTGCAGGACCGCGCCTACCAGCGCCGGCCGGTGGACCTGTGGGTCAATGATTTCGTTGCGATCCGCAGCAGGAACCCGCTTTCCCGCGTGCCGATTCTCGAGCTCGAAGACGGTACGAGCCTCATCGAGACCTTCGCGATCATCGACTGGCTGGAAGAGAGCGCGGCGCCCGAACAGCGGCTCCTGCCGGCGGGTGGTGTTCCCCGGCGCGAAGCGCTGCACGATCTCGCGCTTGCCGCCGGCATCGCTGAAAAGGCCGTCGCCTTGATCTATGAGACGGAACGCCGCCCAGCCGACAAGGTCTGGGACGGTTGGACGGAGCGGCTTTCGGCGCAGGTGCGGGCCGGCATCGCGGCCCTGGAGCCCGTGCTGCCCGAACAGGGATGGCATGGTGGCGGGCGGCCCGACGGCGCGGATTGTGCCTTTGCTGCGCTTCATGCGCTGCTGCTCACCATCAAGACCACGGACTTCCTGGCGGCAGCGCCGCAACTGCAAACCTATGGCAGCCGTTGCGCTGCCGACCCGGGCTTCGTGCTTCCGCCCTTTTCGACTTCTGGAGTTTGACATGCTGATCGATCTTTCCGGCAAGGTGGCGATCGTCACCGGGGCCGGCCGCGGCATTGGCCGCGTCATTGCCCGCACGCTCGCCCGCGAGGGGGTGACTGTCGCCACTCTGGAGCTGAGGGAGGAACTCCTCGAGGACCTGGCGAGCGAGTGGCGGTCCGAGGGCTGGCCGGGGCTGCACCTGCAATGCGACCTGACCAAATCGGAGTCGATCAAGTCGGCCATCGCCGCCATCGATGCTGAACTGGGCCGCATCGACATCCTCGTCAACAATGCCGGGATTGCGAGTGGCGCCCGCGTCGAGGACCTGCCCGAGGCGCTGTGGGACGCGAATTTTGCCATCAACACCAAGGCCGCATATCTCGTGGCGCAGGCGGTTGCGCCGATCATGAAGCGCGGCAAGTGGGGGCGCATCCTCAATGCGGCCTCCTATGCGGCGATCACGCCATCCATCGGCAGCGCGGCCTATGCGGCCTCCAAGGCGGCGATCGTCAGCTTCACCCGCGTGCTGGCCGGTGAGCTCGGTCCGCACAACATCACCGTCAACTGCTATGCGCCCGGCATGATCCCCACCGACATGAACGGCTTCGCCAAGGCCTCGCCGGAGCGACAGGAAAAGCTGCTCGATACACTGACGCTGCGCAAATGGGGTGACCCGCAGGACGTGGCGAACCTGATCTGCTTCCTTTCCTCCGACCTTGCCGGCTACATCACCGGCACGATGATCGACATCTCGGGCGGCAAATACGCAACGCAGATGCCCTGGCTCGCCTATCGCGACGCGTGAGCCTGATGGCCTACCTCAGGATGCCGAACAGTGCGCCCATCAGCACCAGTGCCACGAGGTTGTGGCCGGTGTTGATGGCAATGAGCTTGAGCGGACGGTTCTCATAGCCCCAGAGCGGCAGCGACGTCGCGACAACGATGCCGAGGCCGAGTAGCAGCCCGACCAGCGCGCCGGAGACCAGATCGGTGGCGCCGAGTGCCACCACGACCTGCTGCAGCACCAGGGCGAGCACCAGCGACATGGCGAGGT
>CAYPYV010000136.1:0-2720 GCA_964414845.1 uncultured Devosia sp. | reverse complement strand
GCCCATGCCGGCGCGCATCGATTCCGGCGTAACGCCGGTCAACGCCTGCCATGGCTTGACGAACAGGGCGGGCGAGTACCATGCGGTGCCTACCGCCATTCGAATGATGGCGGCGATGATGACGGCCAGCCAGTTGACGGGAACCAGGTGCATCTTTCCCTCCCCAATGCACAGTCAGGTGCATGAAGACTGCGCCTCGACGCCGCCCAAGGCAAGGCAGCGGTTTTTTGCGGCCGGGCCTGCCCTCGAAGCGTTTGCCTTTTTGCCCGCAATCGCGAAGGTTGGACCGGACCAGCCGAATGATGACGGAGACGGCAATGACGGAATGGTGGCGTGGCGCGGTGATCTACCAGGTCTATCCGCGCTCGTTTCAGGATAGCGACGGCGACGGGGTGGGCGACCTGCCCGGTATCATCCGGCGGCTGGACCATATCGCAAGCCTCGGGGTCGACGCGATCTGGCTCTCGCCGATCACGCAGTCGCCGCAAAAGGACATGGGCTACGACGTCTCCGACTACAAGGATGTCGATCGGCTGTTTGGCAGCCTCGAGGATTTCGACAGCCTCGTGGCCCGCGCCCATGACCTGGGACTCAAGATCATCATCGACCAGGTGCTGAGCCATTCGTCGGACCAGCACCCGTGGTTCCGCGAGAGCAAGCTCAACCGCACCAATGCCAAGGCCGACTGGTATGTGTGGGCGGACCCGAAGCCTGATGGGACGCCGCCGAACAACTGGCCATCGGTTTTCGGCGGCCGCGCGTGGGAGTGGAACCCGAGCCGCGGGCAATATTACTTCCACAATTTCCTGATCGAGCAGCCCGACCTCAACTTCCACAACCCGGATGTGCAGGACGCCGTGCTGGACGTGTTGCGCTTCTGGCTCGAGCGCGGGGTGGACGGGTTCCGGCTCGACACGGTGAACTATTATTTCCACGACAGGCAGCTGAGGAGCAATCCGCCAGCGAAGCGCCCGAAGCACCTGCCCTATGCGGTGAACCCCTATGACATGCAGGAGCACAAATTCGGCAAGAGCCAGCCGGAGAATGCCGAGTTCCTGAAGCGGGTGCGTTCGCTGCTCGACCTCTATCCTGACCGTACGACGGTGGGCGAGGTCGGCGACAGCCATAAGGGCATGCAGCTGATGGCCGAGTATACGTCGGGCGGCGACAAGCTGCACATGGCCTATACGTTCGACATGCTGGGGCCCGAATTCACCGCGGCGCATTTCCGCACCAAGATCGAGGGGTTCCTGAAGGGCGCGCCGAATGGCTGGCCGTGCTGGAGTTTTTCCAACCACGATGTGAATCGCCACGTCTCGCGCTGGGCGAAACATGGGGTGAGTCTCGACGCCGTGGCGCGGCAGGCGGTGGCCATGCTGCTGAGCTTTCCCGGCTCGATCTGCCTCTACCAGGGCGAGGAACTCGGGCTGCCGGAAGCCGATATCCTGTTCGAGGAGCTGACCGATCCACCGGGCATCCGCTTCTGGCCCGAATACAAGGGCCGCGACGGCTGCCGCACGCCGATGCCGTGGGACGATGGCGAGGCGCCGAATGGCTTCACCACCGGCAAGCCGTGGCTGCCGGTGAAGCCCAACCATGCGGCGCTCAATGTCGCAAAGCAGGATGCGGACCCGGCCTCGGTGCTGAATTTCTACCGCAAGGCGCTGGCCTTCCGGAAGGCGCATGACGTGCTGCGCACGGGCGGAACCCAGTTCTTCAAGGTGGCGGAGCCGCTGCTCGCCATCCGCCGCACGGGCGAGGTAGAGAACCTGGTCGGGCTGTTCAACCTCTCTGCCGAGCCGATCACGCTGACGTTCGATGCGCCGGCGGGCACCGAGCCTTTGGGGCTCTCGGAAGGCGTGAGCCGCAAGGGCAGGAAGCTGACACTCGCAGGCAGCGGCTTCGCCTATTTCGCCGAGCCTGCGGGGGCAGGGGCGATCAAGGTCGGGTTTCGAGGGGTGAAGAAGTAGGGAGCGCCAAAGGACCTCATGGTGAGCGTGTAGCACTACGAGGTTCTTGCTAAGTGTTGCAGGCTTGGGTGCTTCCCAGATTTGGTTTAGCGTATCGGAATATCAAACCCTTCTGACGACCATATCGCGTCTGTCCAAGAAAACTCCGAGTAGTCGGGGGATTTCTCCCGAGAGTATAACCGCACGCGCACCGCGCATTTAGCCGTGGAGCTGCTGCACCCGTATAGAATTGCACCGCATCCGATCCCGTCGTCCTGCAACTCATCAGGTGTGCAGAACGACTCGCGGGCGTCAGTTGGTGTCAAATTCAGTACAGTCTCGATTTTCGAGCGCGATATCCCTGGGCTGATTGATAGGATTATTCTTTCGGGCAGGCTGGCGCGCTGGCCGACAAGCGAGACAATAAAACCATCGACTTTTGCACTCCATACTCCTCCGACATCAGTGTCTTGAGCCTTAAGCGCCGTCAGATTCCATTCGATTGTTTTCGTGCTGTCCAGCCCAAGTGCCTTGAGCTGGAGGCTTGCAAGCTGATCGGCGCCGAAGCATTGATTGGCACCAGTAGCAATTACCAAGCTAATGGCGGCGATTGCTTTACGCATGAGACTACCTCCCAAACGCATCAGTAACACAGAATCTGAGCTGCCATCGTCGTCAAGTGTCAGATAGAGCAAGGCGATCTTGTCCTTCGACAAGCTCAGGATTGTCTGTCGCAAATCATGTTTGAATGGGTGCCGAAGCTGGCATGCC
>CAYPYV010000135.1:0-9086 GCA_964414845.1 uncultured Devosia sp. | reverse complement strand
CCCCACCTTGCCGATCCGCCCGGCGCAGGGCACTATGCTTTTCGTCTCCGGGGAATTTCGCGCGACCGCGTTTCTGTCCGGATACGCGGCGAAGCTCGGCTCCCGGATCCGAGGAGGATTTCGCCATGCATGTCGATGCCATTCTGCAAACCAAGGGCAGCAAGGTTCATACCGTCTCCGCGGGCGCGCCGCTGAGCGAGGCCGTGGCCCTGCTCAACCGCGAAAAGATCGGCGCCGTCGTCGTTGTCGATGCCAAGGGCAAGGTCGCCGGCATTCTGAGCGAGCGCGACATCGTTCGCCGCCTGGGGGGCGACCCGGTGGAACTGCTGGCCCAGCCGGTGCGCAAGGCGATGACGGCAAAAGTCATCACCACCCATGGTCGGGCGTCGGTCTCGGAACTGATGGAACTGATGACCACCCACCGCATCCGCCATGTGCCGGTCGTCGAGAACGGCGAACTTACCGGCATCATCTCGATCGGTGACGTGGTGAAGCGCAAGATCGAGGAGGCCGAGCAGGAAGCCTCGGCGCTCAAGGAATATATCGCATCCTGATCCGGCCGCGGCCATCAGGAATCCTACATTCACCATCCGGGCCCGCGCCCTGAACGCTGCCGGCCCGGATTTGCGCTGACTTGCGCTCAACGATTCACTTGCACTGCGTTGCGTTCGATTGCGTCATGCCGGCTTTCTACCGTCAGCAACATTCAGAAACGCACGCACTTACCAAGCTTTCCAACGTTTCATCTTCCCGCAACGCTACGGAGAGTTGGCGCTCCCTATCTTGGTCTGCGTCGGGGGTTCGGTCCCGGCACGAACGAAACCACGCAACCAAGACCTCTAAAGGGAGTAGCCAATGGCTTCGACATCACGGACCCGTAACTCCAAGTTCTGGACCGGAACCCTCGCCGCCCTTCTGACCACCGTCGGGCTCGCCTCGCTCGGTTCCGTCGCCTTCGCACAGACCGCCACCGGGCAGGGACAGGCCCAGGACGTTTCCTGGCGGCAGAACCACCAGCATGGCCCGCAGCTCGACTTCGGCAAGGACGGCCGCGACGGGAAGTTCCGCATGGCCGCGCTCGGTTGCGGCCCCAATGCCGCCGACCGCCTCGAAGACCGCTTCGATCGCATTGCCGATCGTCTCAACCTGACACCGGATCAGGAAAAGCTGTTCGACGCCTTCCGCACTGCGTCGCTCACCGCGCAGACCGAGTTTGCCGATGCCTGTGCCGCCGGCCGTTCGGCTGGCGCCGCGCAGGGCGTGGCTGCCAATGGTCAGCCGGGACCGATGGACCCCAATGCCCCCGCCATGGACGCTCCGGCCGGTGACCAGCAGAATGCCGATGCAGCGCCGCCCGTAGGCGCTCCTGAGGGCAACACTATCGACCCCAGGTCCTTCCAGCAGGGTGAAGGCGGCCAGTTCGCCGAAGGCCGGCCGGGGGATCGCGATGGCCGCCACGGCCGCCCGGATCGCCTTGAGCGCGGTGACCTGATCCAGGGCCTCGAAGCCCGCCTCGCCCTCGACGAAGCCCGCGTCGACGCCATGAAGAAGGTGCTGCCGGAGCTCAAGGCCTTCTACGAGAGCCTCACCCCCGAGCAGCAGAAGGCCTTCCGGCCGTTCTCCGGCCTCGGCTTCGACCGGATGCCCGGCCGTCCTGGCTGATCAGGCAATATACACCTGACGGGTCCGGCGCCCCTCCACGCCGCGACCGGTCGCACTGGCCCTGGGCTCACGCCCGGGGTTTTGTGTTTTGGTGGACCGCAGTTGCGCCACCACCGATGGGCCTGCAGGCGCGACTATGCGGCGGAGCCTGAATCTCGTCGCCCGGCCTTAGGCCCGCAGTCGGGATTCCCTCCCCTGCTTGCGAGGGAGCGAGTTCCGACTGATTGTTCCGCCTCTCTCGCGCCCCCTCTTCCTTGCCAGCCTGCCGGGGCTCGGCTACCCCTTGTGCCAACTGACATTTCACAAGGCCTTCCCATGTCCGCCCTGCCCCTCGACCCCGCACTCGTCCGCGCCGAGTTTCCGGCCTTTGCCGAACCGAGCCTCGCGGGATGGGCCTTCTTCGAGAATGCCGGCGGCTCCTATACCTCGCGGCAGGTGCTCGATCTGCTCGATCACTACTACCGCGCCACCAAGGTGCAGCCCTATGGCTTCTATCCGGCGTCGCAGGAGGCTGGCGAGGGGATGGACCGCGCCCACCAGCGCATCGCGCAGGCGCTGAACGTGCCGACCGAATGGGTGCATTTCGGCCCGTCCACCTCCGCCAATACCTATACGCTCGCCCATGCCTTTGCCGGCTGGATGAAGCCGGGCGAGGCCATCGTCGTCACCAATCAGGATCACGAGGCCAATAGCGGCAACTGGCGCCGCCTCGCCGATCGCGGCTTCGAGGTGCGCGAGTGGCGCGTCAATCCGGTCACCGGCCATCTCGACCCTGGCGCGCTCGACAAGCTGCTCGACAGCAAGGTGCGCGCCGTGTGCTTCACTCACGCCTCGAACATTGTCGGCGAGATCAATCCGGTCGCCGAAATCGTCGCCAAGGCGAAGTCCTATGGCGCGGTCACCGTGGTCGATGGCGTGTCCTACGCCCCGCATGGGCTGCCCGACCTCCTGGCGCTCGGCTGCGATGTCTACATGTTCTCGGCCTACAAGACCTATGGCCCGCACCAGGGCATCATGGCCGTGCGGCCGTCGCTCCTCGCCGAGCTGCCGAACCAGGGGCACTTCTTCAACGAGGGCGTCAACCGCAAGCGCCTCGTCCCCGCCGGGCCCGACCACGCGCAGATCGCCGCGTCGGCCGGCATTGCCGATTATCTCGAGCGCGTCGCCGCCATCGCCGCGCCGGACACGCCGGGCGACACTCCATTCCGAAAAGCCCACGCCGCCATGCGTGCGCAGGAGGTTACGCTTCTCGCCCCGCTGCTCGATTACCTGCGGGGCCGCAACGACCTCCGTCTCATCGGGCCGTCCGACCCCGAAAAGCGGGCGCCGACGGTGGCGCTGGCGCTCGACGTGCCGGCAGCCGACATGGCGAAGCGTCTCGCCAACCACAAGGTCATGGCCGGCGGCGGTCATTTCTACGCCTATCGGCTGCTCGAAGGCGTCGGCGTCGCGCCGAGCCACGGCGTGCTCCGGCTCAGCTTCACCCATTACACCAGCCCCGAGGAAGTCGAGCGGCTGATCAAGGCGCTCGACGCCGAACTGCGCTGAAGGAGCGCGCGACCCATGCCCACCAATCCGAATGGCTACGGCCTCGTGCCTAATTCCTATGTGGCGCGCCGCGCCTCGACCACGCTCAAGCCCGATGGGCGCGCGCTGAGCCCCGACTGGCAGCAGGCCACCCGCACGCCGCGCTTCGTCGATATGCTCACCGGCACGCCGGGCGAGCTTGCCACCACCTCCGCCGTGCTCTGGGACGACGAGGCGCTCTACATCGCCTTCTGGGCCGAGGAGCCCAACCTCGTCGCCACCATGACCGAGCGGGACCAGCTGCTGTTCTTCGAGAACGACCTCGAGGTCTTCATCGATGGCGGCGACGCCTATTACGAGCTCGAGCTCAACGCGCTCGGCACGATCTACGAGGTTTTTTTCGTATGGCGCGAAGCCTACACGAAGGGCAGCTACTGGGATCAGCCGCGCTTCGACGTGCACAACCCGGCGGCCCACAGCTTCGGCGGCGACTATCCGCGCACCCGCGACAATTTCTGGGTCGGCAATCATCCCCGCGGCGAGCGCTGGGCCTTCCGCAACTACGATCTGCCGGGCCTCAAGGTCCTGACCCACTATGACGGCACGCTCAACGATCCGTCCGATATCGATCGCGGCTGGACGGCGGAGATCGTCATCCCCTGGTCGGGCCTCAAGGATCTTGCCAATGGCCGGTCCCTGCCGCCGAAGCCGGGCGACACATGGGGCATCTTCATGGGCCGTTTCCAGCAAATGCGCACGCGCGGACCGGCAGAAACCGCCACGGCCGGCTGGTCGTCCAGCCATTTCGGCGTCGCGGACACCCATATCCCCGAGTGCTTCACGCAGGTGATCTTCGAGAGGTAACCCGAGATGGCGGACGTTATCGGGACGTTCGAGGATATCGTTCGGCTTGCGCCGCAGCACGAAGCGGTATTGCGAGCTCTCCGCGGGCTTGCCTTCTCCCTGCACCCGGATCTCGTCGAGGTGGCGCGCCCCGGCGACAGGGCCGTCAGCTGGGGCCATGGGCCAAGAAAGATGAGCGAAGCCTACGCGTATGCGCTCCCCTACGAGAAGCATGTCAATCTCGGCTTCTACCAGGGCGCGTCACTTGCCGACCCGGCAGGGCTTCTAAAGGGCACTGGCAAGGCCTTGCGGCATCTCAGCCTTACGTCGGCGGAGGAGGTCGATCGACCCGAAATCCGCGCGCTCATGGTCGCAGCCCGCGAGGAACGGCGGATGGCGCTGGGGCGGTAGCGCCGACTAGCTTTCCTTGTGCCTAACGTTTAAGCACGGGCTCCTTTTCCGCGCCGGTTGTCCATGCCTCGTCCCGTTGCCGTCCTGTTGCTCCTGCTCTGCACCACCATCTGGGGCGTGGCCTTCGTCTTCCAGAAATCCGCCATGGATCACATGGGGCCGCTGACTTTCGCCGACGCGCGGCTCTGGCTGGGCGGCGTCGCCCTGCTCCCCTTCGTGTGGCTTGAACAGCGCTCGAAGCGCGACATGCCGGCGCTCACGGTCAAGCAGTGGTGGCTCGTCGCGGGGCTGGCCGTGCTTTTCCTGTTCGGCTCCTGGCTGCAACAGACCGGGCTCATCCATACCACCATCACCAATGGCGGCTTCCTCACCGCGCTCTATGTGCTGGCCGTGCCGGTGATCGCCTATTTCGTCACGCGCCACCATCCACCGCTGATCATCTATATCGGTGCGCCGCTGGCCCTGTTCGGCATCTTCCTGCTCAACAATGCGCGGCTCGATGCGCTCAATATCGGCGATCTGCTGATCATCGCGTCGGCGCTGTTCTGGGGCGGGCATGTGTTTCTCACCGGCTGGCTGGCGCGCGATACCGGGCGGCCCGTCACCATTGCCGCCATGAGCTTTCTCATCGCAGGCGCACTCGGGTTGGTGCCGGCGCTGGTCTTCGAGCAGCCAACCATCGAGGGCATGATGGGCGGCTGGGTGTCCATCGCCTATGCCGGCATCATGTCCACCGCGGTCGCCTTTTCGCTGCAGGCCATCGGGCAGCAGCACGTCCCGCCATCGAACGCGGCGATCATTCTCTCGTCGGAAAGCCTGGTGGCGGCCATTGCGGGCGCGCTGCTGCTGGGCGAGCGGCTGACGCCTGTCGGCTATCTCGGTGCGCTGGTGATCTTCGGCGCCATCATCCTGGTCGAGGCCGTTCCTGCCATGCAGAAGGGCAAGACGGCGGGGTAAAGCTGAGTTCTGGCCGACCTCGTGGTTCGACAGGCTCACCATGGGGTCGGGCCAGGTTTCGCGTCTGCGTTCTGCCGCTGGATGGCCGCCAGCTGAACCCTGATCGTGCTCATCCTGAGCCTGTCGAAGGACGAGGACGCCGACTGCGGGCCTTGGCCCGCCTACTGCTTCACACGCGTCAGCATGATGTCGTCGCAGATCACCACGAAGGCGCAGCCCTCGAGCTTCAGCGTATTGACGTCCTTGATGGTCAGGGTGCCGTCTGCCTCCTGCCCGAACAGGTGCAGTTTGCCCTTCCACTTGCCCTTGCCGGCGGGCTTGGCGTTCTCGACGATGTCCTTGCCGAGATAGGCCGTGTATTTCGGCTTCACGGCGTCGCCGCGCAGCGCCTTCACCTTCAGGCAGATGGCGCCGGAATCCGTATTGCAGACACGGATTTCGTAGTCCGACAGCTTGTCCGGTGGCTGCCATGTGCCGATCACGGTTTCATAATAGTCCATGGCCGCGCCTTTTTCCTCGGCGCTGGCGATGTGTGCGCCTGCGAGCAGCAGGCTCGAACCGATAAGTGCGGCGAAAAGCTGTTTCATCATCGACGTCAATCCAATCGGCCCCCCGTCTCAATTGGCTAGGCAGCGAAAGTGACACGAGTACGGCGGCGCCCCGCAATTGTGCTCGACTCACGTCATGATGCCGTCACAGCTCGTGCCTAGGGTCAAGTCGTCCGGGTCGCCCCAATCGTCCGGACGTTTCGCGTCCCCCCGCCTTCTGGGACGCGACTGCTACGGTCTGCCGGCGTCCGCCCGCCGCCAGGTCGCGCCGATCCTTCGGCACCCATTCGGCCGCCCTCGGGCGGCCGCTTTTTTTGGGCCATGCCGTCTTCATGCGATCGGGCGGCCGCTCCTCTTGTCCGTGTGCTCCTCTCCACGTTTGGGGCAGCCCTCCGCCCCCTCGGCATCCCGCAGGGTGACAGCTGGCTCGGGCCGCTTTCCTGTTGAAGAGCCGCGCGAAGGGGGGCGACGGCACCGCGCCCGCCTGCCAAAAGTGCCGGCATGGCCAAGCTCTATTTCTCCTATTCGGCAATGAATGCCGGCAAGTCGACGCTGCTGCTGCAGGCATCCTACAATTATGTGGAGCGCGGCATGCGGACGCTGCTCTTCACCTCTTCGCTCTATGCGGAGGGTGATGTCGGGCTGATCGAATCCCGCATCGGCATTTCCGCGCAGGCCGAGATGTTCGACGATCAGGATGATCTCTTCCAGCGCATCAATGACCACCTGCAGGAATCGAAGGTGGATTGCGTCTTCATCGACGAGGCGCAATTCCTCACCGCGCCGCAGGTCTGGCAGCTGGCGCGGGTCTGCGATCGTCTCGATGTCCCGGTGATGGCTTTCGGGCTCCGCACGGATTTCCAGGGCAAGCTGTTCCCCGGCTCGTCGGAGCTTCTCGCCATCGCCGACGAGCTGCGCGAAATCCGCACCATCTGCCATTGCGGCCGCAAGGCGACCATGGTCGTCCGGCAGAATGTCGAGGGCGGCGTCATTACCGAGGGCGATCAGGTCGCCATCGAGAAATCCGTCTATGTCTCGCTGTGTCGCCGGCACTGGGAAGAAGAGCTCGGCCGCTGGCCCCCGAAAGGACCCGTCTCGCAATGAGCGTCGCCGAAACCCACGCATCGCCCAACAACGAACCCAAGGGCACTCTCACCATTCGCACCCTTGCCATGCCCGCCGATACCAATCCGGCCGGCGATATCTTCGGCGGCTGGGTGATGAGCCAGATGGATATTGCGGGCGCCATCGCGGCGGTCGAGCGCGCCGCGGGTCGCGTGGTGACCGTCGCCGTCGAGGGCATGACCTTCATCGCGCCGGTGAAGGTCGGCGATATCCTCTGCGTCTATACCCATATCGAAAAAGTCGGGAACACTTCCATCACGGTCGCCATGGAAGCCTGGGCGCGCCGCAACCGGCTGGGCGACCGGGTCAAGGTCACCGACGGGCGCTTCGTCTATGTCGCGCTCGACGAGCAGGGCAACAAGCGCAGGATCCCCGCCGAGCATTGAGGCGGGGGCCAACAAAAAGACCCCGGTCGCAAGATGCGCCGGGGCCGAGTCGTCGGGTCGCGTTTCCGCCGCTCAAACGGGAAACCGGAAAGCAACAAAGGCTGCCTTGCGCGGTCGACAGACTGTCCGCAATTCGACTTTTGGCCTGCCTCGCGTGCCGCGTCCCGACATGCTTTGACAGTTGCGCGGAAGGGCCAGTGCGGGCACTCTCCCGCCGAGGTTGATTTCGGGGGATTCGCATGTTGAAGACGTTGATGCTCGCCATGGCCTGCCTCTTCGCCCTTCTCGGTGTGTCCACGGCAGGCGCCACGCCGCCGCTCGGCTCTCTGGCCTGGACGATCCGTCCGGCCGCCCTGCTCGATGGCCCCGGCACTGCCTACGACCATCGCGGCGATGTCGATGGCGCCGTGCATGTGCGCGTGACCCGCTGCCAGAAGCTCTGGTGCCATGTTCGTGCCGCATCGGGCTCGGGCTGGATCTCCAAGGACGATCTGAGCTTCGGCACCGTGCCGCGCGGGCCTTTCACCGGGCCGCGGCTCGCCTACCCCGCAGGGGGCCCGGGCACGGTGTGCTTCTACGAAGGCGCCAATTATACCGGCCGGTCGATCTGCGCTGGTCCGGGCCGCGTCGTGCGCGATCTGAAGCTCACCCCGTTCGAGAACGCCTTCTCTTCGGTCTCCATCGAAGGCAGCGTATCCGTCACCATGTGCCGCGACCGGTTCTTTCAGTCCTACTGCCAGCGCATCGTCAAGAGCCAGCCGCGCCTCACCGGCTTCCTCAACAACGCGGCAAGTTCCCTGCGCGTCTACTGATCGCGCGCGGGGGCCGTCTTGGGCGGAACCGGCGCCTCGAACCAGCGTTCCGAGTGAAAACCTGCATGGTTTTGACGCAATCATGCTAGCTAATGGAGGTGATCGCGCCCGGTGCGTCACCGGGTGTGCCCGAGGGGCAGCCAGAGCTGTCCCTGCTACCTTTGAGGGACAGAAATGACATCCATCCGCCGCATGCTGGTGGCCGCCGCCGCACTGGCGCTCGGCCTCGCCGCCGCGCCCGCACTGGCCGCCGGTACCGCCTATGTCACCCAGGATTCGACGCTTTACGCCAAGCCGTCGTCGAGTTCCGCGCCCGTCAACGATGTCGATGGCGGCACCACCGTCACCGTGCTGGATTGCCAGGGCGCGTTCTGCAAGCTGCAGGTGCCGGGTCCTGATGGCTGGATCAGGGCCAACCGCCTCGCCAGTGTCATCAACGGCAAGCCTTCGAGCAAGGTGCCGTTCAATTTCGGCCTCTTCGTCGGGCCCGATGGCAAGCCCAGCGTCTCCATCGGCATCGGCACGCCGCCGCCGGCCAAGCCGCTGCCGGTCGAGAATGACGAAGTCTGCTTCTATCGCGGGGCAAACTTCACCGGGTCGAGCTTCTGCGTCGAGCCGGGCGATAGTGACGAATACCTGACCGGCAGGTGGGACGACTCGATCTCCTCGATCGAGGTGTTCGGCGATGCGCGCGTCGTCGTCTGCTCGTTCGAAGAACTTGAAGGCACCTGCGCCAATATTCGCTCGTCGAAGCGCAACCTGCCCGCCGCCCTCGACAACGACATCTCCTCCTACGCGGTCAACTGATCCGGCCC
>CAYPYV010000134.1:0-9193 GCA_964414845.1 uncultured Devosia sp. | reverse complement strand
AGCGTCGGCACGCGCACCTTGCCGCCCAGCACCGCCTCATAGAGCGTGATCGGCACCTCCACTCTGAGGTCCGCGCCATCGCGACGGAAATGCCTGTGTCGCTCGAAGCGCACCGTGACGATTGCGTCCCCGGCTGCGCCGCCGAGGGGCGAGGCGAGGCCCTGGCCCTTGAGACGTACCTGCTGGCCGTCCTCTACCTTTTCGGGAAGCTTGATGCTGAGCGTTTTGCCATTGGGCAAATTGAGCGGCACCGAACCACCCGCATGTGCCTGTTCCAGCGTCACGACGGCGGTGAGGTTCACGTCCTCGCCCTTCTGACTCGTCGGCCGCTGGGCAGCGCCGCCAAAGCCGCCACCGCCCATGCTGCCGGTGAACGGGTCCCAGCCGGCCCCGCCGGCCCCCGCCCGAGCACCACGCGGCTGGCCGCCGAAGCCGGACATGAATTCCTTCAGGATGTCTTCGGGCGAGAAGCCCTGGGCCCCCGCACCGGCGCGCGCGCCAGCGCCGCCACGCGAGAAGCCGGCGAATTTCGGGTTGCCATCAGCATCGATTTCGCCGCGGTCATAGGCCCCGCGCTTCTGCTTGTCGGTCAGGAAATCATAGGCAGAAGAAATCTCGGCAAACTTGGCATGTGCCTTGGGGTCATCCTGATTTTGGTCGGGGTGGTTGGCCTTGGCCAACTTGCGATAAGCCGCCTTGAGGTCTTTCTCGCTGACCGACTTGGGCACGCCGAGCACGGTATATGGATCGCGCATGAGCACCTTCGTCATTGGGGGATTTGGGAATGGACTTCCCGACTGTCACCATCCTATATGGCGATCGACCGGGGGCTTGTCCAGATTGCCTCCGCCTCCAAAAGTCGGGGATCCGGCATGGCTGCTACCAACCTTTCCGACCGCCTGTTCGACGATTCCGACCAGGGCGAAATCGACCCGATCTCGTTGTTCGAGGAGTGGTTTGCGCTCGCGCAATCGAGCGAGCCGAACGATCCGCACGCCATGGCGCTGGCGAGCGTCGATGCCGATGGCCTGCCGGATGTGCGCATGGTTCTGCTCAACCAGCGCGATCATCGCGGCTATTGCTTCTTCACCAATTTCGAAAGCGACAAGGGCCGCCAGCTCCTCGCCCATCCCAAGGCGGCGCTCGTCATGCACTGGAAGTCGCTGCGCCGTCAGGTGCGCATGCGCGGACCGGTCGAGGTGGTGAGCGATGGCGAGGCCGACGCGTATTTTTCCACGCGTGCGCGCGTCAGCCAGATCGGCGCCCATGCCTCCAAGCAGTCGCGCCCATTGCCCAACCGCTTTGCCTTGCTTGAGCGGGTCGAGACGCTGAACTCGAGCTTCGGCGAGAACGAGCCGGTTCAGCGCCCGCAGCACTGGTCCGGGTTCCGCATCGTTCCGCAGATGATGGAATTCTGGAAAGATGGCGCAAATCGCCTGCACGACCGGGTGCGATTCACGCGCATCCTGCCGAACGGAACCTGGACGCGGCAGCGGCTCTATCCGTAGTAGCACGCATAACGCCTGCATAACGCCTGCATTTTCTGTGACTTGACGCTGCTTTGGCGTCTGCGACAACTCCTCCGGTCGATGGGGGCGCCATGTCGGATACCACAGCATCAACACTTGCGCCGGGCAGGTTCACGGCAGGGCGCAGCGGACTCTTTGGCTTCCTGTTCTGGGGCTATCTGGCTCTGCTGCCCACCCTGGGGCTCTATCGGTTCTGGGTGCTGACCCGGAAGCGGCAGTTCTACTGGATGAACACCTTCATCGGCGGCCACCCGCTCGAGTATACCGGCACGGCGCTCGAGGTCATGAAGGGCTTCCTGGCCATCGTGGCGCTTTTCCTGCCGGCCTATATGCTCAGCATCCTTCTGGCGCTGCAGGATACGCCGATACGCATCGGCGGCCTTGCCGTGCTGTTCGCCCTGTTCTGGTTCTTCTCCGGCTTTGCCATCTATCGCGGCCGATCCTATCGGCTCAGCCATACCTTCTGGCGTGGCATCCGCTTCGGACAGACGGGGAGCGCATGGCACTATGCGACGAGGCGCTTTCTGTGGAGCCTCGCGATGCTCCCCACGCTCGGGCTTGTCTACCCCTTCATGGTCGCTGATCTCTGGCGCTATCGCTGGACCAACACCCTTTATGGCGATAAGGCGTTTGCCTTCACCGGCACGTGGCGGACCGTGGCGGGGCCTTACTACCGGGCCTATTTCTTCGGCGCCGGCCCGCTGGCTTTCTTGCTGGGTTACGGCCTCGCTCGAACCTACTGGGGCTTCCTCTGGGCGCCCAACCTGCCGCAGCCACTCGTCGTCATCATTCTCATTGCGGCTCTGCTGGCTGCTCTCTTCGCCTTTCCCTATTTCCGCTCGCGCGAAATGAGCCTGTGCTATTCGAGCCTGCAACTTAATGCCGCCCGTGTGACGGTTGAAATTGGCGCGCGACGGCTCTTCGGGCAGTATCTCGCCTTCCTGCTGCTCACCGGCCTCAGCGTCGCGGCGCTCTCCTTTGGCGCCAGTTTCTATATCCTCAGTGGCGGCATCGACACCGCCGGGCGCGTATGGGTCTTCAGCGTGGTGCCGCTCGCGGGCCTCACGCTGCTCAGTTTCTGGTTGGAGCTGATCGTCGATTTCGGCTTCTGGTCCCGTCTCGCGGCCGGGGCGACCTATACCGGGCTTGCGAGCGTGGTCGAGGTCTCCCAGCGCGAGGGCTACGCCGACGCGCGCGGTGAAGGCCTTGCCGACGCCCTCAATATCGGAGCCTTTTGATGCCAGCGATCCATTATGATGGTCTCGTTTCGCGGGCAACGCCGGTAAAGGTGGCGGTGGAGGCCGGCGGGAACGGCCCGCAGATGCTTGTCATCCGGCACGCCGATGTCGATGTGGAAGTCGACCGCTGGGCCGTCGATCGCCTCTACACGCGCCCCGCGCGCCGGCACGAGTTGCGCATCGGTTCGGAGGAACGCCCCGCCGGTGCCCGCATCATCGTCGTAGGCGAAGCGCTGGTGACCGAGCTCGAAAATCTGCTGCCCGGCCTCGGGGAGGCGGCGAACCGACGGCGGCGGCGCGAGCGCCGCGTGCTGTTCAGTGGTGTTGCTGCGCTTGCTGCGGTGATCGCCGCGTTCATCGTCGTGCTTCCCCACGCGGTGGGCCCAATCGCGGCCCTGATCCCGCCGAGCTGGGAGGAGAGCACCGGCGCCGTCGCCGAGCAGCAACTCGCACAGGTATTCCAGGCTGGCGAAGGCTTCACCGACTGCTCGGCGGGGCCAGACAGTGATCTGGCGCACCAGGCACTCGACCGCTTCTCTGCGGATGCTGTCGCGGGCATCGACACCCCGTTCACGCCACGCATCCGCGTCGTCAGGTCCTCTATCGACAACGCCTTCACCTTGCCGGGCGGTCGCATCATCGTGTTCTCGGGGCTTCTGACGGGCCTCGAGAGCCCGGACGAACTCGCCGGCGTCCTCGCCCACGAGATTGGCCATATGGTCGCCCGCGATGGCATGAAATCCGTCATTTCGGCTACGGCGACTGGCTTTTTCACGGGCTTCATCTCTGGGGATCTGACAGGCACTTCCGTTGCTGGCAGCCTGGGTGCCGCCATCCTGCAATCGCGCTTTTCGCAAGGGGTGGAACTGGATGCCGATCGCTTTGCTGCCGATACTGCCCGGCGGCTCGGGTTCGACACCGCAGGGCTGGCCGACATGCTCATGCGGCTGGGTGCGACAAGGTCCGCCTTCTCGCTGCTCGACTCGCATCCGCCCGCTCCGGAGCGCCAGTTGCTGTTGATGCGCACGGCCGGAACGGCCGGCCCAACGCCGATCTTTTCTTCCGAGGAATGGCAGGCCATAAAGCAGCTTTGTGGGGACTAGCCGGGCTTGCGCCACGGCGTTTGGGTTCTCGTCGCTCAGTTCCCGGGAAGGCCGCTCCCACTCCATGCGCATTCTGATCCGCACCTCGAAATGGGCGATCTGGGCCCGCCGCCTCGGCAGTTTCGCCATTCCGCTGCTGGTCATCCCATTGGTGTTGCATCGTGCGCGGCTGATCGAGAGCCAGACCTTCATCGCCCTCGAGGCGGTAACACTATGCGTGGCCACCCTGGCGCTCGTTGCAGCCCTCATTGCCTATGGTCGGCTGTGGGTCACAGGCGACCAGGGCTGGCTCAAGGCCACCTGGGGACTGGCCTTCGCCATCCTGTGCCTCGCGCCGTTCCTCTATCTCGGCGCTATGTTTGCCCGCTATCCACGCATCACCGAAGTGTCCACCAGCCTTTCGGACCCGGTGCCGCTCTCGGCTCCACGCAGCATCCCGCCCATGGACGCCGCCGAGCTCGCCAAGCTCCAGGCACGCTTTCCCAATGCGACGACGCGGTCCTACCCGCTCGATAGTGTCACGGTGTTCGACATGGTGCAGGATCTCGTCGCCGAGCGCGGCTGGGACATACGCACGCGTCGCGTGCCCCAGGATATTGCTGAGCCCGGAACGCTCACCGCCATGGCGATGACGCCATTCGGATTTGTCGACGAGGTAGCGCTGCGGGTTGCCCCGTCGTCTTCGGGCGCAAGTGTCGACATGCGCAGCGTCCCCACTTTCGAGTTCCCCGATTTCGGCAGCAATGGCGAGCGCGTGGAGGACTTCCTGCTCGCCCTCGATCGTGCCGTCACGCTGGAAATGCGCAGCACGCCCCAGAGGCCGCCGGCAGATCCGGGCGAGGTGGACGCCGCTGATCCGGTTCAGGACTGAGTTCTGCTGACGTGCAGGCCCAGCAGGCCACACCGAAGCCGCAGCAGGTTGCCTGCTTCCAGATAATCGAGATGGGCGCGGATCGTCATGTTGGCGGCCGCCGCGAGAGGCCCGCGGAGTTGTGGGTAGATGGCCCTGCGCAGGCTGTGAACATCATGTGCGCCTGACCCGATCGCGGCGAGAATCTGCGCGTTGCGGTTCTCCCGATGCGCCTTTAGCGCCGCGACATAGCCCTTGGCGTCGGTGATCGGGCCGCCATGGGCCGGATGGTAATGCTGCCATGGCAGGTTGAGCAGTTTGTCGAGAGAGGCGAAGTAATCGCGCATCGAGCCGTCCGGCACGGCAATCAGCGTCGTGCTCCAGCCCATCACATGATCGCCACTGAGCAGATGCGGCGTCCCCACAAGACCGAAAGCGAGGTGGTTCGCTGCATGCCCCGGGGTGGCGATCACTTCCAGCTTCACCCCACCCACTGTAAGCTGTTCGCAATCCCGCAACTGCCGGTCGGGGATAAGGGTAAAGTCGCTGTCGCGGCCGGTCGGGTTGAACTCCAGCCCCCGACGCGGGCGACTGAGCCGATGCGGTCCGCCCGACCAGATCGGCGCACCGAGCTCTTGCGACAGTCTTCGAGCGAGATCGGAATGGTCGCGATGCGTGTGGGTCAGCAAGATGGCCACGACCCGCCTGCCGGCGATGCCGCGCAAAAGGGCAGCCAGATGCGATGCCGAATCCGGCCCCGGATCTACGACCGCGAGCTCTTCTTCGCCGACCAGAAAGCTATTCGTGCCGGTGAAGGTGTATGGCCCCGGATTGGGTGCGGTGATCCGCACCAGACCCGACGCTACCTCCGAGGCCGCCCCGATTTGCGGGGAAAAGTCACGGTTGTGGCGGAGCGGGGGCAGGGGTGCGGCCATTGCGCTTGTCCGGTCGGTCGAATAGAACGGGCACACTCATGCTTTACCTTACGAAGGATTGGCAATGGCCCTGACTTTGACGACTGAAAACACCGTGCTCGGCACGCTTGCCTCCCGTTCGGGTGCCATGCGCACCGCGATGCAGCTGGGCACCATCGTGCTTGGTACTCTGGTGCTCTGGGCCGCAGCAAAGATCAGCGTGCCTTATCTGCCTGTGCCGGTAACCCTCCAGAGCCTGGCGGTCGCCGCCATTGCCGCTGCCTTCGGCTGGCGCATTGGTGTGGCGACGCTGGTGCTTTACCTTGCCGAAGGCCTGTCCGGCCTGCCGGTCTTCGCATATGGCGGCGGCTTGGGCTATGTCTTCAGCCCCACATTTGGCTTCATCCTCGGCTGGATTCCGATGGCCTTCATCATCGGCTATGCCGCCGATCGCGGCCTCTCGAAGAGGCCGGTCGGGCTGTTCGGTGCGATGGTTGCCGGCAATGCTGTGTCCTTCGCCTTCGGTTTCGCCTGGCTGATCGTCGTCGCCAACCTGATCGTCACTTCGGGCGGCGAACTGCCCAAGTGGATCGACGCGACAAATGTTGTAGGCACCGCCTGGAAGGTGGCCGTCGAGCCCTTCATCGTGTGGGATATCCTCAAGATGGCGTTCGCGGCCCTCACGGTCGCTGGTCTCTGGCGCGTCGTGCGTCGCCAGAGCTGATCGCTCCCATCATGGACTGAGCTTGGCCGGCCCGCTTCAAGCGGGCCGGTTTCATTTTGCGGGGTCCTGTGGCGGGCACTCTTCCGTGCCTTGCTTCCACGCCTCGTTGATTACACCCAGGAAACGCACCACGGTCGAAAGTTCCGCGTCCGAAAACGGTTCGATTGCCTCGCGAAACCGCTGCCGGTTTTGTCGATGATGGCGAAGCATGTCTCGCGCAGCATCGCGGTTGAGCTGAACCAGCACCCCGCGACGATCCTCCGGGTTCGGCAGGCGGCTGATCAGGCCGGATTTCTCCAGACGATCCAGCAACGCCGTGCCGGAGCCGGATGTCAGCCGCAGATAGCTGACGATCTGTTTTGCACTCACCGGACCCGTCGCCTCGTCGAGATAGCCTATGCAGGCAAAGTCCGTGGGGTGCAGTTTCATGTTCTTGGCCGCGCCTTCGCGTCGCACCTCAAAGCCGCGAAACAGCTCGAACATGGCTGTTGCCACGCCCCATTCTATCTCTGAGCGCAGGGACTGGTCCGTCGATCCCGTTGACGATGTATCAGGCATAGGATATCTCGATCATCAAGAGAGTTGACCGCATCACTATCGCTCTTTCGCGCGGGGCCCAATATGCAAATCGTCGTATCCGTACCAAAGCCCTCATCCTCCCCCACAGGTGCAGAAGCAGCTTCCCAAGCTGCGCGGCGTACGCCGAACTTCCGGTCCCGTATTTCACGCATGGACATGTTCATCAATGCCGCTCTCGAGGTGTTCCAGGAGCTTGGCTATGATCATGGTCGCCTCGAAGATATCGCCAAACGCGCTGGCGTGAGCAAGACGGCAGTCTATAATCACTTCTCGTCCAAATACGCATTGCTTGTCGCGACGGTTGAGCGGGTCTGCCTGCCGGTGCTTCCGGACCCACCGCACCAGCCTGCTGTGGGACTAGAACACGCCTTTGCCTCGGGCCCCGCCGCTCGTGTTCTCGATATCGTCCTTGCCGAGCGGCGCAGCCTGCCGCAGCTCGGTCCGCTCTACTATGAAGCGACGCTGCGCCGCCTTCAGCAATGGCCCAATGTGACCAGCCGTGAGCAGGCCGAGGCCCTGCTGCAGCCTGCGTTGAAAGCCGCCAGTTTCGAGCGCCTGTTTCACGCCCCGCAAATCCCCGCCGTTGCGGGCTGACCTGCATCAGGTGCTGCTGGAAAAGCGCGCACGCGCTGTGTAAGGGCTATCAGGCGCTGGCAGGCTGATACTAGCATGTCAGCGCGTCGCCACCACAGGACGCGCCGATGAAGATTACCGCACTCACCACTCACGATCTCCGCTTCCCAACATCGGCCAGTCTCGACGGTTCCGATGCGATGAACCCGGATCCGGACTATTCGGCAGCCTATGTGGTGCTGCAAACCGACGGTGGAATCGAAGGCCATGGCCTGACCTTCACGATCGGACGCGGCAACGAAGTGGTCTGCGCTGCCATTCGTGCCCTCACCGCCCGCGTCGCCGGTCTCGAACTCGACTGGATCGAGGAGAATCCGGGCCGCTTCTGGCGCCACATGACCGGCGACAGCCAGCTCCGCTGGATCGGCCCCGACAAGGGTGCCATGCATCTTGCCACGGGTGCCGTCGTCAACGCCGTATGGGATCTTTTGGCGAAGCGCGCCAAGAAGCCCGTCTGGCGCTTCGTCGCCGACATGAGCCCCGAGCAGCTCGTCTCGATCATCGACTTCCGCTACCTGACCGATGCCATCACGCCCGAGGAGGCGCTGGCGATCTTCCGCGCCACCGAAAAGGGCAAGGCCGACCGCATCGCCACCCTCGAGAAGGAGGGCTATGCCTGCTACACCACCTCGGCGGGCTGGCTCGGCTATTCCAACGAGAAGCTCACCCGCCTTGCCACGGAGGCCGTCGAGCAGGGCTTCACGCATATCAAGATGAAGGTCGGTCGCGACCTCGCCGACGATGTTCGCCGCCTTGAGATCGTCCGTTCGATCATGGGGCCCGACCGCTTCCTGATGATCGACGCCAACCAGGTCTGGGAGGTGGACCAGGCCATCTCTTGGGTCAGGGAACTGAGCCGCTTCTCACCCTATTTCATCGAAGAGCCGACCAGCCCGGACGACGTGGAAGGCCACCGCAAGATCCGCGAGGCCATCGCCCCGGTGAAGGTGGCGACCGGCGAGATGTGCCAGAACCGCATTCTCTTCAAGCAGTTCATTACCCGTAACGCCATCGACATCGTACAGATCGACGCCTGCCGCATCGGCGGGCTCAACGAGGTGCTCGCCGTACTGCTGCTCGCCACCAAGTACAACAAGGCGGTCTGGCCGCATGCCGGCGGCGTCGGCCTCTGCGAATATGTGCAGCACCTCTCGATGATCGACTATCTCGTCGTCTCCGGTACCAAGACCGGCCGCGTGATCGAATATGTTGATCACCTGCACGAGCATTTCATCGAGCCCTGCGTCATCGAGAACGCCGCCTACATGCCGCCCCGGCTGCCGGGCTTCTCCATCGAGATGAAGCCGGCTTCGATCACCGCCCACGAATTCAAGGGCTGATCTCGATCCTGCCCGACCTCATGCTGAGCTTGTCGAAGCGCGAGGTCGCTTGCAAACCACAAGGACGGCCCGGTGTCCCTCACCCCACATCCACGTCTTCGTCGGGAATATTCTCGGCGAAGATGATCTGCGTGCGGATCGGGTGCGCGCTCCAGCCCAGGCCCCGCGCTGCCCGCGCCAGCTGCTCCAGCGCATCGCGCGCCTCGACCCGCGGGTTCTGGTCGATCACCGCATCCATCACGCCCGCGACGAGATAGCGACGTGTGTCCTCGTTGAGGTCATG
>CAYPYV010000133.1:0-9201 GCA_964414845.1 uncultured Devosia sp. | reverse complement strand
GGAGGGCCACCCCAGTACTTGTCACCATGATCGTAGAAGATTTCCGAGCATGGGCCGCAGGGGCCGGTATCGCCCATCTGCCAGAAGTTCGACTTGGCACCGAGTCGCACGATACGATCCTCGGGCAGACCGGCAATCTTCTTCCAGAGTGCCATCGCCTCGTCGTCGTCCTGATAGATCGTGGCGGTCAGCTTCTCCTTCGGAAGCCCCCACTCCTTTGTCAGGAGATTCCAGGCCAGCTCAATCGCGTGCTCCTTGAAATAGTCGCCAAAGGAAAAATTCCCCAGCATTTCAAAGAAGGTATGGTGCCGTGCGGTAAAGCCCACATTGTCTAGATCGTTATGTTTGCCACCGGCACGCACGCATTTTTGTGCGGTGGTCGCGCGGGTGTAGTCGCGCTTCTCGAGCCCGGTAAAGACGTTCTTGAACTGCACCATACCGGCGTTGGTGAACATAAGCGTCGGGTCGTTGCGCGGCACCAGCGGGCTCGACGCGACAGGCTCGTGGCCATTCTTCGCAAAATAGCCGAGGAAGCTCGAGCGGATGTCGTTCACGCTAGTCATGTGACAGGTCTCGCACAATGAAAAGGCGAGGCCCCCCGGACCCCGCCTGAAGCAACAGGAAAGGCCTTCTATCGCGCGGTTCCGGCTGCTGTAAAGCATATGCAGCAAGCGTTACCGGGCACAAACGACAAAAGGCTCCGGCGCCAAGCCAGAGCCTTTTCATGGCACGCGAAAAGTGGGCCCTCAGGAACGAGATGAGGCCTTTCTGCCATTGCGCATCTCGACCACGTCGTGACGCGACAGGCCGATATCTGCCAAAAGGCGGTCTTCGAGATCGAGCAGGTGGACATAGGCGCGGCGGCGACGCGCACGTTCGGTGATAGCTGAGAACAGATTGGGCATTCGCGAGTCTCTTGCAGGAATTTGTTCCGCCTAAATAGACTCCACAAGATGACTTTTCTATGACTGTTATCATTATGAGCATGATTTACCTACTGCCCACTTTTCAGGCAATTGTCGTGTGAGTTGCGTGCAATACGGAAAGCGCGTTGGAGCTGCCTCGCAGCGTGCTAGGGTCGGAGTCAAAGCCGCAATCGAGTCTCACATGACGCATCTCGACGACGTCGCCACCATAAAGCGCCAGGAGCATGACCTGGTATTCTCTGGTTTCGACGAGGCCAAGGCCTACGCTTTGGGCACACGACTGCATCGGCTGGCCAGCGAACGGCGCCTCGCAATCATCTGCGATATCCGGCTGTGGGACCGGCAGTTGTTCTATTTCGCCATGCCGGGCACCACCGCTGACAATCCGGAGTGGGCGCGCCGCAAGTTCAACGTCGTTCGACGCTTCCACAAGAGCTCCTACCGCATCGTGCGCGAACGGAACTCGGAAGACCGAAGCTTCCCCGAGCACCTGGCCTTGCCGCAAGCCGACTATGCCCTTGCAGGTGGCGGCTTTCCCATACGCGTGGCGGGAGTGGGACCGATCGGGTGCGTGACTATATCGGGTCTGCCGCAGCGCGACGACCATGCGCTCGTCGTGGAAGCAATAGCACTCGAACTCGGGCGAGACCCCGCCCAATACGCCCTGCCCCCGGCCTAACGGCGTTGCCAAGGTGCTGCGATGAAGTTCAATTATGTCTTGCTCGATGTGTTTACCGACAAACCGCTGACCGGAAACCCGCTGGCGGTGGTGCTGGAGGCAGACCGTCTGACCGATTCCGAGATGCAGAGCGTTGCGGCAGAGTTCAACCTGTCGGAAACCGTGTTTATCCAGCGGCCAAAGGCGGAACGGCACACTGCAGCACTCCGCATCTTCACGCCGAGGGTCGAGCTGCCGTTTGCCGGCCACCCCACCGTGGGGGCCTCGGTCGTGCTCGGCCTTCAACACCGAATTAGCGCCGTGCGCCTTGAAGAGAAGATTGGGCTCATCACCTCGGTGTTCGAAAAGAAGACACGAGTGCTCGGGCATGCGCGGTTCTCGCTGCCCCGCCTGCCGGGAGTCGTCGGCAAAGCACCGGACATCGGCGCAATTGCGGCCACACTCGGGCTCAACTTCGAGGATATCGGGACTGAGCGGTTTCAACCCGCCCTCTGCTCGGCCGGCGTGCCATTCTATATGGTGCCGGTGAAAAGCGCGGAAGTGCTGACCCGCATTCGACTGGAACGCCGCGGTTGGGATGAGGTCTATCCGGAAGGCGACCACTCCGTCTATGTGTTTACCCCCACGCCCGAGGAGAAGGGTGTCGACCTTGCAGCGCGCATGTTCTCCCCGGGCATGGGCATTCCGGAAGATCCCGCCACGGGCGCCGCGGCGGCTGCGCTCCTGGCGCTTCTTGCCCCCTATTATCCAGATGGGGCCAACGAGATCGCCCTGCGACAGGGTTACGAAATGGGGCGCCCAAGCCGGATAATGCTGCAGTTGCGGAAACAGGATGGCGTCTTCACCCACGGAGGTATAGGCGGCGATGCAGTCGTGGTCGGAGAAGGCAGCCTCGAGTTGCCGGACCAGGAATCGAACGGCAAGCTTTAGGATCCTGGGCCGCAGACATACTGGCCGCGGCCCAAGCTTCAACGTCAACCCGCCATGCGAATGACAAGCACTTCATAGGCCGGCAAGACAGCAACATCACCCGCGATGAACTCGCCGCCAATCAGTGCGTCGCCCGAGGGCAACCTGGCGACAGTCTCGGTGGCGCCTCCCGTATTGAGGACGAAGAGCAGCCGATAGCCAGTCCCCTGCCGTACTGCGACCTCAATAGCGTCGGGCTTGCCTTCGAGTTCGGACACGATACCCGCGATCTCGAATTCCTCAGCCACCAGGCTGTCGAGCAATTCCGCCGTCAGGTAGCTGCCGAGATATAGCACCCGGCCCTTGCCGACCCTCCGCAACGTAACGGCCGTCTGGCCCTCAGCAAAGCGGCTCGACCAGACGCCGCGAACTTCAGTGCCCGACCTCGGGGAAAGCAGCTCATACATATGGGCGGCGGCCATCTCGTGATTGCCGATCTTCAGGGTGTAGCGCCGCCGTGCCGATTCCGCCGGAAAGCGCGGGCGTGTACCCTGCGGCCCCAATGGTCCGCCGAGGCTGAACAGGCCATCGGAGGTGGGGCCGGCGAGCGGCCCGAACTCCTCGACCTCGACACCGGCCAGAGCTGCAAGACTCGGTCCGGGGGCCGCCGTGCGGATGACGTGGTTGTTTTCGTCGCGCGATCCGGTCCGTGCCGACAGGATGACGGTGCCGCCGGCTTCGGCGAAGGCGCGGATCCTCTCGGTCCATTCGTCCTTCCAGATCAGCCAATGCGGCACATAGAGCAGCTTGAGCTTGCTCAGGTCATCTTCGGGATGGATGAAGCCCGCCGAAATGCCGCGCTCGTAGCAATAGCGGTGGAGCCCTGTTGCTTCGTCCTGCGGGCTCGGGAGGCCCATGGGGTACGTGCGATGCGCCTCCTGGTTGTCGAAATCAGCGCCTGCAATACCGACGTCCATCTTCACATGCGTGCCGAGCAACTGGCGCTCGATCGACTTGATATCGTGCGCGAAGCGGCTCGCCTCGGTGTAGCGACGGCGGGGCTTGTCGTCATGGTCGATAATGCCCATCCAGTAGATCTCGGCCCCGAAATGGGCCGGTCGCCAGCGGAAGAACATCAAACCATCTGCGCCGCGCGCGACCGAACTCATGGCCATGCGGCGCATCTCGCCAGGTTCCGGAGTCAGCGTGGTGAAGGCGACTTGCGAGCCGAAACCGGATTGCTGCTCGGGCACGATGAAATTGCCGGAAAAGCCGCGGCAGATATCGAGATGCAGCGCCTGCGCCTGCCCGACGCCGCCATTGCGGTTAAACTCGTCGTAGAGGAAGGGGTAGATGTCGTAGCCGGCAAAATCGAGATCGGTCGAGAACTGCCCGCGGAAATCGATATCGGCGAGAGACCCGAGATTGTGGAACACGAACCAATCCGGGTTCGTGGCGCGGAGGATCTCCACCTGATCGTGCTGGAAGCGCGCGGTCGCGAAGGCGAGGAACCGGTGAAAATCCTGCACATGGCCCGGGCCGGGAAATACCGGCGCCATATCGTGCGGCAGCACCACCTGCTCGAAGCGGTCGTAGGCGGTGGCCCAGAAGTTGCCGCCCCAGGCGGCGTTCAGCCCCGCGATGGTGCCGTAACGCGCCTTGAGGAAAAGCTGGAACTCCCGGCGCGAAGCAGCCGAATAGGAGCGACTTTCCGAGGTATTGAGTTCGTTGTCTGTCTGCCAGCCGATGACATGTGGATTATCGCGATAGTGCTCGGCCATGGCGCGGGTGATGCGCTGGCTGTGGCGGCGATAGACCGGGCTCGCGGTATCGGCATGCTGGCGCGAGCCATGCACGGCGGTTCGGCCATTGCCGTCCACCCGCAGCACTTCCGGGTAGGCCTCGGTCAGCCAGCGCGGCGGCGTCGCGGTCGGCGTGCACATGATGGTCTTGATGCCATGCCGTCCGAGCACGTCGATAGCGCGATCGAACAAGTCGAAATCGAAGGTGTTTTCGCTCGGCTCGAACAGGTGCCAGGCAAACTCCCCCATGCGCACGGTGTTGAATCCGGCTGCCGCCATTCGCTCGGCGTCCCGCGCCCAATAGCTCTCGTCGACATGTTCGGGATAGTGCGGCGCGCCGAGCAGGAAGGTATCGAGATTGATAGGGCGCCAAACCGAAAGCGGCGCGGGCGGTGTCTTGCTGACCAAGTGTTGTCTCCGAAGGAAGTGAGATCACGCATCGCCACCCGAGTTGGCGGGTACGTCCGGCATCGTCCTCCAAGTCGATGCGGCGGCGACGCTAGGTGCTTGGCCTATCTCCGGCAAGCTCCGGCCTGCTGTTTTCGGTACTGCACCTGAGGCTGATCAAAGCCAAGGCTTTGCCTCGCGAGCAGAATAGCATCTTTAGCGAGAGCGGGGACAAATGAGGGGACGAGGCGCATGACGCGATATCGCATTGGGCTGGTCGCGATTGCGCTGACCGGGCTTGCACTGGGCCTGCTGGCGCCCCTTATCCAGCTTGGGCAATGGTCAGGTCTTGTCCACACCCTTGCGACGCTGCCCATCCTGTTTGCGCTGCTGGTGGAAATCGTCACGAGCCTAAGGCGTGGACAGGTCGGACTGGATCTTGTCGCAGCGCTCTCAATGGGCGCCGCTCTTGGCTTTGGCGAGTCGCTGGCAGGCAATGTGGTCGGGCTCATGTATGCGGGGGGCCAGTTGCTGGAGAGCTTTGCCGAAGGCCAGGCAAGGCGCGAAATGACGGCGCTGCTGCAGCGGGTAGCGCGGACGGCAATGCGGGAGGTGGACGGGCGGCTGGAAGAAGTTGGCATCGAAACGCTGATTGCCGGTGACACCTTGCTGATACGCCCGGGGGAGACGGTTCCAATCGATGGTCGGGTTGCCTCCCCGTCTGGTGCATCGCTCGACACTGCAGCCCTCACCGGGGAACCGCTGCCCCGTCTGCATGCGGAGGGCGAAGAAGCGATGAGCGGCGCCACGAACGCAGGTGATGCATTTCGGCTGGTCGCACTGCGCCCAGCAGCCGAAAGCACCTATGCTGGCATCGTCAGGCTCGTTGCGGCCGCTCAGGACTCGAAGGCGCCAGTCGCCCGCCTCGCCGACAGGTATGCGGTCGTGTTCCTGTTCGTGACGCTGCTCATCGCGGGCAGCGCCTGGGCACTGAGCGGTGACCATCTGCGGGCTCTCGCGGTGCTGGTTGTAGCGACGCCCTGCCCGCTGATCCTGGCACTGCCGGTAGCGCTGATCTCCGGCATGTCGCGGGCAGCCAAGCAGGGCATCCTGATCAAGACCTCGGGGGCTCTGGAAAGGCTCTGGGGTATTCGCACGGCAATTCTCGACAAGACGGGAACGCTGACGCGCGGCGAAGCTGTTGTGACCGAGATCCGTACTGCCGCCGGGTTTGTGGCGGACGACGTGCTCAGGGCCGCGGCGTCGCTCGATCAAGCCTCCGGCCATGTGATTGCGGCGGCTCTGGTCCGTGAAGCGAAGGCACGGGGCCTTGTGCTGGGAACACCGCAATGGGCGGAGGAGGCTGCAGGAGCGGGTGTCTCGGGAATGGTGGAAGGCGTCGCTGTCACCGTTGGCGGCAGCCGCTATGTCGCCGAGCGCAACAGTGGCGATGTCGCGGCACTCGAGGCGGGGCTTGTGGGCGAGTCGGCACTTGTTGCGGTTGGAATCGGCGGGCAGGTTGCAGGCATTGTCGCGCTCAGCGATCCACTCAGGCCGGAGACGGCGGGTTTGGTGGCCGGCCTCAGGGCAGCGGGAATTCCGCGGCTCGTACTGGCGTCCGGCGATCGGCAGGATGTGGTCGACGCGGTGGCCGGACCACTCGGGCTCGATGCACTCACGGGGGATCTCGACCCGACGCAGAAGCTGGCGCTCGTGGCGGCGGAAACCCGGAATGCGCCGACGCTGATGATCGGCGACGGGGTCAATGATGCCCCTGCCCTCGCCGCGGCAACGCTCGGGATAGCGATGGGGGCGCGAGGCTCGGCGGCCAGTTCCGAGACGGCGGATATCGTGCTGCTGGTCGACAATATCGACCGCGTGCTCGCCGCCCGCCGGATTGCCAACCGAACCCGGATGATCGCCGCGCAAAGCGTGTTCGGGGGCTTGAGCCTCTCGCTCATCGGCATGCTGGCCGCTGCGCTCGGCTTTTTGCCGCCTGTCGCCGGCGCCCTGGTGCAGGAAGCGATCGACGTCGCGGTTATCCTCAATGCCCTCAGGGCGTTGCGGTGACTTGCTCGGTCAATAAATTAAGAGGCCCACGCGAGTGGGCCTCAAGTTCACATGACTTTTGCGACCGTCACCAGATGCGGTGATCAGAAGTGGAAGTTCAGGCCAACGAGGCCAACGGCCGAGTTGGAAGAATATGTATAGCCATCACTCTCAGTCTCGCCTTCACCGAAGGCGTAGTAGCGTCCCTCGGCCTCGAGCGAGATATTGTCGGCCACAGCCATTTCGACGCCCACGCCGACCACGCCACCGACGCGCACAGCGGTTCCATCCCAGGGGGACAACTCAAACTGGTCGCTGGAGACCGCCAGACCGGCGGTTGCGTAGAGCAGCAGGTTTTCGGTGGCGTAGCCCAGCCGGCCACGAAGGCTGCCCACGATCGCGTCGAAGTTGGCATCCGTCCACACGCTGTCGGATTCGTCGGTGACATCGCCCGAGCCGCGCAGCACGCCGATATCGCCTTCGATACCGTAGAGGGTCGAACCGCTGACCCAGTTATAGCCAATGCTGGCGAGGGCGAGGATCGAGCCCTGATCGTAAGCCGTGCCTTCAAAGTCGACATTGGTCACGCCGCCGCCGATTGCGATACCTGCATAGGCACCGGACCAATCGTGGCCTACGGCCGGAACCGCATCGGGCTCTGCCACCAGCAGATCAGCCGCATTGACCACCCCCGAGGACACGGCGAGTGCCAGCAGTCCGACGGTCGACATCAACATTGCGCGCATTGCATTCCCCAAACCAACTCTGTGTCAGATTAACCGAAGGTCCGTTTCCAGTCACCTAAGACATGTCCGGTCACACCCGGATGCATTGCAAACGCAGCAACTTGCGTATCAACTGAGGCTTTCCCGCAACGCCTGACGCTCAATCTTGCCGGTTGTCCCCCGTTTGATCTCCGCAACGACGATGATTCGCTCGATCGGCGCCAAGGGAAACTGCCGCGCCATATGCGCCTCCAGCTCGGCCATCTCGAACCCCTCCTCGACAACGACGGCGGCACGGATGCGCTCGATGCCACTGCCGAAACCGAAGCCCGATACCCCCGCATCGCGAACCTTCGTGTGACGCTTCAGGATGCGTTCTATGCGCTCGGGCGCGATCTTGCCGCCGCCGAGATTGATGAGTTCGCTGGCGCGCCCGGTGAGATAGAGGCGTCCGTCGCGGCGATAGCCGACATCGCCGGGATAGAACCACGGCAATGCCTCGTCGGCCAGGCGCGGCAGGTTGCGCACCTGCCCCTCGGCCCGGATGCGGAACTCTCCTACCTCGCCATCGGGCAGCGGCTCGCGCGTCTCACCGACGACTTCCACCTCGTTCCACGGCAGGATGAACCCGAGTTCGCCACCTTCGACATCCGCCTCACTGGGGCGTGCCACGGCAGTGAGGCCGATCTCGGTGGAGCCGTAGTGCATGAGGATGTTGCGGCAAAGCTTGCCCTGCACCTCGCCCAGCAGGTCGGCATCGAGCAGGCTGCCGCCGGTAATGATCGACTTCAATGTCGGCAGCGGCACGAAGCGGCGCCGTTGGGCTTCGATGACGAGGTTGAGGTGGAAGACGGCGCCAAACAGCACTTCGACCTGGTAGAGCGACATGACGCGCACTGCTTCGTCGGCATTGGCGGCAAAGCAGATGGTGCGGCCGTCGGCGAGCGCCGAAGTCGCGAGCATGAGCGACCAGGAAGCGCTGAGGTCCATCATCAGCAACAGGCGCGACCAGGTGCCGGCCATGACGAAGGAAAGCTTCGGCGCCTGTGACTGAAACTCGAAGGTCTTGTAGGTGAGATCGAGCGGCTTGGGCGTGCCAGTCGTGCCTGATGAGGTGACAATCCGGAACAGATCCGCATCCTGCCGTGGCACGATCGGGGGAGCGGGCAGATCGCCAGCGAACCAGGCGTCATCGACAACGAGACAGATGCGGCCGGAGGACAGGATGCGCGGCTCGTCCGCAAGCATCAGGTCGATCTCGGGCAGCACAGCCAGCACCTGATCACTCGCGACAGGAGCGGACACCAGCCCTAGCCGCGCAACCGCCAGCGTTACCGCGAGGTGCCGAGCCGGCGCCTTGATGGACAGGCCAATCAGGCTGCCGGGCGAAAGGCCGAACTCGGCGATCCGCGCCGCGACCTGACGGGTTGCCTGCTCCAGCATGCCATAGGTCACGATGCTGCTGCCGGCGATAACTGCGATCCGTTCGGGTGCTATCCGGCTGATAAACTGAATCTGTTCGATGCTGCGCATGCAGATTTTCCCTGTGTGCCCGGACCAAGTCTAGACCGTTTCCGTGGCGGGATGAACCAGGATGCCGCGAAGCCTTTGGCGTGCGGAAACGCCCGCCGGCCGTCGGGCCTCGGGATGGTGTGGCGCCTCTCGGAAGGAAAGGCGATGGAAGCGGGCCGGCGAGGCGATTGCCCCGACGCGGTTAGTCCGCA
>CAYPYV010000132.1:0-9318 GCA_964414845.1 uncultured Devosia sp. | reverse complement strand
TCATCGGGGCGGCGACCCACTTGCCTTCCGGCTTCATCACCGGCAGCAGTTCGGGCGCGACGACCTTGTCCCAGCCTTCGGCCGCGGCGAGCTCATCCATGTCGGCGGTGCCGCCGGTGGCGTTCCATTCGCCGATTTCCGGGCCCTTCAGCTGCACGGCGGCCGGAGCATTGCCGGCAACGACGTCTGCGCGCAGCTTGGCGAGCGTATTGGCGGTATGGCCTGCAATGGCAGTCTGTTCCCAGGTGCCGCCCTTGGCGGTGAACATCTCGCCCAGCTTTGCGATCGAGGCCGCATCGGAGCCCGAGGCCCACTGGTGCAGCATCAGAACCTTCGGGTTGGCAAGTGCCGTACCTGCCATAAGGGCGACACTCATCGCGACCGCGGCGGCCGCGGCCTTCAGCTTCAACGTCATGATTTCCTCTCCCATGAGCGCCTCTGTCCTGCCGCCGGATTACCGGTCATCCAAGCCACTTGCGCTTTTGCTGCGGTGGTGCTCATCCTCCTGACCACCGTCACCATTAGTTCTATGGTGAACTTATTCGGCTTGTCAACGCGCCGAGGGGAGGGAAGCGTGAACAAGATCGAACTTAAATCCCTACTGGCCGACAGGACATTAGGCACACCTACCGGACAGGTCGTCCGCCTCCTGAGCGAGCGCGGCGCGCTCAGTGCCGCCCAGATCGCGCGGCTCAGCGGGCTTGCGAAATCAACGGTTTCGACGACGCTGAGCGACCTGCGCCGCTCCGGCGTCGTGGTGGAGACCGCCGAGGCGGATCCGGCGCGGACCGGCGGCGCCGGACGCCCGGCCACCATGCTCTCCCTCAACCCGGATGCTGGCACCTGCGTAGGCGTGCTGATCAGCCTCAGGGAGATCCAGGTCATCGTCGCCGACGTCTCGCACGCGATCATCGCGAGCCATACCGAGGTGATGGACGAGGACTATTCCCCCGCCGAAGCCGCCGACGTTGTCCGCGCGCTCGTCCGCCGCGCCTATCGCGACCATGCCCTGTCTATTTCGGGGCTGCTCGGTATCGGAGTTGCAATTGCTGGTCCGGTCAATCCGCGAGATGGGCGAGTCCAGCGCGCCAGCATCGTGCCCACCTGGGCCGGCACCGACGTGCGCGAAGTGTTCGGGCCCCTGTTCCAGCGCCCGATCATCACCGACAACGAGAGCAATTGCGCCGCCCTTGCCGAAATGATGTGGGGCGCCGCACAGGGGCACGAGGATTTCGTGCTCTTCAAGATCGATGTGGGCGTAGGCGGCGCCATCGTGCATGGCGGCCGCGTGCTCACCGGCATTGCCGGCGGCGGCGGCGAATTCGGCCACATGACCATCGACCCCACCGGCCCGCTCTGTCGCTGCGGCAATCGCGGCTGCCTCGAAATGACGGCGAGCTTCAAGCCTTTCCTCCGCCTTGCGCAGAACCGCTTCCGCCGGGCGTTGAGCTCGGAGGAGGTCATCGCCATGGCGCACGAAGGTGATGTCGGATGCCGCCGACTTATCGCTGATTGCGCCGAAGCCGCGGGCCACGGTCTCGGCATCATCGGCACCATCATCAACCCACCGCTCGTCGTGGTGAGCGGTCGGCTGGTCCATGCGGGCGACATGCTGCTCGACCCGCTTCGGCAGAGCTTCGAAAAGCACACCCTGGTCAAGAACGAGGATGTGCCGGAGGCGAGCCGCACGCGCTTCGTGCCGGGTCGGTTTGTCGAGAACGATTCGGTGCTGGGCGCGGTGGGCCTCGTCCTCCGACACCACGCCTATTCGTCGTCGTGACAGGCCGTGCTCAGGCCATCTCCGCCGCAACCTTCTCCAGCATCTCGACGATCGGCACGCAGATATCCTGCCGCCGTCCTTCCCAGGGATAGATATAGGGCAGCACCCCCGGCGAATTGTTGACCTCCAGCACGGCGAAGGTCTCGGCCGAAGCCGGCAGGCTGCGGTCCGTCACGATCGTGTCGAGCGCGGCAATCTTCAGCGGCGCAAGGCTTCGGCAGATTTCCTCGACCATGGCGACATAGCTCGGATGGATCGCGTCCGCGCATTCGATCGTGTCGGCGCCGACGGCTCCATTCGACACCGATCGGAGCAGGAGCCGCTCCCCCGCCTTCGGCACGGACTCGAGCGCAAGCCCCCTGCCCGCGAGATGATCCACGAGGTCCTGGTTGACCACGATCGGCTTGTGTCCAGGCAGTTTCCGCACTTCGCGCTCGGCATTCTTCCGCTCGATCAGGGTCGCGACATCAGCGATCCCGTCGCCGATCACGTTGGGCGGCATGGAGATCTTGACACCCACGACCCGTGGCTCGACATAGAAGAAGCGGACAACCTCGCCCACGAGGCTGCGCTCCACCACCACCTGGGGATGAAACTTCGCGGCGGCTGCGAAGGCGCTGCGCACGCCATCTTCGTTTGTGAGCCCGGGCACGACGAACTGCCCCTTCTTGCCCTGGTCGGGTTTCACGCAGACCGGCCAGCCCAGCTCCCGGGCATAGGCGAGGGCGGCGTCAGCCTCCCCTGTCGCAAAGACCCGTCCAGCCGGCGCCGGAAAGCCGCGTTCCGCCAGAAACGCGCGCGTCCGCTGCTTCGACACCACCGTCGGGAAGATCGGGCCATTGATGTGCTCGCCTCTGGCGAGCGGAAATTCCTGGGTCTGGCGCCGTACGGACCCCGACTTGAAGCTGAAGACTGATCCGCCGATCCTCATGCCGAGCCGATAGCTCTTGGGGCGGCCCATTTCGAGCATCCACACCATGAAGCACGCGTGCCCGCGATCACGCGCCACGCGCAGCACTTCGCGCGCGTGCGGGTCGAGCAGAAATGGCTCCACCGCCATCGAGATACCGATAGGTTCGTTCGACATGTTCCCTCGCGGCCATGGTCGCTGCACTGATAGACGAAGCGCGCCGCGGTTTGAACCTCCCGCCGCGCCTTGTCCTCAGTGCCCGCCGGCGCCGGCAGGTACGGCCTTGGGCTTCTGCATGAAGATGGTGCAGGCGGCGAGGATCATGAACAGCACGGTGATCAGCAGGAACGTGTCCGCGATGGTCAGGACATAGGCCTGGCTCTGCACCTGCAGCGCCATCTGCTTGATGGCTGCCGTGTTGCCATCGAGGCCACTGGCCGAGAAGGTCTGGTCCAGGAGGTTATACTCGTTCATCGCCGCGGGATTGGACCAGCTCATCGCTTCGGAAAGCCGGGCATTGTGCAGCGCATCGCGGCTGGTCATCACGGTGTTGATCACCGCGAGCCCTACCGCGCCGCCGAGGTTGCGGGTGAGGTTGAACAGGCCCGAGCCGCCCTTCAGCCGACTGGGCGGCAGCGTGCCGAGCGCCAGGTTGTTGATCGGCACCATGCACAGCATCATCCCCACGCCGCGGAAGATCTGCGGCACCAGCAGCTCGTTGAACGCCCAGTCCGCCGAGATATTGCTCGGAATCCAGGTCGCCACGGCGAACAGCGAGAACCCGATCATCATCAGCGCGCGCGGGTCGAAGCGCTGCGACAGCATGCCGGCAATCGGCGCCGTCACGAACATGGCAAGGCCGGAGACGAACATGGTCTCGCCGATCTGCATGGAGCTGTAGCCCAGTACCCGGCCCAGATAGAGCGGGTAGAGATAGGTCAGCCCGTAGATGCCGATCCCCATCGCAAACGAGAACACCGAGCCAATGGAGAAGTTGATGTTGCCGAAGGCGCGCAGGTCCACGATCGGGAACTCCGCCTTGAAGGCCCGAAAGAAGAACAGCACGCCGCCCATGGCCATCACGATGGTGCAGATCAGCACCGACTCGTCTGCCAGCCAGTCGTTCGAGGGCCCTTCTTCCAGCACATATTCCATGGCGCCCAGGAAGGCGGCGAGGCCGAGCAAACCCCACCAGTCGAACTTCTTCATCAGGTCGAATTCGGGCTTGTCGAAGTCGATCAGCGCCCAGGCTCCGATTGCCACGATCACGCCCGCCGGCACGTTGACCAGAAACAGCCAGTGCCATGAAAAGATCGAGGTCAGGTATCCGCCGACCGTTGGCCCGATCGTGGGCGCAAGCGTCGCCACCAGCCCGATGATCGGCGACACGACACCCCGCTTCGAGGGCGGAAACACCGAATAGGCCGCCGTGAAGACCGACGGGATCATGCCGCCGCCGATGAAGCCCTGGATGGCGCGGTAGACGATCATCTGGTCGATCGAGGTCGCCGTCGCGCAGAGCAGGCTCGCGAGCGTGAAGCCGGCTGCTGAGATCGCGAACAGGATGCGCGTCGAGAGGATGCGCGCCAGCGTGCCCGAGAGCGGGATCATGATCACTTCGGCAATCAGATAGGCCGTCTGCACCCAGCTGATCTCGTCCGATCCGGCCCCCAGCCCGGCCTGGATCTCGCTGAGCGACGAGGACACCACCTGGATGTCGAGGATGGCCATGAACATCCCGAACACCATGATCACGAAGGCGACCACGCGGCGCACCGGCACGGCATCAGGGTCATGGGGAATGGCGGCTGAGGAAAGGGTGGTGTCGCTCATGGCGAAGCTCCGGGGCGGGGTCGGCCGCCTTGACTGTCATCGGCACCGGCAGCGCCGGTCCGCGTTCCTGTCTTGCGCTTACTGCGTCGCGCCGGGCGCGGTGCGGGTGTCGACCTCCACGGCAACGCTCAGGCCCGCGCGAAGCTTTCCGCCCGCAAGCGCGTCCTCGGGCAATGCGATCCGCACCGGCACGCGCTGCACCACCTTGGTGAAATTGCCCGTGGCGTTCTGCGCCGGCAGGATGGAGAAAACCGAGCCCGAAGCCGGCGAGATCGAGACTACCCGGCCCTCGACGGCCTCGCCCTCGAGCGCGTCCACCGTCACCTTCACGCTCTCGCCGACCGCGATATGGGCGAGCTGCGTTTCCTTGAAATTCGCGTCGACATAAAGCTCGTGCGTCGGCACCAGCGCCATCAGTCGGCTGCCCGATGCGACCAGGTCACCGTCCTTGACGTTGAAATTGCCGACCACACCGTCGAACGGCGCCTTCAGCACGGTGAACGACAGGTCGCGCTCGGCCTTGGCCGCCGCAATCTCCAGCACCTTCACCTGGCCGTCGGCCTCGGCACGCTGCGCCTCAAGCACAGCGATGGCCGATTGGGCCGAGGCGATCTGCGCTTCGCCTGCCGCGACATTTGCCTGCGACGCCTTGAGATTGGCATTGGCGCTGTCGAGATCGGCCTGCGAGCCGACGGATTGCACCGCAAGCTGCTCGGCGCGCTTCTGCGCGAGGACGGCGTTGTCGCGCGAGGCGACATAGGCCTCGAGCTGCGCATTGGCCTGGGCGAGGCTCGCCTTGGCGCCCTCGATCTGGGCGTCGATGCGGGCGATCGCCAGCTTTTCGGCCGCGACATTGGCATTGGCCGTATCGAGCGCCAGCTCGTAGTCGCCATTGTCGATGCTCACCAGCACGTCTCCGGCCTTTACCGGCTGGTTGGCGGTGACGTTCACATGCGCCACATAACCCGACACCTTCGGGGAAATCGTCGCGATATCGCCCTCGATATAAGCGTCGTCAGTCGCCACCATGAACCGACCATTGGTCCAGAAGTCATAGCCATACCAGCCGCCACCGGCGAGCAGCACGAGCGCGATCGTTCCAAGCACCAGCGGGCGGCGCGAGCGCTTTGCGGGCGCATCGGTCGCCGCGGCCCCGCCGATCACGGCGTCTTCCACCGTTTCGCGCGGCTGCGGGCTGGACTTGGCCGCGGGAAATGCCTTGATCTTGTCGTTCTGAGACATGGCGCCCTCCAGGGGGAAAACAACAAATTCGCAACTGAACCGTTCGGTTCGATTGACATAATCGGGTTGACGCGCCATATCAAGAGAAATCGAACCGAGCGGTTCGCTCAAATTGAGGGGAACAGCCATGCAGGAAACAGATACCGCGATCATCGCCGACAAGGCCCGTACGAACCGCAAGGTGGCCGGACAGGACCCGGTCAAGCGCGCGCAGATTCTCGAGGGCGCCAAGCGGTGCTTCATGAAGCTCGGCTACGAGGCCGCGAGCATGAACGAGATCACCGCCGAGGCCGGCGTGTCGAAAGGCACCATCTACGTCTACTTCGCCGACAAGCAATCGCTGTTCCGCGCGCTGATCGAGTCCGAGAAGAATGCGGCCGTCGAGCTTCTGCGGCGTGATCTCGCAAGGACGAAATCCGTGGAGGAAGGCCTCGGCATCTTTGGCCGCACCGTCTGCATGCGGCTCAACAGCGATGATGTCATCCGCGCCCAGCGCATGGTTCTCGGCGTGCTCGAGAGCCAGCCCGAGACCGCGGGCATCTTCTATGGCAACAGCGCCGCCAGCGGCCCGCAGGTGCTCGTGCAGTTCCTCGAGCAGTATATCGCGCTCGGCGTGCTCGAGATCGAGGACGTGGTCTTGGCTGCCCACCAGTTCGCCGATCTCGCGACATCGGGCATCTACAAGCGCCGGTTGTTCGGCGATCTCTGCCATCCGCCCGCGCGCGCCGAAATCGAAAAGGTGGTGGATTCGGCCGTCGCGATGTTCATGGCCCGCTACGGCAGGCAGTCGGTCTGACCGCCCGCCCCTTCAGGTCGTCAGCACCCGGTGCAGCACGGCCTGGAGATGCCCTTCGAGCGCGGCAATGGCGCCCTCGGTATTGCGCGCCGCGAGTGCCTCGATGATGGCGAGGTGTTCGCGCATCGACTTCTCGGTATTGGCCGGTCCGACCGCCACCATGTTGTGCAGCCTGATGATGTACATCTTCTGCGCGAGCCGGGCATAGACCGTCTCGATCTGGCGGTTGTCATAGGCGGCGATAAAGCTCTCGTGAAAGGCGCTTTCGAGTTCCCGCACCGGACCGCGGAACTCATCCGGCGTTTCGGCGGCGCGAACCAGTTCGATCACATCGAGGTGCCGCGTCCGCATCTCTTCGATCCAGTGGGGCGGCACCATCGAGGCGAATTTCCTCAGGCCCTCGCGCTCCAGCATGCCGCGAAACTGGAAGGTCTCGCCGATGAAGTTGACGTCGAGCCGGAACACGGTGATGCCGAGCTTTCGGCGCACCTGCACCATCCCCTCGGCCTCGAGCAGCGTGGTCGTCTCGCGCATCGGTGACAGCGACAGCCCGAGGATCTCCGCCAGTTCCTCTTGCCGCAATGTCTGTCCGAACTTCAGCCGGCCGGCGATCAGGGCATCGAAGAAGCGCATATAGCCGAGATTTTCGATTCCACCCTGCACGCGTCACTCCCCGCCCTCGGCACCTCTGCTTAGCCCACATCGCCCCTGCCGCCAACGCGTCATAGATCCATAGTCGAATAGCCGTCGCAGCACGTTGACATGGTTTTCATTCACCATATACGCTTCTATACAGCCGATTAAATATATTTAATCCCGGCCATTCTCATTTGGCCGGTCCTTGCGAGGGGGAGACGGCCGGCACGCCGAGGGAGACGGCGGCCGGTCGGCCTCGAGAGACGCTGAAAGAGCAGGCACCGCCTGCCTGTCGACAAGAGGGAGAGAGACGCCATGAACGAGACCAGATGGTCGCGCCGAAAACTGCTGGGCACTGCCGCGAGCGGATTGGCCCTTGCCGCCGCCGCGAGCAGCTTCCCCATGCCCGCCCTCGCGCAGGGCAAGAAGCTGACCTATTGGGGCGGCCTGATCTTTTCCGACGATGCCAACAAGCTGCTCGTCGACACCATCAACGCCTGGGGTGCCGCCAATGGCGTGGCGACCGAGGTGGTGATGATCAACCAGAACGAGACGACGCAGAAGGTCTCGGCCGCCGTCGCCTCCAATACCATGCCCGATGCCCTCGATGTCGGGCTCGACCTGCTGATGCTGTTGTCGCGTCAGGGCGTCTTCTCCACCATCGACGATATCTTCGCCAAGGTGGGCGAGGCGCAGGGCGGCTGGTTCGAAGGTCCCGCCAAGGCCACCGATACCACATCCATTGCGGGCGGCCGCACCGGCCTGCCCTTCGGCGTCAACGGCAACCTGCTGCTTCGTCGCAAGGATCTGCTGGAGCCGGCCGGTTTCACCGAACCACCCAAGACCTGGGACGAACTCGTTGCCCAGGCCACCGCGGTCAACAAGCCGCCGGTCTTCGGACTCGGCCTCGCGCTTTCGAACGTGGGCGATGCCAACCTGCAGATTTCCGTGCTGCAAAGCTTCGGCGGTCGCATTGCCGACGATGCCGGCAAGACCTGCACCATAAAGTCCGAGGCCACCCGCTCCTGGCTGACTTGGCTGAAATCCGCATGGGACAAGGGCCTGTTCCCGCCCGGCAACACCACATGGGACGGAGCAGGCGACAACCAGGCCTATCTGTCGGGCCAGGCGGCCTTCATCGCCAATACCGGCTCGGTCGGCATTGCGGCGAGAAAGGACGATCCGGAACTCTTTGCCGCCAGCCTGTTCTCGCCACTGCCTGCCGGACCCAAGGGCCTCATCTCGCCCATCACGCCGCAGTCGCGCGCCATCACCAAGGCGAGCGCCAATCAGGATGAAGCCAGGGCGCTCATCGAGCACCTCGCCAACCCCGATTTCATGAACGCCTATTTCAGCGTCGCCATCTATGGGCCGGTGCTGAAAGCGCAGGAGAGCCTCGCTGCCTTCAATGGCGACAATGCCATCCTTGCGGGGCTACTCGGCCTCGCCAAGGCCGGCACGGCACCCGGCGCGCCCGATGTCTACAATGCCGCCTTCGCCGATTTCTCGGCCAATTTCGTGGTCCCCAAGATGGCGCAGCGCGTCGTCGTCGATGGCTGGGATTTCGACAGGGCCATGGATGAGGCACAGGCCACGGGCGACGCCATCTACGCCAAATATGCCTGACCTTCGTGACCACGCGCCGCGGGTGGCCTTTGCGCCATCCGTGGCCACTTTCCCAGGGCAGGGCCAGCCTATGCCACCCCGCGCACGCGCCGCACTGCTCTGCCGGCGAGCTTACAGATGACCGCTGCCCTGCGCCTTCGGCTCTTCGCCTATCTGCTCGTGCTGCCGGTGGTGCTGCTCATCCTCGGGCTTGTGGCCTATCCCTTCCTCTTCGCCATTTGGGTCAGCTTTACCGATCAGGTCATCGGCAGCGTCGGACGTTTCATCGGCTTCGACAACTTCATCTACCTCAGCAAGTCCGCCACGTTCGGCGCCGCCATCTGGAACACCATCGTCATCGTGCTGGTGTCCGATGTGCTGAAGCTCGGCATCGGGCTCGGGCTCGCGCTGCTCGTGCACCAGGCCCTGCCCGGCCGCGGGTTGTTCCGGTCCATCCTGATGCTGCCCTGGGCCATGCCGGCCTTCGTCGCCTTCCTCACTTGGCGCGTGCTCTAC
>CAYPYV010000131.1:0-9376 GCA_964414845.1 uncultured Devosia sp. | reverse complement strand
GCGCTCCTCAAGCAAGTCGCAAAGCTGCCACCGCGACAGAGCCAAGGGCCGGCCTCCCGAGTTATGCTGGCCGCCGCGAACCAGTTGTTTGTCGCGGCGCGTTCAGTGCTGGGCCGCGCGGCGCCAGACCCGGTCGGCGATATGCGCGTGGAGGATCTATCCGTGATGCTCGCCGCCCTGAATGGCGCGCTGGAAGGCTTCGAGACCCGCCATTCCTGGGTCGACCGCCAAGGTGTGCTCGTCTGGCGGTTGGCGGACGGGGGAAGGCGGCCGGTGGCGCGTCACCTTGGCAAATGGCTGCGCGGGCCAAACGGGTTTCCGATCAGCGAAAAGGATCCCGATGCGGATGAGCGGCACGCCCGGACCCTCCGGCGCATCCTCGAGCGCGAAAACCAGTCCTATCTCGCGGGCTACCGCGATTGTCTCCAGGGCCTGCCGCCGCGAGCTGACCTGACCGTGATCGACAGCATCGACGTGGTAAATCGCGAGGACTTATCCCCGCCGCCCAAACCTGCCGTATAGTGCCCGCCATCTCCCCGTGCAGAAAGCGGGGTCGCGACGAACGGTTCGGCAGGGAGAGATCGGGCGGAAGGGGAGTCGTCCCCTTCCGGGCCGCTGTCATACGGCATGGTCCATGACCTGCTGCCAATACGTCCTCATGTCGGGAGCAATCCCGAAGGCGGACTAAAGGCGGTCCGATGCGTCGGGTGCACGATGATGGTTCGCGCCAAAAACCCTGATCGTGCCGGCGAGGCGAAAGCCTCATGAACAATTGCGGACTACCCGCGTCGGGGCCTTGCCTTGCCGGCACCGCTTTCCAGTCCCTGCACCCGGAGGCCGTCTGGCCGGCCGGTGCTTTGGCACGACCCTCGGCCCGGGGTCTTCGGACATTCTGGGACGTCGAGGCGCCTTTGCGCGAACGCTCACGGTCTTTGGTGACCTCAACGGCCGAGACCGTCTCGCTCCCGGCATCGCATCGGCGACGCCCCCTTCCACACCAGCGCTCGAATGCGCCATCATCGCTTTCGAGTCGATCCGCAACTGCGTTCGTCCATACCGAGTTTCTCGAAAGCGCCAATGACAGCTTCCCAACCCACCGACCATATTCTCTGGCACGGCGACCCCGCCGGCGACTGGAACTCTGCGCTGCCTCTCGGCAATGGCCGGCTGGGGGCGATGTGCTTCGGCGGTGTCGTGCGCGACGAATTCCAGCTCAACGAGGATACGCTTTGGTCTGGTGGGCCCTACTCGCCGGTAAATCCCGAGGCCCTGCCGCACCTTGCCCAGGTGCGAGAACTCCTGTTCGCCGGCCGCTATCGCGAGGCTCACGAACTGGCGGACCGACACCTTATGGGTCGGCCCTACCTCCAGACATCCTATCAGCCCGCCGGGCGGCTGCTGCTCGATTTTGACAACCGCACCCTGTACTCGGACTACCGCCGCAGCCTCGATCTCAGGAATGCCATCCATACGACCCGCTACAAGGCGGACGGCGTAAGCGTCGTCAGGGAGTGCTTTGTGTCTGCCGCAGACAAGGTGCTCGTCATCAGCATCTCTGCGGATCGCCCAGGTGCTCTGAGTTTTGTCGCCGAGTTTGTGAGCGAGCAACCTGGTGCCGTCGATACAACTGCTGCTTCGCTCTGCTTCCGGGGCACCAATCGCCGTGAGATTGGTATTGAGGGTGCGCTTCGCTGGTGCCTCGACAGCCGGCTGATCCTCGACGGCGGCACTAGCCATCGCGATGGTTCCAGCGTGGTCGTCTCGGGGGCGACGACTGCGATATTCCTCATTGATATCGCGACCAGCTTCCGTCGCCATGACGACGTCTCGGGCGATCCGGAAGCGCTTGCCGCCGAACGACTGTCGGCAGCGGCCGGGTTGTCCCTCGACGCCTTGCGCGAGCGGCATGTCGCTGCCCACCGAGCGCTCTACGACCGCCTTGAAATTGACCTTGGCAAGACCCCGGCCGCCGAAAGCGCACTCGGCGACCGCATCCGTAACTACGAGAACGGCAACGATCCGGACCTCGCAGCGCTCTATGTCCGCTATGGCCGCTATCTCGCCATCTGCTCGAGCCGCCCGGGCACCCAGCCCGCCAATCTCCAGGGCATCTGGAACAAGGAGATGCGGCCGCCATGGGGCAGCAAGTACACCTCCAATATCAACCTCGAGATGAATTACTGGCTCGCCGATCCAGCCAACCTCGCTGACTGCTTCGAACCTTTCATCGCGCTTGTCGAGGACCTTGCCCAGACCGGCCGGGCGCTGGCGCGCGGCCACTACGGGGCACGCGGCTGGGTCCTGCACCACAATACCGATCTGTGGCGGGGCACACAGCCGGTCGACGGCGCGCAATGGGGACTTTGGCCCACGGGAGGCGCCTGGGTTTCTGCGCAGCTTTGGGATCATGTGCGATTTGCAGGCTACCCGCAGGCACTCGTCGAACGCGTCTATCCGCTGCTCATGAGCGCCAGCGAGTTCTTTGTCGATACGCTTGTGCCGATACCCGGCACTGGCTTCATGGTCACCGCGCCCTCGGTCTCTCCGGAGAACGTCCACCCAATGGGCACCACGCTCTGCTATGGCCCGGCCATGGACAGCCAGCTGCTTCGCGACCTGTTCGATGCGACCATTTCCGCAGCCACGCGTCTGGGCCGCGACCCTGCTTTCGTCAAAGAGCTCGGGGGGCTACGCGCGCGCCTGCCTGCAGACCGGATCGGCAAGGCCGGGCAGTTGCAGGAATGGCTGGAGGACTGGGACATGGAGGTCCCGGAGATCCACCACCGACATGTTTCGCACCTATACGCCGTCTACCCGTCCCTGCAGATCGATAGCGTGCATACGCCCGCGCTAGCCGCTGCCGCCCGACGTTCGCTGGATATACGGGGTGATGACGCGACTGGCTGGGGCATTGGGTGGCGGATCAATCTCTGGGCACGCCTCCGCGACGGCAACCACGCCCATGATGTACTCAAACTGTTGCTTCATCCCGCCCGCAGCTATCCCAACCTGCTCGATGCGCATCCGCCGTTCCAAATCGACGGCAACTTCGGTGGTGCCGCAGGCATCCTTGAGATGTTGGTGCAATCCAATGAAGAAGCGATCACCCTGCTCCCTGCGCTGCCGGACGCGTGGCCGTCGGGTCGGCTTTCGGGCGTCAGGGCGCGCGGGGGAGTCACCCTTGATTTTGCCTGGGAGCAGCGCAGGCTAAAGAGTCTCGTCGCCACCGCTGGCGTTCCCTATGCGGGCAAGGTTCTTTTTGGCGGTACCACGCTCGCGACCGGGTTGCCGGTGGGGTCCACGATTCTCGTCTAGTTGCAGAGCTCAATGCTCGACGCGACCAATCAGCCGCGTTCTGAGCGCACTGGAAATGTTGTCGAAGATGAACACGACGATAAGGATCAGGATCACCATGTAGGCGACGTTCTCCCAGTCCTGGTTCGTCCGCATGGCCTCGATCAGCTTGAGACCAATGCCGCCTGCGCCAACTGCACCGATGATCGTAGCGGAGCGCGTATTGCTCTCCCAGAAATAGAGGGTCTGGCTGACAAAGACCGGCAATACCTGTGGAACGACTCCAAATCGCTGCACTGTTGCCGGTGGCGCCCCCACTGACTTGACGCCTTCGCGCTGCTTGTCGTCGATGTTTTCGAGCGCTTCCGTGGTTGTCTTTCCGAGTGTCCCGGTATCGGTAAAGAAGATCGCGGCAATGCCCGGGATGGGACCAGGCCCAAAGCCACGCACAAAAAACAGCGCCCAGATCAGCATGTCGATCGACCTCAGTAGGTCGAAGGCACGCTTGGTCAACCAACTGCCAATCCGGCTTGGATTGATGTTCCGCGCCGCTACAAACGCCAGGGGCAGAGCAACCAACGACGCGAAGAGCGTCCCGACAAACGCCATAACAACCGTCTGCAGCAGCTTGTTGAAGACATCGAGATGCTGCCACTCCGTGTTGTAGAGGAACTCAGCGATGATCAGTTGCCAGTTATCCATCCTTGGGTCGATGCGGTCCGAACTCGCAGCAGCAGACCAGAGCTGGTTCGGTGTCATGCCAAAGAACGGCGACTTGGTATCGAAGAAGAAATTGGGCCAGCCCAGAAACCGGTGCCGGACATAGACCTGGGTGTTCCTGACCTCAGCCGACCCGGCAAAACCAAAGTCCACCGTTACCCTTCCGCCCTTCAGCGACATTTCTTGGGGAGCATCGGCGGGCAGCAGTGCCCCGTCAGGCCCGATCGGTATGCGGTACGACTTGCCTGCAAGCACCGCGACAACATTGGTTGTGCTCAGGATGTCGATGTAGTTTTCCGATCCACCGAAGCTCACGCGGTAGCCGCCTTCGGGTGCAGCCTCGATCCAGTCAGGCTGAGGGTTGTCGCCGAGTAGCGAACGGGTCCACTCGATGCTTATGGTATTGTCGCCGAACCTAAATCGTGGAGTTGCCTCCCAAGAATACCAATCTGCCAGATACAGTCCCGCGCGATCCCATTGGGCCTCCTCGACGACTTTCGGCACCTGGAAGAAGAAGAAGCAGAACACCAGGTAGCCAAGCGCCACCAGCACGGCGAAAGGAGCCCGAAAGCGCTGCCAAAGCGGTTTGCGAAAGACGGTGGGATGCTTTCCCCTCAGCAGGGCAGCCTCTTCAGCAGTAACGACGAGCGCGGGCATGGAAGGGTCCTCGGGCGCCTAAGCGACAGATCGCGATGAGGTGACGAAAGCGGGCCGCACTACCGCGCTGATGCGGCAGGTCGACAGGGGGTGATCTGCCTGGCGTCTCTGTGCCGGCAGACACGCCAAGCGATGCCCCGAAGAAGCTTGATCATGTGCAAGCGGATGGAGGTGCAGGGGTTCCATGGGGTCAGGCCCATCCACCCTGGACGCCGCCGACAAGACGCCGCCGGAGCTGTGTGGAGACCCAATCGATTGCGAGAATGGTAACGAACAGCAGGATGATGATGGCGTAGGTCTTGGCTGCATAGTCGCGACCGATCGAGAGTCGGAAAACTTCACCTATGCCGCCGCCGCCCACCGCGCCAATGATGGTCGATGCGCGGACGTTGATCTCTGTTCGCAGCAACAGGTAGGAGACAAAGTTCGGCAATACTTGCGGCATTATGCCGAAGCGGACGCGCTCGAACCAATTCCCACCCACCGCGCGCAACCCTTCATCGGGTTTCATGTCCGCGTTTTCGATGACTTCGTAATACAACTTCCCGAGGGCACCGACCGTATGAACCGCCACCGCGACAATGGCTGCGATGGGCCCCAGCGACAGGATCGCGACCAGCATTCCCGCAATAACGATCTCGGGGAACGCCCTGAGGAGCTCAAATGAACGCCGTACCGCAAAGCGCAGGGACGCCGAGCGGGTCAGATTGCGCGCGGCCACAAAGGCGAGGGGAAAGGCGAGTATGAAGCCGATGAGTGTGGAGATGAGCGCCACGTTAATGGTGACGAGGAGCTGGTAGAAATACTCGGGGATATAGAAATCCCCCCACACATAGACGCGACCTACTTCATAGTCGTACTTGAACGACCCATCGGCATAGGGTGAAGGAATATCGAACATTGCCCGGAAGATTTCGAACGGATCGTCCGGCTGGAAGTGAATGAAAAAATCAAAGAAGTATGGCAACCGCTCGAAAAACCGACCGGCGTTGGAATTGTCGGCGAACCAGAGCGCAAATCCCAGAAAGACCAGCAGCACCCCGATGGACAACAGCGTGTAGAGCCGACGCGTCCGGACAAGTCCCTCGTAATGGGTCCTGGTCTGGCGGCCAAGATCCGATAGCCCTTCTGTCGTCATGCTGCTCATCTTCCACCGGTCAAGAACGCAGCGGCGATGAGGTTGCCCCCATCGCCGCACGCATCAGCACATCAGCCGCCGAGGGCCGCCTTGCGGGCTTCGATGATCGGCATGTAGAAGTCCGAAGTCACCGGGGTGTAGCCCTTGAAGTCACCGTTCTCGATGGAACGGAAGCACTCGTAGTCGGTGGTCGGCAGTTCAGAGTAGAACTTGACGATCTTGTCCTTCATTTCCTGGCTGAGGCTGGACCGCAGCACCAGCGGACCATTCGGGATGAGCGGCGAGCGCCACACTTCCACTACGTCTTCCATGTCGAGCATGCCCTTGTCGACCATCGAGCGGATATTGCCCGAGGTGTAGCCTTCCGAGAATTCGCCGACGCCAGAACCCCAAGTCGTTGCGACGTCGAACTTGTTGTCGAGCAGAGCGAGGACCAAATTCTCATGTCCACCACCGAAATCGGTCGAGGCAAAGAACGTTTCCGGCTTCTCGCCGAGCGTCGCCGGCAAGGCAGTGAGCGGCACCAGGTAGCCGGAAGTCGAGTCCGGGTCGGCATAGCCGAGGCGCTTGCCCTTGGCCTGCTTGATGTCGGTGATGCCGGAATCCTTGCGGGCCAGCGCAATGGCATAGTACCCGGTCGATCCATCGGTCTGCACGTTGGTCAGGAACGGCTCGACCGCCTTGGGGTCGGCGAGGTAGACCTTCGCATAAGCCGAGGCACCGAGGCCGGCGATATCGAGCGTACCGCCCAGCAGGCCCTGCACGACGCCGTCATAGTCCGCGGCGGGGAACAGCTTCACTTCCTTGACGCCGAGGGCAGCAGGCAGCTTGTCGACGAGGCACTGAGTATCGGCCAGGCGGTCGGTTTCATTCTCGCCGCCGAGCAGGCCGATGCGGATGACGTCTTCCTGCGCCATGGCGGGCAGAGCGACGGAAACTGCGGCAATGCCTGCCAGCAGAAGGGTGCGGATCGCGAACATGGAGAACTCCTTTGGTGACGCGATAGTCCAGCCCGGTTGCGCCGTCCGGTCCCAGGACCGGAGCCGAGCGAAAACGGGAAACTCAGTTGACGAGGACAGCTGCCTCGGCGGGTTGGGTGTGCGGAGCCAGATGCACCGACTTGCGGCGCTTGCGCGGCGCGACATCCTCGAGGCTGGTGGAGGTCATGGACTCGGAGAAGGCCTCGGCCAGCCCGTCAGCGCCGTAGAGCTCGCGCGCGACATCGGTCGTGAGCGCCTCCGGGGGACCGTCGAACACGACGCGCCCGGCAGCCATGCCGATGATGCGCTCGCAATAGTTGCGGGCCGTATCCAGCGTGTGGAGGTTGGTGATCACGGTGATCCCCTGCTCCTCGTTGATGCGCTGGAGGGAATCCATCACGATCTTGGCGTTGCGCGGATCGAGCGAGGCTATCGGTTCGTCGGCCAGGATCACCTTGGGCTCCTGCAGCAGGGCCCGAGCGATTGCGACGCGCTGCTGCTGGCCGCCGGAAAGGGTCTGCGCCCGCTGCATTGCCGTGGTGGCTACATCCAGCCGGTCGAGCGCCGAAAGCGCCAACAGCCGCTCGTCTTCCGTAAACAGCGAAAGCATGCTCTTCCAGGTCGGCCGATGGTTGAGCCGCCCCAGCATGACATTGGTGAGCACGTCGAGCCGCGGCACGAGATTGAACTGCTGGAAGATCATCGCGCAGTCGCGCTGCCAGCTGCGGAGCGCCTTGCCTGACAGCCGCGACACGTCGACATCGCCAAAGTGAATGCTGCCGCTCGACACGTCTGTCAGGCGGTTGATCATGCGCAGCAGTGTGGACTTGCCAGCGCCGGATCGGCCGATCACGCCGACCATCTGCCCTTGTGGAATCTCCAGCGTCACGTCCGATACGGCGGTCTTGTCGCCGAAGCGTCGGTTGAGCCTGGAAATCCTGAGCATGTGCGCCCCCGTCTGGTTGACGGACGCCATTGCTAGGTGGGCATCACGAAACCCAGATGAAGCTTGGGTGACCATTCGGTGACAGTGGAAATCCGCGTCATAATCCGTTCCAACCCCCTGTTTCGGCTCGGGGAACGGCTTTTCTCCACCAGCCGACCAACCCCGCTTCTCAACATGAACGGCGATTTTCGCGCCGCCGGTGTCGTCCCGTGAGGTGACGACAAGGGCATTATCGCACGGCCCGGAGACGCGGGGATAAGTTTGGAAAATGTCGTGATTTCATAAGGGTACGAGCGGCGAAAAAGCAGCCAATCGCGGGCTGCAGCATCCAGCGTCGACACGCTGCCACGAAAGCGCCACGATATTGCCGTGCCCACTTCGTTCCGATGAACGGATTCTGTCACTCGGAGCCCTTGCCGCCCCGACCGACGCCGGTCCTAGGACCGGACTACTCGTACTTGTCGAGGAATGTCTCGATGTCGAGCGCGCGGAAATCCGGCAGCGCCCGATGGAGCTTGTCATGGGGCCAATCCCACCAGCAAAGCGCCATGAGCCGCGCGGCGATGGCATCGGGGAAGCGCTGGCGGATGGGTTTCGCCGGGACGCCCACGGCAATGGCGAAATCGGCGACGTCCCTGGTAACCACCGCGTTGGAGCCGATGATGGCGCCGGTGCCGATCTTCACCCCCGGCATGATCACCGCGCCATGGCCGATCCAGGTGTCGTGGCCGATATGGATGCGCTGCTCGGCCCGCCAGTCGAAGAAGGACTGATCGTCGTCTTCGCCGTCGAAATACCAGCTCGAGCGATAGGTGAAATGGTGCTGCGAGGCGCGCCCCATCGGGTGCATCGAGGCATAGATGCGGACATGCGCCGCGATATTGGAGAACTTGCCGATTTCGGCATAGGCGATCTGCGTGTTCTCGACGCAATAGGAATAGTCGCCGAGCGTCGAATGCGCGACATGGCAGCCCGAACCCACTTCGACATAGCGGCCGAGATTGGAGTTCCGCACATCGGCGGTCGGGTGGATGAAGGCCTGTTCGGAGAGTTTCATGCGGCGATCCTCGGGGCAAACGCGGTGACGTCGACAATGTGGTCGGCGACTTCGGCGCGCACTTCTTCATCATGGAAAATGCCGAGCAGCCCGACGCCGGCGGATTTCTTCTCGGCGATCATTTCGACGACGACGGCGCGGTTCTTCGCATCGAGCGAGGCGGTCGGCTCGTCGAGCAGCAGCACGGGGTGCTCGGTGATGAAGCCGCGCGCGATGTTGACGCGCTGCTGCTCGCCACCGGAGAATGTGGCGGGCGGCAGGCTCCAGAGCCGCTCCGGCAGGTTGACGCGAGCGAGCAGCGCGCGGGCCCGCTCGGCCGCTTCATCGCGCGCCACGCCGCGGCTGACCAGCGGTTCGGCCACGACATCGAGGGTCGAAACGCGTGGCACGGTGCGAAGGAACTGGCTGACATAGCCGATGGTGTCGCGGCGAAGCTCAAGCACCTGCCGCGGGCTGGCCGTGGCGAGATCGACTTCGCCGCCGTGGTGCAGGAGGCGGATGGCGCCGCGATCGACGCCGTAATTGCCATAGACCATCTTCAAGAGGCTGGACTTGCCGGCGCCCGAGGGCCCACCGAGCACGAC
>CAYPYV010000130.1:0-9383 GCA_964414845.1 uncultured Devosia sp. | reverse complement strand
GTCAGCCAGCAACGCGGCATAGCCGTCGATGATGCGGGCCTCCGGAAACTGCTCGGCCAGGCCGGGCTTCTGCGGGTTGCGCGTGCCAATGGCCACCAGCGCGCCGGTCTCCGATTCGAGCAGCCCGCGGCGGAAATCCCGGGCAATGGCTCCGGGGCCGAGAATGCCCCAGCGGAGCTTGGTATTGGCGGTCATCATGTCTCTCCCTTGGCTCGGCAGGGCCAGTTGCTGCTGCCGGCGGTTATCTCGGCTGTCCCGAAGGTTTCGCGTCGCATTCGCCCGCGACGTCGCCTACCGTATGATTGTCCGGGGTTCCGTTCGCCGCTAGGGTGCACCAGCGGCGGTGCCGCGGTCCTCTTCAAAGGAAAGCCGGTTTTGTCTGAAAGTAAGACCGTTGCGTCTCCCTCCTCGCTCGGGCCCATGAAGCGCTACTGGCGCCCATCGCGAAGTGGTGTCGAAAGCGTGCCCAATCGCCTGATGGTGAGCCACGAGCAGCCTGGAATCATGGCTATGCCGCATTGGCACGCTCAGGTCGAGCTGAACTACGTGTTTCGCGGGTCGATGGAGTACCGGATGCCCGGTCACATGGTCCGTCTCAAGGCTGGCGATGTGTGCCTGTTCTGGGGTGGGCAGCCGCACCAGGTGGTCGATACGTCGGATGACGCCTGGTTCACGGCGATCCATCTGCCGCTCGTCAACTTCTTCCGTCTGCGACTCGGCAACGAACTCATTCACAAGGTGATGCATGGCGCGACCATGCTGACGTCGGCGAGCGACGGTACGGATTCGGCAAATATGGAGCGCTGGATCCGATATCTGCGCTCTGCCGATCCACAGCAGGTGGAGCATGGCATCACCGAATTGCTGCTGCGCATCGAGCGCATCCGATTCGAGCCTTTCTATCTGGTCGAACCGAGTGGCATTCCAGAGCGCGGCGGCGTCGGCAGCGACAGCACCAGCTTTGCCAATATCGCGACGATCTGCGACTACATCGCCAACAATTTCCGGCAGGATATCGACTGTGCCGACATCGCACACTCCGCCGATATTCACCCTAAATATGCGATGAGCGTGTTCAAGCGCTCTACTGGCATGACCCTCAACGAATATGTCAATCTGCTGAGGCTGAGCTATGCTCAGGCCATGCTGATCCGCGACGAAGCGAACATTCTGGAAATCGCACTCGACAGCGGCTTCGGCTCGCTCAGCAATTTCAACAAGGCGTTCCGCCGGATGTCGGGCATGAGCCCATCCGATTTCCGCCGCGACAGCCGCGCCTTGCCCGAGGGCCTCGCGAGCCGCATCGCGTCCTGAGCCAGGAGAGAGGCAGGCAGGTGCCGGCGCACGGGAAATCAATCCCCGCGCGCCGAGCCCGTGCTAGAAATGGCCCTGCAGGTCGTGGAGGGCGCGATAGGCACCACCAGCAGCCATCAGGGCGTCATGCGCCCCTTCCTCAATGATACCGTCGGGGCCGAGTACGAGAATCCGGTCCGCGTGTCGCACCGTGGACAATCGGTGGGCTATGACCAGTGTCGTGCGCCCGGCAGCGAGCTGAAGCAAAGCCTTCTGCACAATCCGTTCGCTCTCGGCGTCGAGCGCGCTCGTCGCCTCATCGAAAATGAGAATGGCCGGGTCCTTCAGTATTGTCCGCGCGATGGTGAGCCGCTGCTTCTGCCCACCCGAGAGCTTCACGCCCCGCTGCCCGATATCGGTGTCGTAACCCTTGGGCAGCGCCATGATGAAGTCATGCGCGTTGGCGGCATGAGCTGCTGCCTCCACCTCGGCGTCGGTGGCACCCGGCCGGCCATAGCGCAGGTTCTCCCGAACCGTACCGGCAAACAGGTAGACATCCTGTTGTACCACGCCGATCTGGCGGCGAAGCGAGGACAGCGTGACGTCGCGTACGTTGTGGCCATCTATTCGGACCGCGCCCGAACTCACATCATAGAAGCGCGGCACCAGAGCGCAAAGGGTCGATTTTCCGACACCAGAGGCGCCGACCAGCGCGACGAACTCCCCGGGCGTGATCGTCAGGTCCAGACTCCGCAGGACCTGAGCCGAACCTTCATATGCAAAGCCGACATGCTCGAAGCGGATCTCACCCCGAACGGGCGGCAGGGCGACGGCACCGGGCTGGTCGGCGACCTCAATATGCTGGTCAATCAACTCCATGGTACGGACGAAGCCGGTATAGCCCTCCTGCCAGAGGCGAACGAAGTTGGCGAGGCGCTTGACCGGATCGACCAGGATGCCGACCGTCAGCAGAAAGGTCAGCATTTGTGGGGCGGTCAGGCCAGCGGTTGCAATCCGGTAACTTCCCAACACGATAGCGACGATGAGTACGAGTTGGGAAAAGGCTTCCATGCCGACAGAGAACCAGGCTTCGGCTCGGTAGCCGTCGCTCCGGCTCGTCACGAACCGGGCATTGGCCTTGCCGAACCTGAGCAACTCATCGGCCTCGTTACCAAAGGACTGAACGACACGAATCCCGGCAAGCGAATCCTCCACCCGTGCATTTATGTCGGCAACCTTGGCCTTGCTCTCGGCAAGCGCAGCATTCATGCGGCGGTTGAAGTGCAGCGCGTAGAGCACCGCAGGCGGGACGAGCACGCCTATGGCGATGGCGAGCACAGGATCAATCCACATCAGCACGGCCATCGCGCCGGTGAACTTCAGCAGCCCGATCATCGCGTCTTCGGGACCGTGGTGGAACAGTTCACCCAACCAGAATGTGTCGTTGGTTATCCGGCTCATCAGCTGGCCGGTCCGTTCTCGATCGTAAAACGAGAAGCTGAGGCGCAGGCAGTGCTCAAACAGGAATTGCCGCAGGCCGCCTTCAATGCGGGCTCCCATGCGGTGCCCTTGATAGTCGACGAAGAACTCCGCGGCGAGTTGCAGTGCCAGCACAGCCAGCATGACCGTGGCAACAACGGCAATGATTGGCAGGGCAGCGAATGCCCCCCTCGAAACGATCGCCGACGTTACGAAGTTCGCAGCGAGCGGCAGAGCAAGGGAGCAAGCCGCCACGATCAGTGCCGCCATCACATCGGCAACGAGCATGCGCCAATGCGGGCGATAAAGTGTCAGGGCACGACGCGCCATGCTGCCGGCAAGCGGCAGCAAATGGGTATCGTTTGGGCTTTTGCGAAGCGAAGGCGATAGAGCGTCAGGCCGGTGTTTGATCCGGGCCCCTGTCGGGCGAAGAAACGAGAACATCTTGCGTCATGTCCTGAGAGCAGAAACGGGTTTGCTTTGGGCTCAGGACGGTTCTCATTTGGCACTCCAACATCGGTGACAGACGAGGGACGTCGGTCGAATGGCGCAGAATTGTCAAAGCGCGCGCGTCGAAGCAATGAGTCTCGCGGCATCGGCGGCGCATGCTGCTCCCCTTGTGGGTTTTGCGCCACAGCAGCGCTGGGCGAAGGCACTGGTTTTGGCCTCGGTCAGCTTGTCAGGGTTGATGCGCCCATTGTAACGATGCAGCGCGTTTTTGCTGGGAGATGCCGATGTTCGTAGTGGGTGGCGAGAGCCTGATCGACCTGATTGCGGAGCCCACCGGGCCAGACGGGGCTATCAAGCTCGTCGCGCACCAGGGCGGGTCGCCCTACAACTGCGCCATCGCGCTATCGAAGCTCGGCAACGCGACCGGATTCCTCTGCCCGATCAGCCACGACACACTCGGCTCCTACCTGCTGGGCCCACTCTCCGAGGCTGGCGTTACCCCGCTGCTCAAGGATCGGGTGGCCGACTATACGACCCTTGCAGTTGTGACTTTCGACGAACGTCGCAGCGCATCCTACGGGTTCTACCGACACGCCGACCGCGCCTTCACCCGAGAGGGACTGATCGCCGCCCTACCCGCAGACATCGAGGTCTTCCAGGTCGGCGGGTTCTGCCCGATCGAGCCCGAGGACGCTGCGGTCTGGCTCGATGTGGTGCGTGAGGCGGCACGGCGTGGCGCCACCCTGACCATGGACCCGAATGTGCGCCCGTCCCTGGTTGCGGATTTCGCGGGCTACAAGGCGCGGCTCAGCCAGTTCCTCGATCTCGTGCACTTGGTAAAGGTCTCCCACGAAGACCTGATGGCACTCGACAGGAACGCCGCGATCAAAGATCTGCCGCAAGACGAGATCGAGGCAATTGTCGAGAAGTATGTAACCGACTTCCTGTCGCGGCCGCATTGCGAGCTGGTGATCGTGACGTTTGGCGAGAATGGCAGCCGGGCCTTCACCCGGGCAGGCCGCGCGACCCAGCCGGTTTATCCGGCGGTTCCCTTCGGGGACACGGTCGGAGCCGGCGACAGCCTCATGGCGGGTGTGCTGACGCATCTGGGCGAGACCGGTGCGCTGAAGCCCGGGCACCTGAAGACGCTCGATGCCGCAGCTCTCGGCACCATGCTGCGTTTCGGCTCCGTCGTTGCAGGAATCAACTGCCAGCGCGTCGGCTGCGTGCCGCCCACCCGTGCCGAAGTGGATGCGGTATTGGCGAAGGGGTGACACAAGAGGGATCAACGCCTGCCGCGGCCAGGCCGCGCTCACGGTTTTTTCAATTGGCTTTCCGGTTCATCAGTCTTCAAACAGAGGGCCATGGGCTTTTGAGGGAATGAGCATGCGGATCTGGCAGGGTGTCGCACTGGCCGTGGTTGTCGTCGGGGTTGCGACTGCAGCCTATATGCTGAAGCCGGTCACCGGGCCGGCGCGGGATCTCACGCTCACCGGCGATGCCACCCGCGGCGCCTATCTGATCAGGCTCAGCGATTGCGTGTCATGCCACACCGATCATGCGGGCGGCGGGGTCGAGCTGGCCGGTGGGCCTGCACTCGCAACCCAGTTCGGTACCTTCTACGCACCGAATATCACCTCGGACAAGACCCACGGGATCGGCGGCTGGACGCTGGCGCAGTTTTCCAAGGCGATGTCGGATGGCGAGGGGCCCAACGGGCATCTCTACCCGGTGTTTCCCTACGAGCAGTACACCAAGATGTCCGACCAGGACATTGCGGACCTTTATGCCGCTCTGCAGGCAACGCCGGCCTCGGCAAACCCGTCAAAGCCGCACGAGTTGACCTTTCCGTTCAACATCCGGTTGAGCCTCGCCGGTTGGAAGAATCTGTTCTTCACACCCACACGTTTTGAGGCAGACAGCTCGAAATCCGAACAGTGGAACCGTGGCCGGTATATCGTCGATGGCCCGGGACATTGCGTAGCGTGTCACTCCCCGCGAAACATGCTGGGTGCCCTCGAGAAAGGCAAGGAACTCACCGGCAACATGGCTGGCGGTGTCGGCGGCAAGGCTCCGCCTTTGACCGCTGAGGCGTTGACGAAGGAAGGTTACGACGCGGCATCGCTTGCGAGTGTACTGAAAGACGGCTTCACGCCCAATTTCGATGTGCTGGGCGGAGCCATGGGTGAAGTCATTACCGATGGCAGTTCGCATTGGACCGACGAGGACCGCGCCGCCGTGGCCGCCTATCTGCTGAACCAGGGGTAGATTGCTTCTCCACTGGCGGATGATCTGAACCTGTCGTAGCATCCCTTTGGGAATACTACGTAGGGGCGCCTCCGGACTTGCATCTCGGCGTTGCTTTGACATCTCTGACTGATGTCAGCGTTGGTTACGCGCGTTTCGCGGTCGACCAGCGGACAGCCGAGGTATTGGCAAAGCAGATGGAGCGTTGGACACTGCTCTATACCTACGAGCCGTCCCTTCCCCCGAACTTTATCGCCCGCGGCGTCATTGCCGGCCTGGGCCTGGCGGATGGGCCGAACCGGCGGCACTGCATCCTGCAATCCGTCGAGCGCTTCATCATTCCCGTCGAGGGCACAAGCGAGGCCGGGATCCCGGGCCTGAAGCGCTACCTTCGTCTCGGCGAAGACCGCTATGAGGCTATTGTCGGGCAGGCAAGGGCCAATGGTCTGGTAACCGCCGCCGAAGCCGACACGGACTATGCGCCCGTAGGCGGCACACTCACCTATTCGAGCGTCTACAAGCAGGTGCTGCGGGCATGGGACTTTCGCTGCGCCCTGAGCGGGCAACGTTTTGGATCGGTTCCGGGGCTCCATCCCGAGTTGGAAGTGGTCGCCATCAAGCCATTAGTCGCCGGCGGACCGATGCATGTTCGCAACTTCATCCCGGTAGCCGCGAGCCTTGCACAGGAGTGGATGAACGGCACGATAGCGGTAGGCAGCAACGGCGAACTCCTGGTGGTTTTCAACCGGTTGCGCAAGGAACTGGTGGGCCTCATCGCGCAGTCTGCAGGGCTGGGATCACCGATCGACGCCCGCTATGCCCCGGATTCCGAGCTACTGACTTGGCACAAGGCCCACGTACTGGGTGCGTGACCGACCATCGTCTCTGGACTTGATCGAATAGCGCCGAACGCCTAACGCTCGCAGCAACAGGTCGCGAGGTAGCCCATGCCGCAAGATGCAGTCACAATCAAACAAACGCTCTCCTTGGCTCCGGTCATTCCGGTCATCATCCTGGATGACGTGAAGGCGGCCCGGCCGCTCGCAGAGGCCCTGGTCGCCGGCGGACTGCCTGTGCTCGAGGTGACGCTGCGTACGCCAAACGCCCTCAAGGTCATTGAGGAGATGGCGAAGGTCGAGGGCGCTGTCGTCGGGTCTGGCACCGTACGCAACAGCCTGCAGATGGGCCACTCGGTCGATGCAGGATGTCGGTTCATGGTGTCGCCGGGTGCGTCGCCGCGGCTCCTGGAGGCCGCAGAAAACCATCCGATCCCGCTTCTGCCCGGTATTGGCACTCCGACCGAGGCGATGACAGCGGCTGAGTTTGGCTACAGCTTCCTGAAGTTCTTTCCTGCGGAGGCTCTGGGAGGAGCCAAGGTGCTGAAAGCTTATGCCTCGCCGCTATCTGACATTACCTTCTGCCCCACTGGAGGCATCGACCTCGAAAAGGCCAAGTCATATCTTGCACTCCCCAATGTCATCTGCGTGGGTGGCTCATGGGTAATGCCGCAGGACGCGATCGATGCCGGCGACTGGAAGCGCATAGAGAACCTTGCCCGAGATGCGGCGGCACTCGAGCGCAAGCTGCGCTAGGAGATATCCAAGATGAGCGACTCAAGGTCGCGAATCGGGCTGTCGCATCTGCGTGTCACATTTGACGATAGCTTCTATATCGGCCCCGGGCGGGCAGACATCCTCGAGTTGATCGAGCAGACTGGTTCGATCTCCGAAGCCGCAAAGCGCATGAGGATGTCATACAAGCGCGCCTGGGGCCTGGTACAAGATCTAAACGCCGGCTTCGGTGCGCCACTAGTTGTGTCATCGCGGGGCGGTCCGGACCAAGGCGCATCACTTACGCCCGCAGGGTCGGCGGTGCTATCACGCTACCGCAACATGCAGACTGCCGCCTGGTCAGCGATCGCGCCCGACTTCGAGGCGATCAAGGCACTCCGGGGCGATATCTCCCAAGAGCAATAACGCTTGCCTGAACCCGGCGCATTTGGCATGCAGCGCGATATTCCCTGCTGGATATATCGGTATCTCATGCGCCATCTTGCTGCTATCTCCGCGCTCTTGGTCATCGCTTCGCCGGCAACCGCATTCGCCGAAGAAGCCAGTGTCGCCGTCGCGGCGAACTTCACGAAGCCGGCGGAAGCACTTGGCAGGGCTTTCACCGAAAAGACCGGTGGTACCGTAACATTCAGCTTCGGATCGACAGGCTCGCTCTACGCCCAGATCACACAGGGTGCCCCGTTCGAGGTTTTTCTATCGGGTGACAGCAAGCGGCCGAATCTGGCCATCAAGGCAGGCCTCGGGATAGAAGGCACCGCCTTCACATATGCAGTAGGCGCCCTCGCGCTCTACGCCCCCTACATCGACGTGACGCATGGAAAGGCGGTGCTGGCGGATGCCAGATATCAGCATCTTGCCATTGCCGACCCGCTGACCGCTCCATATGGCGCTGCTGCGGTGGAAGCGCTGGAAAAGCTTGGGCTTACCGAGACCACCGGCAGCAAACTCGTCGTTGGTGAGAACATCTCGCAGGCCTTGCAGTTTGTCGACAGCGGCAATGCGGAACTCGGCTTCGTCGCGCTCAGCCAAGTGATCGACAAGCCCGCAAATGCAGTTTGGCGCGTCCCTGCACACCTGCATGGCCCTATCCTGCAGGATGCAGTGCTCCTGGCGCCAGGCGCCAACGATCCGACGGCCAAGGCGTTCCTGGACTTTATCAGAAGTGACGAGGGGAAGGTCATCATCGAGAAGTTCGGCTATAGCGTACCCTGAACGATTGAGGGCAGTGGCGTGGCGGACGACCCGATCTGGACAGCGACCTGGCTGACACTGCGTCTTGCGATCATCGTGACGATTCTGCTCGTCGTAATCGCGACCCCCCTCGCCTTCTGGTTGTGGCGCAGTCGTAGCCGATGGAAAGTAGTGATTGGGGCGATCGTCGCGTTGCCGCTGGTACTACCGCCGACCGTTCTCGGGTTTTACCTGCTCATTGCCCTGGGGCCGTTCGGACCGGGCGGCGCACTTGCGGGGCTGTGGGGCGCACGGACTTTGGCATTCTCCTTCGAAGGGCTGGTGCTTGGGTCGCTGGTTTACTCGCTGCCATTCATGGTGCAGCCGATCCGTACCGCTCTTGAAGAGATAGGCAACGACCCGGTGGAGGCCGCGGCGACATTGGGAGCGAGTTCGTTTCAGACAATGTGGCGTGTTTGCCTGCCACTGGCGCGGCGGGGATACCTGTCGGGGGCTATTCTCACCTTTGCGCATACGATCGGCGAGTTTGGCGTTGTTCTGATGATCGGAGGCAACATCCCGGGCGAAACCAAACTGCTTTCGGTTTCGATCTACGACTATGTCGAGCGGCTGGAGTGGGACAAAGCGCACTGGCTGGCCGCCGGCATGGTATTGTTTGCCTTCGTTGTGATTGCCGCGACGCTGGCACTGGACAGGCACAGCGAGGAGCGCCGGACCTAGGGCTTGCCCTCGCCGGTGCGCATCAGCAGTGTGAAGCGCTTGAGGGATTTTGTCAGCAAACGGCGCTGGCGTTCGCTGAGATCCCCAAACAACGCGTCCTCAAGTTGTACCCAGTGCCCGGCAAGCCATTGCTGCAGCCGTTCGCCGCGCTCTGTGAGTGCCCAACCGTGGATGAGTTCTGGGCCAACGGGTTGTTGGCGGACGATATCGCGAGCCTCAAGCCGGGCAATGATGGGGAACAAGAGCTCCGGCGATGTTTCAAGAGTCTCAGAAAGAGCGGGCATCGTCGCGCCAAGCTTGGCGTGCAGAGCGAATATCACCGCGTCATCGCCAGGCTCGAGCCCGCGGTCGGATAGCGGTGTGAGAAGGGCCCGTCGAGCGAGCTGGCCCGCGTCGATGATACGAGCGCGTGCACGCCAATATCCAGAAGGA
>CAYPYV010000129.1:1910-9443 GCA_964414845.1 uncultured Devosia sp. | reverse complement strand
GCTGAGGCCGGTCATGTCGACCTTCACCTTGTCGGAATCCTCGGGCAGTTGCGCAAGGGCTGCGTCAGCCTTGGCATCGGCGGGCGGAGGCAGGCTCGCGTCCTTGGGCAGCACCAGCGGCCCGCGCATATCCTTATTCTCTTCCACCTTCGGCTTTTCGACCATGCCGAGACCCTGCAGCGTCGAGGTCATCACCTCGCGCTCAAAGGTGCCGGGGTCGGTCAGCGCGTTGGTACCTTCCACCGTGGTGCAGCCAGCCAGCCCTGCGCCGACGCCCGCGAAGGCGAGCACCAGGAGGCTCGAACGCATGAACACCGACATCGTGGACCGGTGACCGGCAAACGCCTTCAGCATGAGTATTCCCTTATTCGCAACCACCCCAGCGGGCAGAGGCTTATAGACCAACAGGCGCGCTGTGGCCAGATTGAGGCGCATTTGCCCTAATGCGGCTTGCTGTTCTTCCGGCCACGGCCAAGGCCGAGAAAATCCAGCAGCAAGAGCACGACGCCGAGGGTAATCGCCACGTCGGCAATGTTGAAGATGTAGAAGCTCCACGCCTGCCAATGGAAGTGGAAAAAGTCCGCCACCGCGCCATAGAGCAGCCTGTCGAGCGCGTTGGACAGGGCGCCGCCGATGGCCAGCATCAGCCCCACACGCACCAGCGCGTCGGTGGTGCGAAACCACCAGACGGCAAGGCCGGCGATCGCCACCGCGGCGATCAGCCCGAGGCCCCAGACCGGCATGCCATCGAGCAGGCCATAGGAGACGCCGCGGTTCCACACCAGCACATAATCGAAGAAGGGCGTCACCGGCACGAACTCGCCGCCGAGCCAGCCGGTCGCGTTGACGGGCACAAAATAGCCCGGATGGTCGAGGCAGACTTCCGGCCCGGCGCCGACACACTGCGCCGAAACCTGGATGGCCTTGTGCACCCTGTCGAGCGCGAAGGCGACAATGCCCGCGATCAGCGATGAGATGAGATAGGGGCGGGTCATGGGTAAACGCACCTGACGCGACCCGCGAGGTGACTGAACCTCGCCCTGGCCGGCTGGCTAGCGACGTAATGTTCGGCACACCGGCTATTCATAGTTGTCTCCAGCCCGGCCGTGTTCATCTATCTCGCGTTTCGCGCCCACTCCTCCCCCGTTTACGGGGGAGGATACCGCCGTCAGGCGGAGGTGGGGGGTGCCGCTTGCGCTGAGCAAATCTCGGCTCCGGAACGTCAGCGAGGGTAGCTCCCCTCACCCGGCGCTTCGCGCCACCCTCTCCCGTGAACGGGAGAGGGAATCCCGACTGCCTAAATCCCCGCTGCCGCACGTTCCTCAAGCGCCTGGCGGTCGCGCTTCGACACATCGCCAGCCATTTCGCTCTCGGGGAAATACCGGCGAGAGCGGGCACATTGCCGGCCCGTCGCCTTTTCGAAGACCACCGCCACGCCCTTCACCTCGTCGAGGCGGAAGGCGTCGGCCGGGCCCTCACCCGCGACAATCTCGATGCCCGAGGTGATGGCGATCTCCGCCAGGTCGACGCCATCGAGCGCCGCGCCATAGCGCGCATCGGCCAGATAGACCTTCGGCGCCGCTTCGAGCGAGGAGCCGATGGTCTTTTCCCGCCGCACGATCTCGAGCGCGCCAGTCACCACCTTGCGGATGTCGCGGACCGTCTCCCACTTCTCGGCGAGGGCCGGCTGCAGCCAGCTCTCGTCGAGCTTGGGGAACTCCCGCAGATGCACCGAGCTTTCTGCGCCCGGGTTCCGTTCGAGCCACGCCTCTTCCATGGTGAACACCAGGATCGGCGCGAGCCACGCGGTCAGCGTGTTGAACAGTTCGTCGAGTACCGTGAGGCTCGCCCGGCGCTTCACCGACGAAACGGGATCGCAATAGAGGCTGTCCTTGCGGATATCGAAGTAGAAGGCGCTGAGCTCGATATTCATGAAGTTCGACAAGGCCGCGATGATGCGCTTGTAGTCATAGGCATCATAAGCATCGCGCACCACGGCATCGAGCTCCTTCAGCCGGTGCAGCACCAGCCGCTCGAGCTCGGGCAGATCGGCATAGCCGACCCGCTCGCCCGCCTTGTAGTGGGCGAGGTTGCCGAGCAGCCAGCGGATCGAGTTGCGGAGCTTGCGGTAGTTGTCGACGGTGGAGTTGATGATCTCCTTGCCGATGCGCAGGTCGTCGGAATAATCCGACGAGGCCACCCAGAGGCGGAGGATATCGGCGCCATACTGCTTGATCACGTCCTGCGGGGCGACGGTATTGCCGAGCGATTTCGACATCTTCTTGCCCTCGCCATCGAGGGTGAAGCCGTGCGTCAAGACGCTGGCATAGGGCGCGAAGCCGTTCGTCGCGCAGCTCTCAAGCAGCGACGAATGGAACCAGCCGCGATGCTGGTCCGAGCCTTCGAGATACATGCCGGCGGGGAATTGCAGGTCGGGCCATTTCTGCGGGTTGCGCAGCACCCAGGAATGCGTGGTGCCGCTTTCGAACCACACATCGAGGATGTCGTCGATCTTCTGCCACTCGTCCGGGTTCACCGGCTTGCCGTAATGCGTCGCGCCTGCGAGGAAGCGCGCCTTGGCGCCCGGCTTGAACCAGGCATCGGCGCCCTCTTCCTCGAAAGCCTGCCCGATGCGGTGGTTCACCGCCTCGTCCTTCAGGATCTCGTCGGTCGCCTCGTTATAGAACACTGCGATCGGCACGCCCCAGGCGCGCTGACGGGAAAGCACCCAGTCGGGCCGGTCGGCGATCATCGAGCGCAAGCGGTTCTGACCCGCCGCGGGGTAGAAGGTCGTCGCATCGATGGCGGCGAGCGCCCGGGTGCGGAGCGTATCGCCCTTCGCGCCCATGATGTCGCGGTCCATATAGACGAACCATTGCGGCGTATTGCGGTAGATGATCGGCTTCTTCGAGCGCCACGAATGCGGGTACTGGTGCTTCACGCGGCCACGCGCCACCATCATGCCGCGCTCGGCGAGCGCGGTGATGACGCGCTGGTTCGCGTCGCCTTTCTTCCCCGCATCGTCGATCACCCGCGCGCCTTCGAAGCCCGGCGCGTCCTTGGTGTAGAACCCGGCATCGTCGACGGTGAAGGGGATGGCGGTATCGATGCCGCGCTGGGTCAGCACCCGGCCGGATTTCAGCCAGATATCGAAGTCGTCGAGGCCGTGGCTTGGAGCGGTATGCACGAAGCCGGTACCGGTATCGTCGGTCACATGCTCGCCATCGAGCAGCGGGACGGGGAAGGAATAAGGGGGATACAGATCGAAGTCGGGCGAGCGACCACGACCATCACCGAACTCCTGAGTCTCATTGGTCAGCATGCCGTAGAATTGCTTGCCCCAGTCGGAGTAGCCGGCTACGCCCCCACCAAAACCCGCGCCGATCGGAAACACGAGCGGCAGAACCGGGTTTAAGGGGTGCCCACAAGTCAGACCTGCAAGTTCTGTTGGCGCAACTGAAGCCAGCCGTTCATAGGCTTCCACCTTCGCCTTGGCGAACACTTCACCTGCCAGCTTGTCGGCAAGAATGAATTTCTCACCGACCTTTGCCCAGTTCTCGGCGGGCGCGGCAGTGACTTCGTACAGCCCGTAGCTGATTTTGCCCGAGAACGAGATGGCCCGGTTTGCAGGGATCGTCCAAGGCGTCGTTGTCCAGATGACGACAGCGGCACCTTCCATGCGGGGCACATAAGCTTCGCCTACAGCTTCGGGGACCACAATGTCCTTCAGCTTGGCTGCAGCCCTATCCAAGGCGCTCGACACCACCGGGAACTTCACCCAGATCGTGTCGCTCTCGTAGTCCTGGTACTCGATTTCGGCTTCGGCGAGCGCGGTGCGCTCCACCACGCTCCACATCACCGGCTTCGAGCCGCGATAGAGCTGGCCCGACATCGCGACCTTCATCAGCTCGCGGGCGATCTGCGCCTCGGCGTCGTAGCTCATGGTGAGGTACGGGTTGCCCCAGTCGCCCACGACGCCCAGCCGCTTGAATTCCTCGCGCTGGGTATCCACCCAATATTGCGCGAACGAGCGACACTCGTTGCGGAACTCGTTGATCTCGACGTCGTCCTTGTTCTGGCCCTTCTGGCGGTACTGCTCTTCCACCTTCCATTCGATGGGCAGGCCGTGGCAATCCCAGCCCGGCACATAGGCCGAGTTGTAGCCGAGCATGGTTTTCGAGCGGCTCACCAGATCCTTGAGGATCTTGTTGAGCGCGTGGCCGATATGGATATTGCCATTCGCATAAGGCGGGCCGTCATGCAGGGTAAAGAGCGGCTTGCCCTTCCCCGCCGCCCGCTGCCGCCCGTAAATGTCCAGCTCTTCCCAGCGCTTCAGCCATTGCGGCTCGCGCTCGGGCAGGCCGGCGCGCATGGGGAACTGGGTCTCGGGCAGGAACAGCGTATTGGAATAGTCGCTGCCCGCGCTGGTCGCGGTATCGTTCATCGTTTGGCCGATGCTCTAAGGAAAAAGGCTGCGGGCTTTTAGCAAGCCCACAGCCCCGGTGCCAGTCTCAATTCGGCAGTGCCGCTTTCGCTCAGCTCGCCGAGGGGGGCCGCGGGTTCTGCTGCTGCCCTCCGTCCGTCAGAATATCGCCGAGCTGCTTCGCGTTGGCCGGGTTGGTGGCCAGCAACTGCGGGCTGGCGGCCGCGGCCAGTATTGCCTTTGTGACAGTGTTGAGCACCGATGGCACGACCGCAGCAACTGCGGTCGACTTCGCTGCCTGATACGCACCTCCCATGATCTGGATTGCCGCCTGCGGGTTGGCCGCATACACAATCGGGTTCGCCGCCAGATCGACAATTGCAGGCAGCGCGGCGGCCACTGCCCCGGGATTCGCCGCCTGTACACTCGGGTTGGTCGCGATCCGTCCGGCTGCCGCCAGGACAACCATCACCGATTGCGGCGCGGCCACAATCACCGCGGTCGAATTGATAACCGCCAACATCGCCCCGAGCGCCGCTGCTGCCACGGCCGGGTTCGTGATGAGGAGTTTCTCTGCCGCCGCAGCGACCTGCGCTGCAAGCGCCGCCTGCTGCGCGGGATTTCCCGCCGACAAAGTGACAATCGTCTGCTGGATCGCCGCGGCATTGCCGCTTAGCAGCGCCGCCTTCAGTGCCGGCGGCATTTGCGCCTGCTGCGCAAGAACCGGAGTCACCGGCAGAGCGGCAACAGGCACCACTACCGCAGCCAGCACGGCGAAAAGAATACGGCGCATCCAAAAAACCCCAAGTCCAGAAATTGGTACGTATCTTCACGTGATTTGCGCATCGGCACAAGGCCAACCCAACCCTTCACGGCGGTAAGGCGCAAGTGTTTATCGAGCGTTAAAGTGTGCGTTGCGCGCCTCTTCCAGTTCTTCTGTATCCAATGCCGGCCGACCGCGCGTTGGGTCCCGCGTGCGGCGCTGCGCTCCATTCTCTTACCTGAAGAATCCCAGCCGCCGGTCGAGGTCCGACACCGGCACGGTGGTCTGCAGATAGCGGCGGGCTTCCTGCGCGTCCTTGTTCACGGCGGCGATCAGCTCGTCGAGCCCGCGGAACTTTTCCTGCCCGCGCACCAGCCCGAACCCCGCCGGAGCCGCGACATTGGCGGTGAAGAAGCCGAACTCGCAGCCGCGCTGGTCGCCGCGGATTACCCGCCCGACAGGTACCAGTGATAGCCGAGCAGCTGGCTCGCGCCCACTTTGTACGCGAGCCTTGGACAGCGCCGTTTCCAAAAGTGCAAAAGCCGCGGCAACCCGCGGCTTTCCACTTGCGCAGCTGGGCTGCCAGTCGCTCAGGTCGGCGACGGAGTGTCCGGCTTCGGCTTGGGCTCATCCTCGGGAAAGAGTTCTTTGTGGAATTCGAGCATGTCCGGGTACATCTCCTGAACCGTATAGGCCTCCTGCGCCTCCTTTAGGGCGGCCTTGATTTCCTTCACCGCATCGGGATAGGCGGCCTTGATGGCCTCCTTCTTTGCCGTCTGCGTCACCGATTTCACGACGTCCTTGGCAAGCTCTTTGTCGCCGAAAAGGATCGACGGCTTGAGGACCACCTCGCCGATCTTGCCGGCCAGCTCGCCCACCGCCTGGGGGTTGGCCGTCTGCACGTCGCTCTTGGCGATGACATCCGCGGCGACCTTGCTGATCTGCACTGCAACAAGGTTGTCCTCGGAGCTCGTCATGCCGGACGCCAGATCCATGATCTTGTCGAGCACATTCAGTGCCTTCGCCGGGTCGGTCGCGGCAAGCGTCTTCGCGCCATTCGCGGCGCGCAACGTCAGCGATGCGGCCTTTTCGACATCATCGCCCGCTAGTTCCTTGATCAAGTTCGTCATGCATTCGACATCGCCAGCCGCGACGCAGGCATCAAGATCAGCCTCGGTCGGCGGCAGCTCTTCTTCAACAATGTCGCTCGGGTTGGAACCGGATATGAAGTTGCCATTCTCATCCCTATCAGGGAGCGAGATGCTCTGTTCTCCCATATCTTCCTGCGTGTAGCTGCCGGTATCGACCTGACCACGGTGCACGGTCTGGCTATTGCCCTTGAACGTCACAAGGGACGCTTGGGCGGGACCCGACACGGCAAGCACCATCACCGCAACGAAAGCGGAGAGAAAACCACGCATCGACAAGCCCCCGGACGTCACCCAACCTGAACCCTGTAGGGGATTTCCCGCATGGCTGGCAACCCGCCCGCCATGGCAAAATCAAGCCCTATCGGAAGAACCCCAGCCGCCGGTCGAGATCGGACACCGGCACGGTCGTCTGCAGATAGCGCCGCGCTTCCTGCGCGTCCTTGTTCACGGCCGCGATCAGCTCATCGAGCCCGCGGAACTTCTCCTGCCCGCGCACCATCCCGAGCAGCGAGACTTCCAGCGTCTCGCCATAAATCATCTCGTCGAAATCAAAGATCCACGTCTCGAAGGGCGGCCGCTCGTTGTTGAACATCGGCTTGCCATAGCTCGCGACGCCATCGAGCAGCCTTACGCCGAGCCGCGCCCGCACTGCATAGACGCCCTGCAACAGCCCGAAGCCGGAGGGGGTCGCAACGTTGGCGGTGGGGAAGCCCAGCTCCCGTCCGCGCTGGTCGCCCTTTACCACCTCTCCTGAGAGGTACCAGTGGTAGCCGAGCAGCTGGCTCGCGCCCACCACGTCGCCCTTGCCGAGCAGGCCGCGAATCCGCGACGACGAAATATGCTCGTCGCCCTCGTCGAGCAGGTCGAGCACCACCACTTCGAAGCCATTCCGGATGCCGGCTTCGGCGAGATAGGCGGGCGTGCCGCGACGGTTGTGGCCAAAATGGAAATCGGCGCCCACCGACACTCCACGCACCGCCAGCGCCTCGACGAGGAAGCGCTGGACGAAATCCTCGGCTTCTATTTCGGAAAAGCCCTTCGAGAACGGCATTACCACGATGCCGTCGAGGCCCATCTCCTCGGCGATCCGCGCTTTCTGGTCGGCATAGGTCAGCCGGAACATGAAGGGCTGGGGCGCAAACACATCGCGCGGATGCGGCTCGAAGGTCAACACCACGGCCGGAACGCCCAGTGCC
>CAYPYV010000129.1:0-1900 GCA_964414845.1 uncultured Devosia sp. | reverse complement strand
GGTCCGGGTTGACCTCCACCTCGAACTTGAGCTGAACGCCCAGTGCCCGCGCCCTGTCGCGCAGGGCACCGAACACACGCTGATGTCCGCGATGGCAGCCATCGAAATTGCCGATCGCGACCATGGCGCCCCTGAGGGCATCTGGCACATGGTCGAGGCCGGCGAGCCTCAGAAAGCCGGACAAATCGTCACCTGCAACAATTGTGGTCCGGATATGGCAAGAAAGCACCGCTCACGCAAGGCGGCCTTGGGCGTGCCAGCCATGCGAAGGGGGCACGGCGGGGAGAAGAGGGCAATCGTAGGACCTCATGCTGAGCTTGTCGAAGCACGAGGTCCGGGCGCACTGAGTGTTCCCCCACCACGGGGTCACCCCGGCGGAGGCCGGGGCCCATCCTGAGATCGCGCACCACCACCTTGCGGCTGGGGAAGCACCCCAGGATGGGTGCCGACCTACGTCGGCATGACATCGAGGTAATGGCACCCTCAGCGCGCTGCGCTCAATGCCGTTCCTTGGTCGTGTGGAAGGTAATCGCCGGATAGTCCCGCTGCGCGCGGCCGAGCCACCACTGGCTCTGCGCCAGGTAGACCGGGTCGCCGTACTTGTCCTCGGCCATTTCCAGCTTGTTGGTGGAGATGAACCGGTCGAGTTCCTTGCGATCCTCCGCCGTGATCCAGCGCGCGAGCTCGAAATTGATCGCCTCGAAGCTGATCGGCACATTGTATTCGCTCTGGATGCGCGCCTGCAGCACTTCGAGCTGCAGCTGGCCCACCACGCCAACGATATAGTCGGCACCCACCATGCGGCGGAAAATCTGCGCGACCCCCTCTTCGGCGAGGTCCGAAAGCGCCTTCGCCAGCTGCTTCGATTTCATCGGGTCGGCGAGGCGAACGCGGCGGATGATTTCCGGCGCGAAGTTCGGGATACCCGTCACCTTCACCAGCGCCCCCTCGGAGAGGGTGTCGCCGACGCTGAGCGCGCCATGGTTGGGGATGCCGACAATATCACCCGCCACCGCTTCCTCGGCCAGCTCGCGATCGTGCCCGAAGAAGAACATCGGGTTCGAAACCGCCATGTCCTTGCCCGTGCGCACATTCTTCAGCCGCATGCCGCGCTTGAACGTGCCCGACGACAGCCGCACGAAGGCAATGCGGTCGCGGTGGTTCTGGTCCATATTGGCCTGCACCTTGAACACGAAGCCGGTGACCTTCTGGTCGCCAGGGTTGATCGGCGCAGGGTCGGCGGGCTGCGGGCGCGGCTCGGGCGCCCAGGCGCCGAGCGCCGCGAGCAGTTCCGGCACGGCGACGCTTTTCAGCGCCGAACCGAAGATCACCGGGGTCAGGTGCCCTGCCCTATAGGTGGTGAGATCGAATTCCGGGTAGCCCGCGCGCACGAGATCGAGGTTCTCGAGGCTCGCCCTGATCACCGGGTCGGCATTGAGCTTCTCATCGGAGAACAGCTCTTCGACATCCTCGAAGCTGCGGATTTCCTCGCCTGATGGCGCCAGCACGCGCTTGCCGACGAGGTCCACAATGCCCTTGAAGTCGACGCCACCGCCAAGCGGCCACACCACCGGCGTCACGTCGAGCGCGAGCGTATCGGCGATCTCGTCGAGGATCTTGATCGGATCCTGACCTTCGCGGTCCACCTTGTTGGCGAAGGTAATGATCGGAATATCGCGCAGGCGGCACACTTCGAACAGCTTCAGCGTCTGGCTTTCGATGCCCTTCGCCACGTCGATCACCATCACCGCCGCGTCGACCGCGGTGAGCGTGCGGTAGGTATCCTCGGAGAAATCCGAGTGGCCGGGTGTATCGAGCAGGTTGAAGGTCAGGCCCAGGTGCTCAAAGGTCATCACCGAGGAGGTGATCGAGATGCCGCGCTGCCGCTCGATTTCCATCC
>CAYPYV010000128.1:0-9488 GCA_964414845.1 uncultured Devosia sp. | reverse complement strand
TGCGCGAGTTCGAAGAGCGCTTCATCACGCTGGGGCTGAACTACCGCGTCATCGGTGGCCCGCGCTTTTATGAGCGGAAGGAAATCCGGGACGCGCTGGCCTATTTGAGGCTGGTGGCGAACCCATCAGATGACCTGGCCTTCGAGCGGATCGTGAACGTTCCGAAAAGACGGCTCGGTGATTCGGTCCTCAGCGTTGTGAACGCGACAGCGAGAGCCAACCGAGTTCCCCTTCTGACCGCTGTTCGAATGCTGCTTGAAACTGAGGAGCTGAAGAAGGCGCCGCGGCAGACGCTTCGAGATTTGCTTTGGCTCTTCGACGATTGGCCACAGCGGCTTCATGATCGCACAGAGGTAAGCAAAAAGAGGAATAAAGCGACAGGCGAGCTAGAGGACGAGGTCACACATATCCCAGCCATCTCTCATGTCGAACTGGCGCAGGCAGTGCTCGACGAGAGTGGCTACACAGAGATGCTCCAACTTGAAAAGTCGCCTGATGCTGCGGGGCGGCTAGAGAACCTAAAGGAACTTGTTCGGTCGATGGAGGAGTTCGAAAACCTCCAAGGATTCCTAGAGCATGTCACCCTGGTGACCGAGAGAGAGACTGGCGAAGGCGCAGACGCGGTGTCGATCATGACATTGCACTCGGCCAAGGGGCTGGAATTCAACACGGTCTTCCTGCCCGGCTGGGAAGAAGGCCTGTTCCCGCACCAGCGGGCGCTGGATGAAGGCGGCAAATCCGGCCTCGAGGAAGAGCGGCGGCTGGCTTATGTGGGGCTGACGCGGGCGCGGAAGCGGCTGAAGCTCTATGTGGCGCAGAACCGCCGCATACACGGGCTGTGGCAATCGGCGATCCCTTCGCGCTTCCTCGATGAGCTCCCTGCTGGCGTGGTCGACGTAAAGGATACCGGCTCATCCTATGGCGGCTATGGCTATGGCGGGCGGCGGACGAGCAATTTCGACACATCGGACCCGTTCGATTCCATCTACGAGACACCGGGCTGGCAGCGTGCCCGTGCGCAGCAGGGGTCGCGGAAATCATCCGGGCCACTGACCATCGAGGGCGACCTCGTGGCGCGCTCGGTGGATGACGGGCGCGGCTCGCGCTACGCGCTGGGCGAACGCGTGTTCCACCTGAAGTTCGGCTATGGCGCGGTGGAGCATATCGAGGGCAACAAGCTCACCATCGAGTTCGAAAAGGCCGGCAAGAAGAAGGTGCTGGATAGTTTCGTGCAGAAGGTGTGAGGGCTTTCTTCTATTCGTCCTCGTGGTTCGACAGGCTCACCATGAGGACGATCGAGCGCGGCGCACCTTGAAGGGCCTTACCCTGAGCCTGTCGAAGGGCGAGGGCCTAAGACACCGGGGTAGTCAATGCGAACTCGTCGTCCGCTCCCCACGTTTCGAATCGAGCCCCAGGCGATGTTCGCGCCAGATGATGAACAGCCCCGAGCCGACCACGATGATGCCGCCGACGATCATGGTCAGGGTCGGCGCATCGGCGAAGATGAAATAGCCGATGGCGACCGAGAAGATCAGTGATGCATACTCGAACGGCGCGACGACGCTCATTTCCGCGTGGCGATAGGATTCGGTGAGGAGGATCTGCGCGACTCCACCGCAAAGCCCGGCCCCCACGAGCAGAACGAAATCCTGCGGGGTGGGCATGACCCAGCCGAATGGCAGCGTCAGCAGCCCGATGAACGACGAGTTGAGCGAGAAGTAGAGCACAACTGTCGCCGAGCGCTCGGTGGCTACGAGTTTGCGCACCAGCAACATGGCGACAGCCGCGAAAACGCAGGCGGCGAGCGCCGCGATGGCGCCCAGGGTGGCGCCTGTGGCATTGGCAACGCCGCCAGAAAACAGCGTGAGACGCGGCGACATGATGATGAGCACGCCGACGAAGCCGACGATGACGGCGGTCCAGCGATAGGCACGGACCTGCTCGTGGAAGAACAGGGCGCTGAACACCACGATGACAAGCGGCGTGGCATAGTTGATGGCGACCGCCTCGGGCAGCGGCAACTGCGTGAGGGCGTAGAAGCCGAGCATCATCGAGGTTGTACCGACGAGCCCGCGACCCATATGCGAGCCAAGATGCGATGTCTTGAGACCGGTGGTCAGTTCGCCACGGTAGGCGAGATAGGCCAGCACCGGGATGAGCGCGAAGAAGGACCGAAAGAAGACGAGCTCGCCCGCCGGAATGTGGGGCGCAGCCTTGAGGAGGCTCGACATGCCGAGAAAGATGATGACCGATGCAATCTTGAAAGCGATGCCCGTGAGGGCGCCGCGTGGGGCGGGCGGGCTGAATTGCTGAAGGTCGGCAGGCACTGGCGGGACTCGATTAAGCGTGGCGGCACCTTCGCCGTGGCTCGCGCGTTAGGCAAGCGCGACATTTCCCTTAGCGGTCGGCAAAGATACACTTATTGAATCGGCCAGCGACGGCGTAGTTCCCTCGTCGCGGAGATTGCATATGGCTCAAGCCATCGAGACCATCGTCGCCAACATGTCGCTGATCGCCGCCCTGGTGGCGATCAACTACATGCTGGCATTCGTTTGCGCGGTGAGGGAGGTCTACGCCTCGCGCACGTCGCAGGGGTCCATTGCATGGCTGGTGGCGCTGGCCTTCCTGCCCTTCCCCACGGCGTTCATCTACCTGGTGTTCGGATGGAAGCACTTCGACTCCTATACGCGCACCCGCCACAAGATTCGGCACAACCGCATCCTGCGCGCCGACGAATTGAAGGTCATTGACCGCGACACAGGGCGAGACTGGCCGGTGCTGGTGCGGGCGGCCGGGTTTCCTTTCATCAACGGCAATGACACCGAGGTGCTGGTGAACGGCGAGGCGATCTTCGCCTCGATCCTCGATGGCATCGCCCGGGCCAGACGCTACATCCTGCTCCAGTTCTACATCATCAAGGACGACGCAATCGGCCGGCAGGTGGCCGAGGCGCTGGAGGAACGAGCGCGCGCCGGGGTCAAGGTCTACGTGCTCTATGATGATGTCGGCAGCAACCGGCTGCCAAAGGCATATCGCCGGCGGCTCGAGGCGGCAGGCATCAGCGTCAGCGCCTTCAACGAGCGGCATGGGCTGCTGAGGCTCTTTGGGCCAATGCGGATCAACTACCGCAACCACCGCAAGAATGTGGTGGTGGACGGCCTCGTGGCATGGACGGGCGGCGCCAATGTCGGCGACGAATATCTTGGCCGCGACAAGCATTTCGGTCATTGGCGCGACACACAGTTGCGCGTTGCGGGACCCGCGGCCCAGGTCTTCGCGCTGGTGTTTCGCGAGGACTGGAGCTGGGCGACCGGAGAGGAACTCGATCTGCCGGTGCCCGACGACCTCGAGCCTGTGGGCGATACCCCTGCACTGCTGATGGCAACCGGCCCTGCCGACAAGTTCGAAACCTGCGCCATTGCCTATACCGACATCATCGGGCAGGCGCGCGAGCGGCTCTGGGTGGTAAGTCCCTATTTCGTGCCGGATACCGATGTGCGTACCGCGCTCTATGCGGCGGCGCTGCGCGGTGTGGACGTGCGCCTGATGCTACCCGAGAAGCCCGACCACCTGATGGTATGGCTCGCCAGCACCGCGCATGCCGATGCAATGGTGGAGCATGGCGTATCCGTGTACCGCTATACCAAGGGCTTCCTGCACCAGAAGGTGCTGCTCATGGACGACCGCATCGCGTCGATCGGCAGCGTGAACTTCGATAACCGCAGCTTCGCCATCAATTTCGAGATGACCGTGTGGATGCCATCAGCCCGCATGGTGGAGGCTGTTGCTGACATGCTGCAGAGCGACTTTTCCGATTGCCGCCTCGTGACCCGCGAGGAAGTGCAGAAGCGCAACCCGTTCCGCAAGCTGGTCGACAGCGGCGCCCGGCTCCTTTCTCCTATTCTCTGACGGCACATGGTCAAAGTCTGTTCGTACAATATCCGCAAGTCGCTCGGCACCGACCGCAAGCGCAACCCCGATCGCATCATGAAGATCCTTGCCGAAGTGGATGCCGACGTGATCGCCGTGCAGGAAGTGGACATGCGCTTCGGCACAAGGGTGTCGACTTTGTCGCCCGACCAGATCATCGACCAGACGGACTATATGCCGGTGCGCTTCGGTATCCGCGAGCAAAGCCTCGGCTGGCACGGCAACGCCATTCTGGTGAAGAAGGGCATCGAAGTCGTCGACCAGCAGCGGATCGAGCTGCCAGCCTTCGAGCCGCGCGGCGCGATCCTCGCCGATATCAAGGTCGATGGGCGGGTGCTGCGCGTCGTCGGCATGCATCTGGGGCTGCTGGGGAACTGGCGCCGGAGGCAGGCGGAGGCGATCGTCTCTTATCTCGAAACGATCGAAGGCAAGGTGCCGACCGTGTTCATGGGCGACCTCAACCAATGGGCGCCAGATGGTGGCTGCCTTGCGCAATTCGCGCAGCACCACAATGTCATCGCGCCGGGACCGAGCTTCCATGCCCGACGGCCGATGCTGCAGCTCGACCGGATCATCACCAGCCGCGACATAGAGGTGGAGGCAACCGGCGTGCACCGCACCGCGCTGGCGCGAACCGGATCGGACCATCTGCCGGTATGGGCGCGGCTCGCCCTTAACTGAGCCGGCTGAGTGGCATTGACTTCCCGGCCCGCTCCTCTGCATGAGACGCGGCAGCAAAGGATGACGAGATGACGCTTTCGCAGGTTTCGACGCCGCTCACGCGGGATCAGGCATACATGCTGGTAGACGCGATTGCGGCGCGCGAGGACCTGGCGGTGACTGCCTCGGCATATGAGGACCAGGAGACCGGCGAGTGGTTCTTCGAGGCGACCTGCACGAGCGCTCCGGACATTGCCGAGTTCGAGGCCGTGGCCCGCGAGGTTCTGGGCGGCCAGGTGAGTTTCGAGGTCGAGGCGATCGACCCGTCGATCAACTGGGTGGCAAAATCACTCGAGGGCCTGCATCCCGTGGTTGCCGGAGGCTTCGTCGTACACGGCAGCCATGACCCGGGCCCGTTCGCAGCCGGGCTGACCGCCATCGAGATCGACGCCGCGCAAGCCTTCGGGACCGGCCATCATGAAACGACGGCCGGTTGCCTCGAAGCGATCGACCGAGCCCTGAAGCGCCAGCGCTTCAGCGCCATGCTTGATGTCGGCACCGGCACGGGCGTGCTGGCGATCGCACTCGCCAAGCGGCTCAGGTTGCCCGTGCTGGCGAGCGATATCGATCCGATCGCTGTCGCGACAACAGTCGAGAATGCGCGGAAGAACGGCGTCGGCCGCTACATCATCGGCATCGAGGCAACCGGACTCGAGCACCGCGTGATCCAGAATGCAGCGCCCTATGACCTGATCGTCGCCAATATCCTTGCGGCGCCGCTCGCCGCCCTCGCGCCAGCGATGAAGCGGGTAGCCGCGCGTGGCGCGGTGATCATTCTCTCAGGCATCTTGAACCACCAGGCTGCGCGGGTGATTGCCGCCTATGGCCGACAGGGCCTGGTTCTGCGCCAGCGCATCGAGAAGAAGGAATGGTCGACGCTGATGCTGGAGAAGCTGTGAGGGCGTGCAACCCCGCGGTTCCCGGCGGTCCCGACTATGCCGGACCTCAGTCGTCATCCTTCGCCCTTGCCGAGAAGGTCGCGAAGCCTCGGGCCAAGCGCCTTGTCGAGGCCGGTGAGTACATTCACCGCGCTCGGAGCGTGAAAATCACCCCTCCCCTATTCCCTCTCCTTCAGGGGGATGGAGACCGACCGACAGACCTGGGTCTTGGGAACGCCGCGCCCTTGAAGGCCGCTCAAAGCAAAACCCCCGGCCGCTAGGACCGGGGGTTTCGTGTTTCAGGCTCTGTCGCTTCAGTTCGGGCGCTTGGTGACCGAACCGAGCAGCAGATGTTCGCGCGTGCGGTGGATGCTGCGGGTCGCCTCGCGGCCCCGCGCTTCGACCAAGCCGCTCAGCGCCTTGCGGAAATCATTGCTGTTCTCGGGCATCGTATTCTCCCGTTAAGTGAATCTCGTCGGCCGTTGGCCACACAGTCCATATAGGCGTCTGAAACCATATCCGTTAGGCCCTCGAACGAAGGGCAGCCATGCCGCGCGTGCAACTCGGCTTAATTTGTCCTGAATCAACTAGTGGTTAGGACCGGTCGGCGTTAGTCTCTGCGGCAAAGATGTGGCGGGCGCCCTCGCCTGCCCTGCCCCATTTCGAGCCATTGCAGCCCAAGATGAGTAACGTGACCTTCGCACCCGCCCGCTTCCAGCAATTCGATGCCCGTACCAGCCCAAAAACGGTGAAGGGCCGCGTGAAGGCACTGCGCGTCGCGATGGCCGATGCCGGAGTCGACGCTTTCCTTGTCCCGCGCGCAGACGTGCATCGCGGAGAATCAGTACCCGATAGCGAAGCGCGGCTCGCCTATGTGACCAGCTTCACCGGCTCGGCCGGGGTCGCGATCATCGGGATGCGGAAGGCGGCACTTTATGTCGACAGCCGCTATACGCTGCAGGCGCCAGCCGAGACGGACACAAAGGTGGTTACTGTGCTCGACGGTGTACAGGGTGGCTATGCGCCCTCGATCACTGACTACGTGCCCAAAGGCGGCAAGCTCGGCTTCGACCCCTGGCTGCATACGCCGAGCGAAGTGAAGGACATCGAGGAGAAGCTCCAGGGGCACGCGAGCCTCGTAGCAGTGAAGAACCTCGTCGATGCGATCTGGACGGACCGGCCGAAGCCGCCAGCAACCGCCATCGAAGTGCTTGGACATAACCGAGCCGGGCGCGAGGCCAGCGACAAGATCCAGGAAATCCGGGCGATCCTTGCCAAGGAAGGCGCCGATGGCGTGGTGCTGACCATCCCGGAGTCGATCAACTGGCTGTTCAACATCCGCGGTCGTGACGTGCCCAACGTGCCGGTAACGCTGGGCTTTGCCTATGTCCCGCGGCGCGGGACGCCGATGCTCTATCTCTACCGCGAGAAGATCACGCCTGAACTCCGGGCGCAGCTCGCCGGCGTGGCAAAGCTTGCCGCGACCGATACGCTTGTCGCAGACCTGCGCCGCCTGGGCGCTGGCGACAAGCTGGTGATGATCGACCCTGCTACCGTGCCGGTGGCCCTGGTGAATGCGCTGAAGGCGGGCAGTGATGCGATGCCGCTGGAGAAGCGCGATCCAGTGCTGCTGCCCAAATCCAAGAAGAACGCCGCCGAATTGAGCGGCATGCGGGAGGCGCATGTGCTCGACGGCGTCGCGCTCGCAAAATTCCTCGCCTGGTTCGACGCCGAGGCACCGAATGGCGGTCTCGACGAGATTGCTGTGGTGGAAGCGCTCGAGCATTTCCGCCGTGAGGACGAGACCTGCGTGGATGCAAGCTTCGACACGATTTCAGGTGCAGGGCCAAACGGCGCCATCGTGCATTACCATGTGGACCGCAAGACCAATCGCAAACTCAGCCCGGGCGAGCTGATGCTGCTCGATTCTGGCGCGCAATATCTTTCGGGCACGACGGACATCACCCGCACGCTCTGGACCGGGCCGGTGTCGGAGGAAATCCGCGACCGCTACACGCGCGTGCTGAAGGGCATGATCGCGCTCACGCAAGCCCGCTTCCCCAAGGGGACGAGCGGTGCGCAGCTCGATGTGCTGGCGCGGCAGCACCTCTGGGCCGGCGGTGTCACCTACAACCATGGCACAGGCCATGGCGTCGGCGCGTTCCTTTCGGTGCACGAAGGCCCGATCGGCTTTTCGTCGCGCTCGCCGACGGCGCTTGAAGTCGGCATGGTGGTTTCAAACGAGCCGGGCTTCTACAAGACCGGTGGCTACGGCATCCGCATCGAGAATGTCATCGAGGTGGTGGAGAGCGCCACCTATCCGGGCTTCCTCGAATTCGCAACGCTTACACTGGCGCCGATCGAGACACGGCTGATCGACCTGACGTTGCTGACGCCTGTCGAGCGCGACTGGCTCAATGGCTACCATCAGCGCGTATTCGCCGAGATCGGGCCCAAGGTCGATGGCGGTGTACGCGCGTGGCTGAAGGACGCGACTAAGGCGATCTAGCTCACTTCACGCTGAACGGATCGTATTGCAGCAGCCAGCTCAGCAGCCACTTCTGCTCGTTGCCGAGCGAGGCGATGTCATCGACCTTCCAACCATCGTCTTCCTTGACCAGGGAGATGGAGAGCAAGCTCGCGTGGTCAAAATTGTGGAAGCTGACATTGGAAACGGCATACTTGCCGCTAACGACTGGATCGGTGATCGCCACATCGAGAAGGAGCGAGTGCTGACCTTCGATGAAAGGATCGAAGGAGAGCATCGGGGGCGCATCGGGATCGATGTTCTCTCCAGTCACCTGATCCTTGACATGCCCGGCGAGGTTTTCCGCATAGAGCACCTTGAGCCGGCTCGAATACCAGCTGTCGGGCTCCGGCGCCTTCCGCCCCTCGATATAGGGGGCATAGATGGCCTGCAGGAGTGCCTTCGGATCATCGAATGCCTGCGCTGCGCCTGAGAGCACGAGACCGAATCCGATAGCCAGTAGCAGTTTGTGCATGCCATCTCCTTGGGCGGTGTGTCGGCCCGAAGGCTGCCGATAGTCCCGTGCCTTGGCGCCATGGGGGCAGCAAGGGGGAGATATTGTGGCAAAGGCCCCCCTCCCGCGTCGACGAGCCCGGTGCAAGGCAGAAAGGCTGAGCGACGCTGAAGCCTCATCCTGAGCCTGTCCCAGGACGAGGCTCAGGATGCAAGCAGTCCTCAGCGGAGCATGGCGCGGGCTTCGTCCGGCCCGAGAGCAGCCGGGCGCTCGCAGGTGGTCGAGAGCGTGATCACCTGCCCGGTTTCGCCCGACTTCAGGATCGAAGTCATCACGTCGATGGCATGAAGCGCAACGTCCAGCCCACAACGCGGAGCAGCGCCCGTCTCGATGGAGTTGAGCAGGTCCGAAAGTCCGGCATTGCGGTAATTGGCGCGCGGGTTGGGCGTGTCGAGCCCCTGGTTCGCGACGCCGAACGGATGATCCCAGGCTTCGACCTTCTCCTTGGCGCCGGCGCGATCGGTAACCGTGAGGTCACCGTTGAAGAAGTTCGGGTCGGGCACGTAGAGCGAGCCCTCGGTGCCGTAGAGCTCGATATTGTGGTGGCCATGGCTCGACACGTCCCAGCTGGCGCCGAGCGTGATGATGGCGCCCGAGTGGAACTCGAGAATGGCGTGGATGGTGGTGGGTGTGCCGACCTTGACGAAAGTGCCCTTGAACGGCCCTTCCGCGGTGACTTCACGCTCGGTGCGGGCCATGCCGGTAAAGGCGGTGACGCGCTTGATAGGACCGACAAGGCTGATCAGGTCGGTGATGTAGTAGGGGCCGAGATCGAGGATCGGACCGCCGCCGGGCTGGAAGAAGAAATCCGGATTGGGGTGCCAGTGCTCCATGCCCCGGCTCATGACGTGCATGGTGCCCGAAGCGATGTGCCCCAGCTGGCCAGAATCGATGATGGCCCTCGCCTGCTGGTGGGCGC
>CAYPYV010000127.1:0-9497 GCA_964414845.1 uncultured Devosia sp. | reverse complement strand
ACCGCCGGCGCCTATGACGCGGTGACCCTCACCAACATGGATGGCCTCTCGATCCCCGCCGCCGGTGGCGTCGATACGACCGCCGTCATCGTGGGGGATTTCTCGGCCGGCAATGATGCCGTGATCCTCAAGGACAAGACCAGCCTCGCCGACATCAAGGGGCAGAAGGTCAACCTCGTCGAGTATTCGGTGTCGGATTACCTGCTCTCCCGTGCGCTCGAAAGCGTGGGGCTGACCGAGCGCGATGTCTCGATCGTCAATACCTCGGACCCGGATATGGTCGGCGCGTTCCAGACCGCCGACGTCACGGCCATGGTAACCTGGAACCCGATGGTTTCGGAAATCGCGGCGCTGCCCAACGCACACAAGGTGTTCGACAGCTCGCAGATCCCCGGCGAGATCATCGACCTGATGGTCGCCAATACCGAGGTGCTGAAGGATAATCCCAGCTTCGGCAAGGCGCTTGCCGGCATCTGGTACGACACGATGGCGGTGATGACTGCCGATACGCCCGAGGGCGCGGCCGCGCGTGCGGCGATGGGCGCGGCATCCGGTACCGACCAGGCCGGCTTCGAGAGCCAGCTGGCCGCCACCAAGCTGTTTGCCACAGCGCCCGAGGCCGTCGCGTTCACCACCTCGCCCGAACTCAAGGTCACGATGGACAAGGTGCGCAACTTCCTCTTCGCCAAGGGCCTGCTCGGCTCCGGCGCCGCTTCGCCAGACTTCATCGGCATCGAACTGCCCGATGGCTCGATCCTGGGCGATAGCGCCAACGTCAAGCTGCGCTTCACGGCCGAGTACATGAAGGCCGCTGCGGACGGGACCCTCTAAGTCCCATGGGGCGCCCGTTGCAGGGCGCCCTCCCCGCCACCGGAGCCCGAGCCATGCGCTTCATAAATCTCAGGCCGAGCCGCACCACGCAGTTGATGCTGGCTGTCCTGCCCTTCGCGCTGCTCGTCATTGCCTATGGCGTGGGCTCGGTCATTCGCCTCACCGAAAACCCCTCGGACAAGCTGCTTCCGGCCTTCGGCAGTCTTGTCGACGCCATCAACCGCATGGCGTTCACCGCCGATGTCCGCAGCGGGGAGTATCTGTTCTGGGCCGATACGCTTGCGAGCCTCAACCGGCTCGGGCTCGCTCTCGGCATCGCCACGGCCATCGCGCTGGTCTTCGGCATGCTGGTGGGCATGTTCCCCTATATCCGTGCGTTGCTGGCGCCGTTCTTTGCCGCCATTTCCATGGTGCCACCGCTGGCGCTCTTGCCGATCCTGTTCATCGTCCTCGGCCTCGGTGAAACCAGCAAGGTCACGCTGATCGTCATCGGCATCGCACCGATCATGGTGCGGGACCTTGTACTCAGGGTGATGGAGCTGCCGCGCGAACAGCTGATCAAGGCGCAGACGCTGGGCGGCTCATCCTGGCTCATCGGCATTCGCGTCGTGCTGCCGCAGATCCTGCCGCGCCTCATCGACGGGGTTCGGCTGCAGCTGGGGTCGGCCTGGCTGTTCCTCATCGCTGCCGAGGCGATCTCGGCGGAATCCGGGCTCGGCTACCGCATCTTCCTCGTCCGGCGATACCTGTCGATGGACGTGATCTTCCCCTATGTCGCGTGGATCACCCTTCTTGCCGTCCTCGCCAACGTGTTGCTCGACCTCCTCCGCATCAGGGTCTTCCCGTGGACCGAACTGGGGAAGGCGAAATGATCCGCGTCGAGAATGTCTGGAAGGAATATGGCGAGCAGGTCGTGCTTGAGCGCATCTCGCTCGATATCGCCGACCGCGCCTTCGTCGCGCTGGTCGGGCCATCCGGGTGCGGCAAGACGACGTTCCTCAAGCTGCTCCTGGGCGAGGAACAACCGACCGAAGGCAGGATCACCCTCGACGGCAAGCCGCTCGCGCCGGAACCGACGCCCGAGCGCGGCGTCGTGTTCCAGCGCTATTCGGTGTTTCCGCATCTCTCGGTGCTCGACAACGTGCTGATCGGCAAGGATTTTGCTGGTTCGCGCTTTCGCGGGCGTCTCGACCGCGTCCGACGCCGCGCGGCTGAAGAAGAGGCGCGCGCGCTGATCGCCGAAGTCGGGCTGACGGGGAACGAAGCCAAGTACCCGGCACAGCTTTCGGGCGGCATGCAGCAGCGGCTGGCGCTCGCCCAGGCGCTGATCATGCGGCCGCGCGTCCTGCTGCTCGACGAACCTTTCGGCGCGCTCGACCCGGGCATCCGCGCCGATATCCACGTGCTGATGAAACGGCTCTGGAACGAGACCGACCTGACCGTGGTGATGGTGACGCATGACATGCGCGAGGCCTTCACGCTTGCCACCCGGGTCATCGCCTTCGAGCGCCCGCGCAATGCCCCGGCCGATCGCGTCCGCTATGGCGCGTCGCTCTCGAGCGATATCGCCGTGTGGCCGCCGCGCGTCGCTGGCGCGCCAGACCCCGACAGCACCCCCTACACTTTCGCCAGCCCCGGCGGGGACGACCCCGCCAATGATGCGGGCCCGCGCCGGGACGACCCGGCTCCCCCTCTCACAGGAGCCAAGCCTTGAGCCGCACCCCCGAGCAGATCGCCGCCGATCGCGCGCGCTATGAAGAACACCAGCGCAAGGGCCTGCAATCGGCCCCGCGCGCCCTGCCCCCGCCGAGCGCATTGCCAGCGCCTTCCATCGCCGATCCGCTGCATGTCGAGGTGATCCCCGGTGGCTGGTACTGGTGGACGAAGCTCCAGAAAGGCGAGGTGCTGCGCATCGCGCAGACGCATGGTCCGGCCTCCGTTGCGCTGGTGGCCTGGAGCGCAGCGGACCCGAGCGAGCGTCTCAACCTGCCCGATACGGTGAAGGTGCAGTGGAACACGCTGATCCAGAAGGGCCGCGTGCTGTTTTCCGACATGGGCCGCGTGCTGCTCTCAGTCACCGAGGATTCGACCGGCGGCGCGCATGACGTGCTGATGGGCGGCTCCACCGCCGCATCGAACGGCGCCCGCTACACGGGCACCACCCGCAACACACGCGACAATCTCGTGCTGGTTGCCGGCAAGCTCGGGCTCACCCGTCGCGATATCCCGCTGGCATTGAGCCTCTTCGCGCCGGTCCGCGTCGGTGACGACGAAAAACTCGGCTGGCGGCCCGATCTCCTCGCTCCACCTTCGGGGCACTTCGTCGAACTCCGCGCCGAGATGGACCTGCTTGTCGGGCTCTCCAACTGCCCGCATCCGCTCGATCCGAACCCGGATTATGCGCCCGCCCCGGTTACCGTCACCCGCGTTATGGCGAAGCCCGTGCCGGCTGACGATCCATGCCGAACTGCCAGTGCCGAGGCCATTCGCGGCTTCGAAAACAACGCCTTTGCGGAGGTCTGAGATGCGCACCATCGAGAATGCCATCCAGAACCACCTGGTCCCCGCCGAAGCGCCCTGGTCGGGCCTCGTCAAAAAGGGGCAGGTCATCCGCATCATCGACAGCGAGGGCCAGCAGGCCGTCGACACGCTGTTTTACCGGGCCGACGACTATGCCGAGCGCTATTCGGCGCAGGATACGCTGCGGGTCCAGGGCTCGGCCTATGTCGGGGTGGGCACGAAGATCGTCTCCAACGAGGGCAATGTCATGCTGACGGTTACGGCCGACAGCTGCGGCCGCCACGACACCATGGCCGGCGCCTGCTCGTGCGAGAGCAACACCGTGCGCTTCGGCCACGAGACGCGCTATCTCCATGCCTGCCGCGATAACTTCCTGCTCGAAGTCTCGCGCTATGGCATGGGCAAGCGCGATATCGTGCCCAATATCAACTTCTTCATGAACGTGCCGATCGCGCCTTCGGGCGTCATGACCATTGTCGATGGCCTCTCGCGGCCCGGCGACCATGTCGAACTCGTGGCCGAGATGGACGTGCTCTGCGTCATTTCCAACTGCCCGCAGGTCAACAATCCCTGCAACGGCTTCAACCCGACGCCCATCCAGGTGCTGGTCTGGGACGCCGTGTGATGTTCAAGAAGGTCCTGATCGCCAATCGCGGCGAGATCGCGGTGCGGATCATCCGCACGCTCAGAAAACTCGGCATCGCATCCGTCGCCGTCTATTCCGATGCCGATCGTTTCACCCGCGCCGTGGCGCTCGCCGACGAGGCGGTACGGCTCGGGCCGGCTCCGGCCACCGAAAGCTACCTCGATATCGACGCCGTTATCGCCGCCTGCAAGGCGACCGGCGCCGAGGCGGTGCATCCGGGCTATGGGTTCCTCTCCGAGAACACCCGCTTCGCCCGCCGCCTCGCGGACGAAGGTATCGCGTTCATCGGGCCAACGCCCGAGAACATCGAAGCTTTCGGGTTGAAGCATACCGCGCGCGACATTGCCAAGGCGGCAGGCGTGCCGCTGCTCCCCGGCACCGGGCTGCTCGCCACGCTCGAGGATGCGCTCGCTGCCGCCGAAACCGTCACCTATCCGGTGATGCTGAAATCCACCGCCGGCGGTGGCGGCATAGGCATGTCGCTCTGCGCCGATGCGGCGGCGCTCAGGGCCGCGTTCGAAAGTGTGCAGCGCACGGCGAAATCGAGCTTTGGCGATGCGCGGGTCTATCTCGAGCGCTTCGTCTCGGACGCGCGGCATGTCGAGGTGCAGATCTTCGGCGATGGCAAGGGCCGCGTCGTGGCGCTCGGCGAGCGCGATTGCTCACTGCAGCGCCGCAACCAGAAGGTGGTGGAAGAGACCCCGGCGCCGGGGTTGTCCGACGCGGTGCGTGCCCGCCTGCACGATGCTGCCGTGCGGCTCGGACAGGCCGTCGGCTACCGCTCTGCCGGTACGGTCGAGTTCATCTACGATCCGGTGCGCGAAGAGTTCTACTTCCTCGAGGTCAATACAAGGCTGCAGGTCGAGCATCCGGTGACGGAAGAAGTGCTCGGCGTCGATCTCGTCGAGTGGATGATCCGCAACGCGGCGGGCGAGGACGTCATTCCCGCCACCCTGCCCCAGCCGAGTGGCGCGGCCATCGAAGTGCGGCTCTATGCCGAAATCCCGCACGCGAAATTCCAGCCGAGCGCCGGACTCCTCACCGAGGTCACGTTCGGCCCCGCCCGCATCGACGGCTGGGTCGAGACGGGCACCGAGGTCACCTCCTACTACGATCCGATGCTGGCCAAGATCATCGTCCATGCCGAGGACCGGCCGGCCGCCATCGCCAAGCTGCGCGCGGCGCTTGCCGAAACCTCGATTTCCGGCATCGAGACCAATCTCGACTATCTTCGCGCCATTGCCGCCTCCGAGCTGCTCGCATCCGGCAAGGTCGCGACGACGGCGCTCCGCAGCTTTGCCTTTACCCCCGATGTCATCGAGGTACTGGTGCCCGGCGCGCAATCGAGCGTGCAGGAGCTGCCAGGCCGGCTAGGGCTCTGGCATGTGGGCGTGCCGCCTTCCGGCCCGATGGACGAAAAGCACTTCCGCCGCGCCAACCGGCTGGTCGGCAATTCCGATACGACCACCGCGCTCGAACTCACCGTCAACGGCCCGACGCTGCGCTTCCACAAGGCCGCGACCGTGGCACTTGCCGGCGCGACCATGCCGATGCGTCTCGACGGGGTGGCCGTGCCGCATGATGCAGCCGTCAGCATATCGGCTGGCCAGGTGCTTGCCATCGGCGCTGTCGACGGGCCCGGCCAGCGGTCCTACCTTGCCATTGAGGGTGGCATCGCCGCGCCCATGGTGATGGGCTCGCGTGCCACCTTCGCGCTGGGCCAGTTTGGCGGACATGCCACCGGCACGCTCCGCACCGGCGACGTGCTCCACATGGCCCGGCAGCCACAATCGCCGGAGCCGGTGCCGGCGCCCGAGCCTCTCACGCGCAGCTGGGAGATCGGCGTGGTCTATGGTCCGCACGGGGCGCCGGATTTCTTCCTCGACGACGATATCGAGACGCTGTTCTCAACCGCCTACGAGGTGCATTTCAACTCGGCGCGCACCGGCGTCCGGCTCATGGGTCCGGCCCCGAAATGGGCGCGGCGCGATGGCGGCGAGGCCGGCCTGCATCCTTCCAACCTGCACGACAATGCCTATGCCATCGGCGCGATCGACTTTACCGGCGATATGCCGATCATCCTCGGGCCGGATGGTCCGAGCCTCGGCGGCTTCGTCTGCCCGGCGGTGATCGCGCGCGACGAGCTCTGGAAGGCCGGGCAGTTGAAGCCCGGCGACAGCGTGCGCTTCGTGCCGGTCGCACGGCCCTCTGATGCGCTCGCCGGCCCCGCCGTGCATCGCTTCAGGGACGCGCAATCAGCGATCGTCGGCCGCCGCGACGATGGGCCGGTGCCGGTGGTCTATCGCCGGCAGGGCGACGACAACCTGCTGGTCGAATATGGCGACATGCGCCTCGATATCGCGCTGCGCCTCAGGGTGCAGAAGCTGATGGAGGCCCTGCGCGCCGAAGCGCCTGGCCTCGCCATCGATCTCACCCCGGGCATCCGCACTCTGCAAATCCACTATGACGGCACGTCGCTCGGTCGTGGCCGCCTTCTCGGGCTGCTGGGCGAAATCGAGCAATCCCTGCCGCCCGCCGAGGCGATGTCCGTGCCGAGCCGCATCGTTCACCTGCCGCTTTCCTGGGATGACCCCGAGGCGCAGCTCGCCATGCGGAAATACCAGGAGCTGGTGCGCCCCAATGCGCCCTGGTGCCCGGACAATATCGAGTTCATCCGCCGCATCAACGGCCTGCCTTCCCGCGAGGCGGTGCAGCAGACCATCTTCGATGCGTCCTATCTCGTGCTCGGCCTGGGCGACGTCTATCTCGGCGCGCCCGTCGCGACCCCGGTCGATCCGCGCCACCGGCTCGTCACCACCAAGTACAATCCGGCCCGCACATGGACGCCCGAAAACGCCGTCGGCATAGGCGGGGCCTATATGTGTATCTACGGCATGGAAGGTCCGGGCGGCTACCAGCTGTTCGGACGCACCATCCAGGTGTGGAACACATGGCGGCAGACGCCGGTTTTCGGGCCCGGCAAGCCCTGGCTGCTCGATTTCTTCGATCAGGTGCGCTTCTTCCCGGTCTCGCATGACGAGTTGATGGATGCCCGTGCCGCCTTCCCGCATGGCGCCTATCCGATCCGCATCGAGGAGACCGCGTTCCGCTATGCCGATTATGCCGCCGAACTCGCGCGCAACTCGGAGGCGATCTCGGCCTTCAAGGCGGGCCAGCAGGCGGCCTTCGAGGCGGAGCGGCAGCGCTGGAAAGACGAGGGGCTCGACAGCTTCACCGTCGACGATCTCGCCATGCCGGTCTCCGACGATGCCGTGCCGCAGGGCCATAGCGGAATCGAGAGCGCCGTGCCCGGAAACATCTGGAAAATCCTCGTCAACGAGGGCGACAAGGTTGCCTCCGGCCAGCCCGTCGCCATCATCGAATCCATGAAAATGGAAATAACCCTCGCCGCGCGGGAAGCCGGCACCATCCGGCAATTGCGCGCCGGTCCCGGCCGCAACGTCAAGGCTGGCGACATCATAATGGTCATGGAGAACCAACAACAATGAACACCGCACAGAGCGAGACCATGATCCCCATCGTCGTCGTCGGGGCCCACCTCACCGGGCTGCCGCTCAACCACGAACTGACGGGCGCCGGCGGGCAGATGCTGAAGGCGACACGCACCGCGCCCGACTATCGGCTCTTCGCCCTCGCCAATACCGTGCCGCCCAAGCCCGGAATGGTGCGCGAGCCGGGCTTTGCCGGGCCGGGGCTCGAAGTCGAGGTCTGGGCCCTGCCCGCCGACGCCTTCGGGCGCTTCGTCGCGAAAATCCCGGCGCCGCTCGGCATCGGCAAGATTACGCTCGAGGATGGCTCCTGCCATTCGGGCTTCCTCTGCGAGGCCTATGCGGTGGCCGCGGCCAGGGAGGTCACCAGCTTCGGCGGGTGGCGCGCATTCGTGAAGGCACAGCAGGGGTGAGATTTCGAGAGCGCAGGAAGTTGCATTCAGGCCACCTCCCCCTACGGCGAACGATGGGAGGGGGTGGTTTATGCATCGGTTGAGAACGGCCGCGCTCACGCCGCGATGGATGCACCCGGCAGTCGGACTTCGGCGAGCCCCTCGAAGCGCGGCTTCGCGAAGAAATAGCCCTGCATCAGGTTGACCCCGAGCGCGCGCAGAACCTCGTACTCGCCCTCCGTCTCGATGCCCTCGCAAACCGGGGTCACACCCAGTTCGCGCAGCATGTTGAGTATATTGGCCACGATGATCCGTGCCTCCGGGCGGCTGTCGATGTTGCGGATGAGCTCCATGTCGAGCTTCACGATATCGGGCGTGAACATGCTCAGGAGTCCGAGACCCGACCAGCCCGCGCCGAAGTCATCGATGGCCGTACGGAAGCCCATCGCCTTGTAGGCGGTGAGGATGTTGAGCACATGCTTGACGTCGAGCTTCTCGGCTTCGGTGAACTCGAAGATGATGGCGCCGAGCGGAAAGCCGCGCCGCATCGCAGCGCCCAGCGTCGCGCGGATGCAGGCGCGGGGCTCGTAGACGGCGTTGGGCAGGAAGTTGATCGACAGCGCCGCGCCCGTGTCGGCGATGCCGAGGTCGGCGGCCATGTCGATGGCCTTGACCCGGCAGGCCTGGTCGAACGCATAGCGCGAGGCATCAGAGACCGCGCTCAGGACCGTGCCGGCCCCCTCGCCCGCCGCGCCGCGCACCAGCGCCTCGTGCGCGAAGACGGTGCCGGACGTCACGTCGACGATCGGCTGGAAGGCCATGGAAATCGCGAGCGGAAACGCCTCGCCGTCGGCACAGCCTTTGCAGGTCATCAAGCACGCCTTTGCCCAAATGGGCCCTGTTCGTCGGTAATATCGGCACCAAACTACCGGGCGGCCATGAATAATCCCTTGCGCAGGGCGAGCGGATTTCCTTTGCCGCAAAAGCAACGCGCCGGACCCGAGGGCCCGGCGCGCGCAATACTTCAACCGGTGACGCTTACTTCGTGGTCAGGTTGTAATAGGTCACGTCCGAGGACGAGCCCTGCACGAAGCCCGCAACATTGGCACGGTCCGCGCGCTGCGAGGTCGACTGGAACATGATGATGTACGGGCCCTGGTCGAGCACCGCCTTCTGCAGCTCGATATAGGCCGCCTTGCGCTTTTCCTCGTCGCGTTCCTTGGCGGCATCGGCGGTGGCCTTCACCAGCGCCTCGTCCTGCCAGGTATTGCGCCATGCCAGCGGCTTGCCGCCGGTCGCTGCATCGGTGTTGTCGATGTTCGTCACGAAGCCGTCGGCATTGGTATGCGGGTCCATGTAGTCGGGACCCCAATAGACCATCAGCGCCTGATGCTCGCGAGCACGGTACTTGGTCAGCATCGGCGCCATTTCGGACGAGACGATGTTCACCTTGATGCCGGCCTGGGCAAAGGTCGACTGCACAGATTGGGCAAGGTTGGTGAAGGGCGCGAAATTCGGCGCATCGAGGTCAAGCGAGAACCCGTCCGGATAGCCGGCCTCGGCGAGCAGTGCCTTGGCCTTGGCAACGTCGAACGTGTA
>CAYPYV010000126.1:0-9620 GCA_964414845.1 uncultured Devosia sp. | reverse complement strand
ACCGAGGTGCCGATCCTCGGCATCGTCGAGAACATGAGCTATTTCGTCGCCCCGGATACGGGCAAGCGCTACGATATCTTCGGCCATGGCGGTGCGCGGCAGGCCGCCGCCGATCTCGACATGCCGTTCCTCGGCGAAATCCCGCTGGTGATGGCGATCCGCGAGACATCGGATGCCGGACGACCGGTGGTGGCGACCGCGCCCGACGGGCCGGAAGCGCAGGCGTTCCGTTCCATTGCCCGGCAGATCCTCGCAACGGCGCCGCAGCTCAGGCGCTAGATGGCGGTTCGCAGGGCGACAGGGGCGGATGTTGCTGCGCTCATTGCGATCGACAGTTGGGCGCGCGCGCATCGGGACCGTCAAGCGGAAATAGAGGCTTGGGTCGCAGCCGGCGCCTGTTCCGTGCTTGAGGCCGATGGTGCGGTTCTCGGCTATATCGTGATTGCGCCGAGCTTTTTTCACCAGCCGATGATCGAGATGCTCATGGTTGCAGAGGCGAGCCGCAGGGCAGGTGTCGGGCGCACACTGCTGGAATGGGCATCTGGCCAAAATCTCGGCATCAAGCTCTGGTGCTCCACCAACCGTTTGAACGCGGCGATGCGACACCTGCTGTCCTCAGAGGGATTTCAGCTTGCCGGCGAAATCGATCATCTCGACCCTGGTGACCCCGAAATGGTCTATGTCCGCCTGCCCGGTGCGTGAGCGGGACCCAGCCGTTGCAAGTTGCGCAATCGATTGCATGAACCGATGACAAGCCGGCTTGGCCTTGCTATGAAATCGATTACATCGTTTCGAAGAGGCTGATATGCAGCCCGGAAACGATTCTGGCCGACAAGTGCCAACTTATTCGAGGGAGAAGGATATGTTTTCGGTTTCGCGCAGCGATTTCGGTCCGAACTTCGTGTTCGGTACTGCGACCTCGTCCTACCAGATCGAGGGCGGGCAGGGCGACGGGCGCGGCAGTGCCATCTGGGATACGTTCTCGGCAACGCCAGGCAACGTGAAGAATGCCGATGGCGGCGCAGTGGCCTGCGATCACTACAACCGCTGGCCGGAGGATCTCGACATCATCCGTGACGGTGGCTTCGATGCCTATCGGTTCAGCTTCGCCTGGCCACGGCTGATCCCCGAGGGCACCGGCGCAGTGAACCAGGCCGGGCTCGATTTCTACGATCGGCTGATCGATGGCATGCTGGCGCGGGGGCTGAAGCCCTTCGCGACGCTCTATCACTGGGATCTGCCCAGCGCGCTGCAGGACAAGGGCGGCTGGATGAACCGCGACATTGCCAATTGGTTCGCGGAATATGCGGCGCTGATCGGCAGGCGTTTCGGGGACCGGCTGCATGCGACGGCAACCATCAACGAGCCATGGTGCGTCGCCTTTCTCAGCCACTTCCTCGGGATTCACGCCCCGGGCTATCGCGATGTCAGGGCCGCGGCCCGGGCCATGCATCACGTCCTGTTCGCGCATGGCCATGGCGTCGATGCCCTGCGCGCCGTAGGCGTGAAGAATGTCGGCATCGTGCTCAACCTGGAGAAATCGGAACCCGCAACCGACAGCGCCGAGGACCAGGTTGCCTTCGACTATGGCGATGCGCTCTTCAACCGCTGGTACTTGGGTGGGGTGTTCAAGGGGCAGTATCCGGATGTGCTGACCAAGGCGCTCGCGCCCTACCTGCCGAAGGATTTCGAGCGCGACATGGATGTGGTCTCGCGGCCGCTCGACTGGCTGGGGATCAATTACTACACGCGTGGGCTCTACCGGCACGACCCGAATGTGCCGATCTTTCCCATCGGGCAGGTGAAGGGGCCGCGGGAGAAGAACGATCTGGGCTGGGAAATCTATCCCGAGGGGCTCGAAGCGCTGCTGGTCAGGGTTTCCACAGAATATACCAAGCTGCCGCTCTACATTACCGAGACCGGCATGAGCGAGACGGACGACACGCGGCGCGTGGCTTTCTACAACGAACACCTGAAGGCCGTGGCGCGTGCACAGGGCCGCGGTGCCGATGTGCGCGGCTTCTTTGCGTGGTCCCTGCTTGACAATTATGAGTGGGCGGAGGGCTATACGTCTCGGTTCGGCATCGTGCATGTCGACTACGAGACACAGCTTCGCACGCCCAAGGGCAGCTATCGCGCCTTTCAGGGCATGCTCCACAATACGCGCTGACGCGGCGGTCTGGCGCGTTGCGGGAAGGGCGGGCGGCCGATTGCGGCACGGCCGCCCTTCCTTAATCGCACTGATAACGTTCCCACCGGTTCGGGCCAGACCGGCCCCCCTTAGCGCATCCGATGTGCGGGGATGGGGCGACAAGGCTTCCGCTGTTGACGCGCCATGGCTTGGCCGGGCAAAGTGAGAACTTGATTTTTCCAGGTTTCCCATGCCCGTCATCAACCGCATTGCGGAATTCGCCGACGAAGTCGCCGGCTGGCGACGCGATTTCCACCTCCACCCTGAACTCGGCTACGACGTCCACCGCACAGCGGCACGCGTGGCCGAACTGCTCGACAGCTTTGGCGTCGACGAGATTACCACCGGCATCGGCCGTACCGGCGTCGTCGCCGTAATCAAGGGACAAGAGCCCGGCCCAACCATCGGGCTCCGTGCCGACATGGATGCCCTGCCGATCAATGAGCGGACCGGAAAGCCCTGGGCGAGCCAGAACGCAGGAAAGATGCATGCCTGTGGCCATGACGGGCATACAGCGATGCTGCTCGGCGCCGCCAAGTACCTGAGCGAGACTCGGAATTTCGCCGGTACGGCGGTGCTGATCTTCCAGCCCGCCGAAGAGGGCGGGGCGGGTGGCCGTGCGATGATCGAGGACGGCCTGATGGAGCGCTTCGGCATCGAGGAGGTCTATGGGCTGCATAACATGCCCGGCCGGCCGCTCGGCAGCTTCGCCATCCGTGCTGGCGGCATCATGGCCGCCTCCGACGAGTTCAACATCACGATCGAGGGCTCAGGCGGGCATGCGGCCATTCCGCATACCACGGTCGACCCGGTAGTGGTCGCGGCGCAGCTGATCATCGCGCTGCAGACACTGGTGTCGCGCAGCGTCAACCCGATGCGCTCGGCGGTGCTGTCGGTCACCATGCTGCGCGCCGGCGATGCGTTCAACGTCATTCCACAGACGGTGAAGCTGACGGGCACGATCCGTACACTCGATGAGGATGTCCGTGACTTCATGGAGAAGCGGCTCAGGGAGATCAGTGCCGGCATCGCGACGACATTTGGTGCAAGGGCCGACGTGCATTACCGACGCGGCTACCCGGTGACGGTGAACGACGAGGCGGCGACTGCCTATGCAGCTGCGGTTGCCGCCAAGGTGGTCGGCCCGGAGCGTGTCGATGCCGATACCGATGCCAGCATGGGCGGCGAGGACTTCTCCTACATGCTGAGGGCCCGGAAGGGCGCCTACATATTTCTCGGGAATGGCGATAGCAGCGACCTCCATTCCGATACCTATGATTTCAACGACGAGCTGATCCCGCTGGGGGTGAGCTATTGGGTAAAGCTGATGGAAAGCGCCGGCCGCGGCTGAGGTTTGCGCGACAGGGGCCAGATTTCCTGGCCTCACCCCCGGGTGGGAATCGTGGCAAGAGGAGGTGGCCATGGCTTCCGACACCTCCCTCGCCACCACCATCCGCCAGACTGCGCTGACCCTCGCTATTTCGGCCGCTGGCGGTGGGGTCGCGCAATTGCTTCACCTGCCCGCCCCCTGGCTGATGGGCGGCGCGCTGGCCGTGGCGATTGCCGCGCTCGCGGGCGTCAGGGTGATGTTCCCGCCGCTCCTGCGCGATGCGGTGTTCCTGGGCACCGGGCTTTCGATGGGCGCGAGCGTGGCGCGCGACAGCCTGAGCCTCATGGCGCAGTGGCCGGTGACGCTCGCGGCACTCGCCCTGGAACTTGTGCTGATCATCGGCGTGACCGGATGGCTGCTGAGGAAGTTCTTCGGGCTCGATCGCGGCACGGCCTATCTCAGCAGCTTTCCCGGACACCTGAGCTTCGTCATGGCGATTGCGGCGTCGGGGGTGGGCAATAGCCGGCAGATCGTCATCATCCAGGTGACGCGGCTTCTCACCTTGACTGTCTGCATCCCGGTCGCCGCGATCTTCCTGCCAATCGGGCACTATACCGGGCCGCCACTGGCCGAGCCGGCCAATCTGGTGACACTGGGCTTCGTGGCGCTGGTCTGCCTCGGCGTCGGGCTGGTATTCAACCGGCTGCGCGTGCCGGCGGCCTTTGCGCTCGGTGCGATGGCCGCCTCGACGGTACTGAAGCTCGGTGGCCTGTTCGAGGGCAGCATGCCGCCGCTGCTGCTCACGATCATCTTCATCGCGGTCGGTGGGCTGATCGGATCCCGCTTTGCCGGCATCAATCGGCAGGAATTCGCGCGGGCAGCAATTGGCGGCTTTGCCGGCACCTTCTCGACCGTCGCCATCGTGACGCTGGTGGCACTGGTCGCGGCGCAGTTCGTCGACATCCCCTTCGGCCAGATATGGCTCGGTCTATCGCCCGGGGCGCTGGAAGGCATGGGTGCGCTCGGCATTGCGCTCGGCTTCGACACGGCCTTCATTGCCGCGCATCATGTGACGCGACTGCTCGCGCTGACCTTCGCCATTCCATTCGTCACCATGCTGGTGAAGCGGCGCGACGCGCGCGACGGCTGATCCATTTTCGGCCGCAATGGTGTGTGCAGAACTGCGCATGAATTCCGATATGCGTTGTTTGCCGACGGAGGCCCGATTGATCCGCCATGTGCTGTTGCCCGCCATCGCCGTAGTGCTGCTCGCTCCGGCGCTTTCGAGCCCGGCGGAGGCGCGAATCCGCTGCGACGCGATCAAACCCGGCCTGAGCTTCAAGGTGACGGTGGGCAAGGGCGACTACGACATCAACACGCAGGAAAGCCTCGACCTGATGATTCTCAAGCAGGCGGGGATAACAGCGCGCACGGCTCGCCGGACCTTTGATGGCTGCATCGAAGCCTGGATTCCAAATGGCGACGGGCACTTCCGCACCGAGTATTTCGACCCCGACGATCTCCGGCGCAAGGTGACGGGCGAAAAGGACCTGTTCAGCACCCATGACGAGCAAGCGACTGGCCCTGGCGTGATGGTGCATTTGCAGCTCAACTGATCCGGACCGACCCGACGAGACGTCGACAAGCGGGAAAATGCTGCTCGCAGTCCTGTCTTTTGACATGCGACGAAAGTCTTATCCCGCGTGCCCGCTATGTGCTGATTTTGGCTCTGCGCAGGGCGGGCGCGCGCTACAAAGAGCCCCGGGACCGGAGAAAACGCCAGTGTCCGCCTAAGGTATCCTGAGGGATACTGACCGATACCCAAGCGACTGAGGCACGCCGGGACGACTGACCTTCCTGCGCGTAACGCTCTGACCTAAATTGGTTTTTTCAACCCCTGCCAGTCCAGATTCCGCGCCTTGTAAATCGAACCGGTCAGTCCGATTTCCTGTGCATCGGGGCGACGATGGACGCCGCCCCAACGATGAAAGGACAAGGAAATGAACAAGATCTCCCTCGCTGTGGTTGGCGTGGTTCTGGCCAGCCTGACTGCCCCCGTGCTGGCTTCGGACACCAAGATCGACGGCAACAGTTTCGAAGAATTCTCCGTGGTTTCGGCTCTGCGCGCCCAGGGCGTGAACGCCGTCGCCGCCAATGACAACTGGAATGGCAAGATCCGCGTCACCGTCGCCGACGAAAACGGCAAGCAGAGCTTCCAGTACTACTACCAGGATACGCTCCAGCCGGTGGTGAACGCCGCCCCGAAGACCCGCGTCCTCACGAAGGTCGATACCGGCCTCAAGGCGGCGGCGCCGCTGGTGAACGAACACTCGCTGCTGGAAGACCATTTCTTCGACGACTGATCGCGAGTTGCATCAACTTTCCGGGCCGGCGGCACGCTGCCGGCCCGCTAAGCGACCCGAATGCCAGAACCGACCCAGGTGGTCGGTTTTGTCGTCTCTGGAGGGTGGATGGATCTTTTCGCCGCTACCACACCAGCCGCGGCATGAAGCCGGCGAGGCGAACACCCGTGGGCGCGAGCAGGTTCTCGATTACCCGGGCGTCGGGGTCGTCGAAGGCGCCGATCTCGGCGGCGTGGATCGAGCCCGTGATGAACAGCAGGTCGAGCCCGGCATTGGCTGCGCCGATGGCATCGGTGCGAACTGAGTCGCCAATCGCGAGAACGCGGCCCCGATCCAGCCGGTGCCCGGCCGCCTGTTCGGCCAGGCGCAGCGCTTCGTCATAGATCGGGCGGTAAGGCTTGCCCGCCATGCGCACGAGGCCGCCACGGGCCTCGTAGAGATCGGCAAGAGCCCCGCCGCAATAGACCAGCTGGTCGCCATGTTCCACGACCCGATCAGGGTTGGCGCAGATGAGCGGAAGGCCGCGGCGGAGCCACTCGGTCATGCGGCTGTTGTAGAGATCGGGCGTGTCGTCGTCGCTGTCGAGGTCGGTGACCACCACGGCCGAAGCCTGCTCGACGGACCCGAGCGTGATATCGAGCCCTTCGAACAGGCTGTCATTCTCATGCGGCGGGCCGACATAGTGCACATGTCGACCGGCATAGGCGGCGATCATCGAACGCGTTGCGTCTCCCGAAGACACCATGGCGTCGTAGCTGTCGCGCGCGACTGCCATGCCGTCGAGCATGGCGATCAAGGGTGGCGAGGGTCGCGGTGCGTTGGTTATGAGCACGACATGCCCGCCCCCGGCGCGAAAGCCCGCGAGCGCCTCGGCCGCGCCAGGATGCCGGGCGATGCCGTTGTGGACCACGCCCCAAACATCGCTCAGAATCACGTCGTAGCGGCCGGCGATGTCGCCGAGCCCTTTCAGCGCGCGCATGCGCACCTCCTACCTTGCCCCAACCCGAGCGGTTGGGGTCTGCGGCCGGGCCGAGACAAGATCGGGCCGCAACGGGCCCGCACGGCCGATATGCGGGCCCTGCGCCAGGGTGATGCCATCCTCGAACAGGCTCAGAACCTGCTGCTCGTCGATGACGCCGGTGGCGCAAAGATCGATATTGAACCGCCGCGCATAGGGCGAGATATCGGCCGTGTGGAAGTCGGTGAAATTGGTGGGCTGGCGCAGGAAGTGCGAGGCGTCGAAGCGCACGCCGGTAAAGCCGAGGCCTTCGAGTTCGCCGAAATCGAGCCGCAGCGAGCTCGAGGCAAGCAGCGCGAGGCTGACTCCGGTCTTGCGCAGTTCGATGGCCAGCCGCTTTTCCGCGGCACCGAAATTGCGCCACTCATCGAAAGCAATGCCGTAGACGATGCCGGGGGCAATCGCCTCGTTGGCGCTCAGGGTCGCGAGCATCTGGTCGAGCGTGCGCTTGTCGATGAGGCTGGCCCGGCTGATCCAGAGCCCAAGCCGGATCGGCTGACCGGCGGTGCGGGCGCGGCGGCTCACCGTCACCGCCTCGTCGAGCGCCAGCAACTGGACGCGGCGCACCGCTTCGTCACCGCCCTGGCGGGGCAGGAAGTCCGGTGCGTCGGCCAGGGTGCCGTCTTCGAGCAGCAGCCGCGGCACGAGATCATAGAGCACCGGGCGGCGCTGCGGCAATTGCACCATGGGCTCGGCATGGAACACGAGGCGCTGGTTATCGAGCGCCGCAAGAACCTGCTGCAGCGGGATCAGCGGTTCGGGCAGCATGTCCTCGTCGGGCACGTGCGCCGCATTGGGCTGCTGCCGTTCGGTCAGGGTCAGGTTTGCCCGTTGCGACGCCGCACCAGGCGGATGCTCCTGCATGTCGGCGACTGATTCCGCCACCTGCCGCACCACCGTGCCCAGCACCGATATGTCGGCCTCGATGCTTTCCAGCCGGCTGCCGACATTGGTGTCGATGAGAGCGTTGACGCGCTGGCTCAGCACCTGGCCGGCCTTCGCATCGGTGGAGAGCAGCCGTCCGAGATCGTCAACGGCCTTTTCAAGCCGCGCGTCGGCCTTCTGCCGTAGCCGCCGCTCCATCATCATGATGGCGAGCGACGCGACGCTGATGGCCGTCACGATCGCCTCGATGGGCGAGAAGGTCAGCCCGAAATAGGCCGCTGTAGCCAGGCCGGCAGCCGCCAGGACGACGAAGATATAGATAAGCCACTGCACCGCGCCGCAGCCTCCGGTTGGAGGGATTCGCCCGCCACTTGATACCACGGCCTCCCTCGGAGCCGAAGCGATAGCGGTGCCGCGGGGTGGCTTTCAACAGGGCTATGGTGGGGTGCCCCAACGCTTTGTTTACCCTGTTCGTCAACACTGGCCCGGTTATTGCCGCTCGGTGGAAGTTCCGATGTCAGTTGCCGTCCCAGGGCATGCCCATGCCGTACGCATCCTCGTCATCGACCAGGATGCCGGGGTCGCGCGCCGTCTCGGCAACGAACTGGCCGAGCTGCTTGCCGCGCAGCCCATGGTCTCGGTGGCGCTTTCCGGCCGCATGGCGCTCGAGCAGCTGCGGCGAGAGGGAAGCGATGCGCTGATTGTTTCGCTCGATGCCATCACCGACCTGGCCGAATTCGCCGAGGACGCAATGGCGCGCCTGTCGCGGCAGGCGGGCAGCGCCATCGTGCTGGCGCTCTCAGACGGACATTCGGTGTCCTCCGTGCTCGCGGCGATGAGCGGCGGCGCGCATGATTGTCTCGCCCAGCCGGTGGGCGCTCGCGCGCTCGCGACACGGCTCGCCGAGCTGTCGCACCGGCATGGCCGCGCCGGCGCCGCTGCGTTCGCGCCCCGCGCCAATACGGCGGAGGGGCTGCACGGACTGATCGGCGGTTCGAGCCAGATGCAGGTTGTCTTCGAGCAGATGGCGCGCATGGCGCAATCGACCGCACCGGTGTTCATCACAGGTGAAGTCGGCACGGGAAAGACACTGGCGGCCGCAGCCTTGCATCGCGCAGGACCGCGCGCCAGGGCGCCCTTCATCACGTCCATGGGAAGCGAGGCCGATCTTGCGCTTCTTGCCTCAGGGTCGGAACTCGATGGCGCGACACTCTTCATCGACGAAGTCGGCGAGCTGAGCCATGCCGCGCAGGGGCTCGTGCTCGATCTGCTCGACCGCCACGGCGCGACTGAGGCGAGGGGCGCGCGCTTCATCTGCGCCACGCGCGAGAACCCTTTGCAGCTGATTGCCGAGCGGCGGCTGCGCGAGGACCTGTTCTACCGGCTGCACGTCCTGCCGCTCAATCTTCCGCCATTGCGGCAGCGGACCGGTGATGCCGTGCTGCTGGCCGAGCATTTCCTTGCCCGGCATGCGGCCGAGGAACAAAAGAGCTTCGTGGGCTTTGCGCCCGAGGCGCGTGCGCGCCTCGCACTCCGCGACTGGCCGGGCAATGTCCGACAGTTACAGACCCTGGTGCGCAGGCTCGTGGTGATGCACAAGGGCGGCGAAATCGGAGCAGATCTGCTCGACGCCCACGACCATGACGGGGCCGGCAGCGCGGCACTCGTGGCCGGCACGGGCATGATCCTGCCGATGTGGCGGCAGGAACAGCGGATCATCGAAGACGCCATCACGCGCTGCAATGGCAATATCGCACTCGCAGCACAGGCGCTCGAACTCAGCCCCTCGACCATCTACCGCAAGCGGCAGGCCTGGGCCGAACTCGAAGCGCG
>CAYPYV010000125.1:0-9657 GCA_964414845.1 uncultured Devosia sp. | reverse complement strand
GCCAAGATCGCCAAGCGGCTCAAGGAAAAGCAGGGCAAGAAGGTCCTGCTTGCCTCGCTCGATACCCGTCGCCCGGCCGCCATGGAGCAGCTGCGTGTGCTGGGCGAGCAGATCGGCGTCGATACGCTCCCCATCATCGCCACCCAGACCCCGGTCGAGATCGCGCGCCGCGCCCTCACCGAGGGCCGCCTCGGTGGCTACGACGTGCTCTTCCTCGATACGGCCGGCCGCACCCATATCGACGAAGAGCTGATGGCCGAGACGGCCGAGATCAAGGCCGTCACCAACCCGCACGAAATCCTGCTCGTCGCCGACGCGCTCACCGGCCAGGACGCGGTGAATCTCGCGCGCTCCTTCGATAGCCGCGTCGATATCACCGGCATCGTCCTCACCCGCGTCGATGGCGATGGCCGCGGCGGTGCCGCGCTCTCCATGCGCGCCGCAACCGGCAAGCCCATCAAGCTGCTCGCCACCGGCGAAAAGATGGATGCCCTCGAGGATTTCCATCCCTCGCGCATCGCAGACCGCATCCTCGGCATGGGCGACATCGTCTCGCTCGTCGAGAAGGCTGCGCAGAATGTCACCGCCGAAGACGCGGCGAAGATGGCGAAGAAGCTCAAGAAGGGCGTCTTCGACCTCGAGGATCTGCGCGCCCAGCTCCTGCAGATGAAGAAGATGGGCGGCATGGGCTCGCTCATGAACCTCATGCCCAGCATGGGCCAGATGAAGAAGGCCCTCGCCGGCGCCAACGTTGACGAAAAGGTCTTCGATCGTCAGATCGCCATCATCAACTCGATGACCAAGGCCGAGCGCGCCAATCCGGATCTCCTGAACGCCAAGCGCCGCATCCGCATCGCGGCGGGATCGGGCACCCGCGTCGAGGACGTCAACAAGCTGATGAAGCAGCACCGCCAGATGGCGGACATGATGAAGAAGGTTTCGAAGGGCGGCATGGGCGCGCTCGCCGGCATGTTCGGCGGCCAGATGGGTGGCAAGATCCCCGGCCTGGGCGATATCGATCCTGCGAAGATGGATCCGCGCGAGATCGAGCGCATCGCCCGGCAGATGGGCATCGACCCCGCTTCCATTCCCGGCGCCGGCGCCGGCCCCGCCGCTCCCGCACAGAACCTCGCCGACAAGCTGCCCAAGGATGTCGGGCAGTTCCTCAAATCCCAGCCGGGCGGGTTGCCCGGCCTCGGCGCCGCGCCGCGCTTCCCGGGCCTGCCCGGTCTCGGCGGCGGCTTCGTGCCGAAGAAGAAGTAACCCTTACACCCCTTCAACCTCAGCTCATCGACCAAGGAATCAAGATGTCCCTGAAGCTCCGCCTCGCCCGCGCCGGCACCAAGAAGCGCCCCTACTACCACGTCGTCGTCTCCGACGCCCGCTCGCCGCGCGACGGCCGCTTCATCGAGAAGATCGGCACCTATGATCCGGTGCTGGCCGACAAGACCGCCCGCGTGAAGCTCGTCGCCGAGCGCGCCACCTACTGGCTCGGCGTTGGCGCCCAGCCCACCGACCGCGTCGCCCGCTTCCTCGACGCAGCCGGCCTCCGCACCCGCGCGCCCCGCAACAACCCGGAACGCGCCGTTCCGGGCCAGAAGGCCAAGGAACGCGCCGAGGAGCGCGCCAAGCGCGAGGCCGACAAGGCCGAAGCCGCCGCCGAGTAATCCGGCCCTGCTGCCTCACTGAGGCGGCAGCCCATGATGTTGGCCTCGGCACACCGCTGCCGGGGCCTTTTCGCATGAGAGCACGAGGCTTCGCGATGGCCGATACCGAAAAACCCCGCCGCCTGCTGATGGGCCGCATCGGCGCCGCCCATGGCATACGCGGCGAAGTGCGCATCCAGTCTTTCACAGAAGACCCGCTGGCCCTCGCCTCCTACGGCCCGCTCGCCACCAACAAGCCCGGCCTTACGGTCAGGATCGTAGCGGCCCGCACCACCACAAACATCCTCGTCGCCCGGCTCGACGGCATCACCGATCGCAACGCCGCCGAGCGCCTCAACGGCGTCGAGCTCTATGTCGACCGCGACCTTCTGCCCGAAACCGACGACGAAGACGATTTCTACCACGCCGACCTGATCGGCCTCACGGCGCGGCTCGCCGACGGCACCGAGATCGGCAAGGTCACCGCGGTCCCCAATTTCGGTGCGAGTGACCTCATCGAAGTGCGCAACCCGCTCTCCGGCGACACTTTCCTCTATCCCTTCACCAAGGCCGTCGTGCCGCATGTGCATGTGCGCGAGGGCTATCTCGTCATCGAGCCGCCCATCGAGACGGAGATCGGTGAAGAGGAGCCCGATTGAGCTTCTCGGCCGATATCGTCACGCTGTTCCCCGAGCTCTTCCCCGGCCCGCTCGGCGCCTCGGTCATCGGCCGTGGGCTCGCTGACGGGCTCTGGTCGCTCCGGACGACGCAGCTGCGCGACTTCGCCACCGATCGCCACCGCACCGTCGACGATACGCCCTCAGGCGGCGGCGCCGGCCTCGTGCTGAAGCCCGATATCCTCGCGCGCGCCATCGACAGCATTTCTCCACCCGACGATCAACGCCCGCGCCTGCTGATGAGCCCGCGCGGCACTCCCCTCACTCAGAAGCGCGTGCACCAGCTCGCCGAAGGCCCGGGCGCCGTCATCGTCTGCGGCCGCTTCGAGGGCGTCGACCAGCGCGTCATCGAGGCGCGCAATCTCGAGGAAGTCTCTATCGGCGACTACGTGCTGGCGGGCGGCGAGGTGGCCGCCATGGTGCTGCTCGAAGCAGTCGTGCGACTTATTCCCGGTGTCCTCGGCGCGAAGGAAAGCCACGAACAGGACAGCTTCGAGAACGGCCTCCTCGAATATCCGCAATATACCCGTCCGCAGGTCTTCGAAGGCCGCGACATCCCCGCCGTCCTCACCTCCGGCGACCATGGCCGCGTCGAGAAATGGCGCCGCGCCGAAAGCGAGGCCCTCACCCGCCTCCGCCGCCCGGACCTGCTGAAGTAGCGCGCCGCAGGGGCAGCCGGTGCCTCAGTCGGGATTCCCTCTCCCTCGCGAGGGAGAGGGTGGCGCGGAGCGCCGGGTGAGGGGTGCACCTTGCGCCAAGGCTCAGTATCTACTTCACTATGCCTCTCGGCATTGTCCGGACGATCGCTGACAGACAGCCGTGTCGCTTGACGCCCCCCGCCCCCGTCAGCTCCCCAGCAGCCGCCTGATCTTCGCGACGGCGGTCTTGCTGTCTTCCTGGTAGGCGATGGTCGACTGGAAGCGGCCATCCTTGTCGACGAGAAACACCGACGCCGTGTGGTTCATCGTGTAGTCGTCGGGCCCGGTCCCCGGCACCTTTTCGGCCACCACGCCCCAGGACTTGATGGCCTTGGCCACCTCGGCAGGATCGCCACCGAGCGCCAGGAGCCGCGGTCCCACCCAGCTGACATAGTCCTTCAGCACCTGCGGCGTATCGCGTTCGGGGTCCACGGTGATGAAATAGGCCTTGAGGTCCTTGGCATCGGGTCCGAGCGCATCGAACCACGCCGACATTTCGGCCAGCGTGGTCGGACACACATCCGGGCAATGTGTGAAGCCGAAGAACAGCAGCGACGGATGGCCCTTGAATGCCGCCTCCGTCACCGTTGCGCCATTCTGGTCGGTGAGCGTGTAGCTCCCCTGCCCGATGGTCGATGTGCTCCGGGGCGGCACCGTCAGGAAAATGATCGTGGCGCCGATGGCGGCGATCGCCACCAGCACCCAGAGGATCAGTCGAAAGCGCCTCAGCGCCACATTCGAAGCCATCTTGTTCTCCTTAATGCTGGTGAGCCGGAGCCTTGGCCGCCTTGCCGCCAACCGCAAGCTGCACCTCGACCGTTCCGGCCTTCTCGAACGTCAGGGTCACCGGCACGCTCTCGCCTTCGACGAACGGCACCTTGAGCTTCATGAACATCAGGTGCAATCCGCCCGGTGCCAGCGTCACCGTCTGCCCCGCCGGAATGGCAAGTCCGCCGGGCAGTTCCGCCATCTTCATCACATCGCCATCCATCTTCATTTCATGGATCTGCACCTGTTCTGCGGCAGGGCTCGTCACCGAAACCAGCCGGTCGTCGCTGCCGCCGGCATTTGCGATGCTGAAGAAGCCGCCGCCTACCGGGGCATTGGGCAGCGTGGCGCGCGCGAAGCCGCCGGAGATCGTCAGGTCTCCGAGCACGACCGGTGCCCCGGCCTCGGCGGGCGCTGCCATGGCTGAGTGGTCCATGCCCCCCATCGTCATCGCACCATGGGCATGGTCATGGCCATGCCCACCGGCTGCCTCCGCCACGGTCACCTTCAGCACGGGCGCCGGATATTCGAGGCTGTGCGGATCCTGTCCATCTGTCGCGATCTGGTCCCAGCTGACCGAAGCCGTGCCGCACATTTGCGTCACCCGGAAGGGCAGGATGCCGCCCGCCTCGAGGCCCTGAACCGAGCCGCGGATGACGAACTCGTCGAACGCATCGTCCGGCACAGAGCCACCCGACCACTTCACTTCGGTCGCGCCCGAAGTCACGTCCGAGCCGTGAACTTCGTACGCCTTCTGGTAGTCGGCCCTGGTGATCTCGAGCGTCCAGCCCGCCTTCACTTGCGGCTTGGCCGAAACGAACCCCTCGGGCAGCTTGACAATCACCGTGTCTGTGGCCGCGCCGTCGCAGCCATGCGGAATGGTGATCGCCACCTTCACGGTCGTCCCATTGACGGCCTCGGAGGGGCTCAGCGCGGCATGCCCGAAGGCAAGGCCGGGCAGGATTGCGAAGGCAAATGCGGTCGCGGTGGAAATCAGCGTCTTCATGTTCATGAGTCTCGTCTCGCCGCGCGCATTCGAGCCGTCCGCGGCATGGATCCGGAAATCTGGTTCTGTTGGATCAGGCGAGAAGAGGCGGACCACGCGCTTCGGGCTTTGTCGGCCGCGGCACATCCGGCGCGACCAGCAGCACGGCAAGGTCGATGATTCGAACGGGCTTCCTGAGCCCGAGCCATCCACCCTCGGCCGGCGGCAGCACCGCACCCAGCACGCGGCAGGCATGGCAGGGCGCATGCGCCTTGCCGCCCCCGTCCATCGGCATGTCGCCACAGAACGAGAGGTCCATTTCTGCCGTCAGAATCGGCGCATCGAGGTCGATCTGGTGCGCCGATGCCGGCATGGGCTGGTGCACGAAGGAGAGGAAGACGATGGCCAGCACGCCGAGCGCGCGCGCCACTTCCACCACCATGTCCTTCGCCCTGAGCATTGTCGCCCGCCTCGTGATCGCGCGCTGTCTAGCGCATCGATATGGCGAGTGTCATGCGGCAAAACGGCAATGACGACCTTGATCGGGGTCAAGCTCACCCCACTCCCCGATTGCGGGACTCATCGCGCTCGCGCTAATGTCGGAATCGTGAAGGTTCCGCCGATGCTGACGGCTAGGCGGATGAAAAGGGAACACGGTGAGGATTACCCATCAGGGGCCGAACCCGTGGCTGCCCCCGCAACTGTAGGCGGTATGCGCTGCCAATCGCCACTGGGCCCCGGGCCTGGGAAGGCGGCGGCGCGAGACCCGCGAGCCAGGAGACCTGCCCTCACCCGCGACGGCGATACCCGCCCCGCGGCACCCTGCAATAGTCGCACGGTGGGTGCGATGAGGAGTTCTCCATGCATATCTCTCCCGGCGTCGTCACGGGCGCCAAGCTGATTCTGAGCTACGGCACCGCCGTCCTGTCCTTCGGCCTCGCGGCCAGGATGCTCATCCAGTCCATCGGCAAGGACCAGGCCCTGCCGGTGCTTTACCGCTCCGCCGCGGCCACGGCTCTCGTCTTCTCGTTCTTCCAGATCCTGCCGCACCACCCTGTCGGCGTGTCGGAAGTGCACCTGATCCTGGGCTCGACGCTCTTCCTCATCTTCGGGGCCGGCCCGGCCGCGATCGGGCTCACGCTCGGGCTCCTGATCCAGGGCCTGTTCTTTGCGCCGTTCGACCTGCCGCAATTCGGCATGAACATCACCACGCTGCTCGTGCCGCTCTATCTCATGAGCAAGCTCGCCGGTCGCATCATCCGCCCGGACACCGCCTACAAGGATGTGAGCTACCGCCAGGCCTTTGCGCTTTCCACCGCCTACCAGGGCGGCATCGTCGTTTGGGTCGGCTTCTGGTCGCTCTATGGCAGCGGCTTCAGTGCCGAAAACCTCGCCCATATCGCCAGCTTCTCGGGTGCCTATATGCTGGTCGTCCTGGTCGAGCCGCTGGTCGACCTTGCGGTACTGGGGATTGCCAAGTCGCTGGGCGATGCACCACGCCGCTGGTTCACGCCGCGCCTGTTCAAGGGCGCCGAGGCCTGATCCGCTTCGCGGGAGGGTACGCCCTCCCGCACCCACACGTCCTGAGTGCTCTCTCCGCAGGCTGCCACTTTCCCCGTTGATCTTGGTCAGCATGGATGACATGACTCGGCATTGACGGTGCGCGGGGCTGACCCCCCGCGTGAAACGGGAAGCCGGGCCCCGGTGCGGGGGCAATTGGCGCCGCCCCCGCGACTGTATCGGATCGAATGCTCCCTCAAGGCGCCACTGGTTTGCGACTGGGAAGGCGGGGGAGACAAGGTCCGGAGCCAGGAGACCGGCCGTCACGACGTCAACGCGATGCGGGACGGTGGGTCCCGCCTGGAGAGATTTCATGCGCGCCATCCTGGCCCTTCTGCTCACGCTGCTGCCGACGGCAGCCTTCGCCCATCCCGGCCATGCCGAAGCCGTCGGCTTCGTGTCGGGCTTCATGCATCCCATCGGCGGGCTCGATCACGTGCTCGCCATGGTCGCCGTGGGCGTCTTCGCCTTCGTGCTCGGGGGCCGCGCGCTGCTGCTCGTACCGGCCGCCTTTGTCGCCATGATGGGCGCTGGCTTCCTGATGGGCGCCGCCCATGTCGACCTGCCCTTCGTCGAACTGGGCATCGCGCTGTCGAGCGTGGTGATCGGCGCCGCCGCCGCGTGGGGCAAGCCCATGCCGGTTGCCGCTGCCATGGCGCTGGTCGGCGCTTTTGCCGTCTTCCACGGCCATGCGCACGGCACCGAAATGCCGGCTTCGGCACTCGGGCTCGACTATGCCGCCGGCTTCATTGCCTCGACCGTGCTGCTGCATGCCGCCGGTATCGCCGCCACCTTCGGTGCCGCGACGCTCACCCGGCGCTTCGGCAAGCCGCTTGCCCGCATCGCGGGCGCGGCTTTCGCCGTGGGCGGCCTTGGCGTTCTCGCCGGTTGGCTCTGAACTCGGCAGTCGGGATTCGCTCTCCCGCCTGCGGGAGACTTCGAGGGATCAGCGATTGCTCCAGTGGAGCAATCGCCCCGAGAAGGCCATAAGGCCTATGCCCGAATGGCGTGGGGCGCATAGCGCTGGGTGAGGGGTGCCGCTCGTGCAGTGTTCCCTCATCCCGCGACTAGACTCGCGGGCTTTCTTCCTCTATAGCCCCGCTCGCTTGACCCTCGGGCCGGGCCAATAATCGATGCGGAGCGTTCCCAGGAAAAGTTGCTGACTTTTCCGGTTCGGGACAGCGACCGACAAATAAGCATCCGTGCAACCAAGACCGGGCGGCCCGCCGAAACGCTGGCAAAACGCCCCTGTGAAAAGATTCCGGACGGAACCGACAAATGACCAATGTGATCGCAGAGATCGAAAAAGAGCAGTACGATGCTCTCGTTGCCAAGCGCGCCATTCCCGATTTCACCCATGGTGATACCGTCAAGGTGTGGGTGAAGATCCGCGAAGGCGACAAGGAACGCCTGCAGGCCTATGAGGGCGTCGTGATCGCCCGCACCGGCACCGGCCTCATGGAAAGCTTCACCGTTCGCAAGATTTCCTATGGCGAAGGTGTCGAGCGCGTCTTCCCCGTGCTCTCGCCCAATATCGACAAGATCGAAGTTGTGAAGCGCGGTAAGGTCCGCCGCGCCAAGCTCTATTACCTGCGCGATCGTCGCGGCAAGGCCGCCCGTATTTTCGAGAACCAGGGCGCCCGCACCAAGAAGATCGAAGCCGGCGAGCGCGAAGCCGCTGCGCAGGCCAAGGCCGCACGCGAGGCCGAGAAGATCGCCGCCGCCGAGGCTCTGGCTGCCGAAGTGGCTAAGAAGGAGGCCGAGGAGGCCGCCGCCGCAGCTGCTGCTGCCGCCGCTTCGGAAACGAAGGCCGAATAAGCACTGGGCGACTTGCGGGGCCAACCCAAGCTGTGGGGCTCCGCAGCCCAGCCTGAAAGGAGCCCGGCCATGGCGCCGGGCTTTTTGTTACCTGCGAAGGCAGGATGGCGGCGCCGTCTGCGCTGCCGATCCGGCCTTCTGTTCGATACTGCCCCGGGCGGCGCGATGCGCTCCCCCGGGCACCAGCGGAGTTTGCGGATGGCTGGTGACGAGGCCGCGCAGGAACGGGCCCGGCTCGCGAGTGACTTGCAGGACGAGGCGCGGACCCTGCTCGTTGAAAGCGGGTTGCTGGCCCTGCTCGAGGCAAGTTTTGGCAGCCCGACCGTAACCGGCAGCGCTGGCTATGACCTGATGGTCTGGCGCCAGCTCGATCTCCATGTTGCCTGCGAATACGAGCGTCGGGGCGATTGGCTGCGGCTGGCGGCGAAGCTGGCCGAAACGCTCGATGCCAAGGGCCTCACGCTCGAGAGCGCCCTGTTCCACAATGGCTATCTGACGCCGAACACCACTGGCGCAGGGCTCTACTGGAGCTTCACCCTGGCCGATTTCGCCGGCAACCCGTGGAAGGTGGATATCTGGGCCTGGGAGCCCTTCGACCATGCCGTGCGGCAGGCCCGCGACGCAAACCTGCGGGCGGATCTCAGCCTCGCCGACCGCGACCTGATCCTGAAGCTGAAGCACGAGGCCCGCGAGCGCTACGCCTATTATGGCGTCATTGTTTCGGCCAACGACATCTATGATTTCGTCATCGCCAAGGCCGGCCAGACGCTCGAGGAACTCGAGGTCTGGAAGGGCATCGCCTGAGAGGCGACGCGATCCAGTTTCCTCATGCTGAGCCTCCTCATGGTGAGCTCGTCGAACCACGAAGCACGAGGAAACGGCAAGCCTATTGAACCCGCGCCGAACTCGCCTTCACCGCATCGACGAGAATCTCGAGCCCGGCAATCTCGCGCGCATGGCTTGCCATGTCGCTCAGGCGCTCGGTCGAGTTGTAGACCGAATCCCGAAGCGCCCCGAGCGCCACCGAAAGATGCAGCAGGTCCATCATCAGCTCGTGGCCGGGGGCGATATCGAGCATCAGCCTGTCGGTGAGATCGAGCGCATGGTCGAGCCGGCCTTGCAGCGTCTCGGCATCGCGCAGTGCAGCGAGCCCGCCGCCATTCGCGCGGGTCGCGCGGCGCAGCCGGTCGGCTTCCTCGTTCCATACCTTCGTCATGCCTTCCATCAGGCGGACATGGCTCCTGGCCTCCGCCTCCTGGACGCTGCCTCGTTCGATCATGGCTTTGGTCCCGCACCTCGTTCGAGGGCTAAATGAACGATGCGGCCCCCAGGTTGCACCCCCATGGCGGGTCATTTCATCCATTAAGCCTAACGGGGGCGGGCCTTGCCAAAGCCCCCCCGCTTCGCCATATAGGGCGCGGGAGGTTGGCGCGGACGTGTTCCTCGCCAACCGGGTCAGGTCCGGAAGGAAGCAGCCCCAACGAGACCTTCACGGGTCGTTGCCA
>CAYPYV010000124.1:0-9733 GCA_964414845.1 uncultured Devosia sp. | reverse complement strand
ATTTAGGTTCCAGCGCCGCAAGGCGTGGAGGTTCGAGCCCTCTCACCCGCACCAGGCTGCCAAGCCAAAGGCCAAACAGATTGTTGAGATAACGGGAAACCCAATGCAGGTCACAGAAACCCTCAACGAGGGCCTCAAGCGCAAACTCTCCCTCGTGATCCCTGCCAACGATCTCAACGAGCGGCTGGACGTGCGGCTCGAGGAGATCAAGGGCCAGGCCAACATCAAGGGCTTCCGCCCCGGCAAGGTGCCGATGACCTATCTCAAGAAGGTCTATGGCCGTTCCGCCATGTCGGAAGTGATGAGCGACGCCATCAATGCCACCGTCGGCAAGGCGCTCGACGAGCGTTCCGAGCGTGCAGCCACCCAGCCCAAGGTCGACCTTCCGGAAGACCAGGCGACCATCAACGACGTTCTCGACGGCAAGGCCGACCTGAACTTCGAAGTGAGCTACGAAGTTCTGCCGCCGGTCGCGCTGATGGACTTCTCCACCATCGCCATCGACAAGCCCATCGTCGAGATTTCCGACGCCGATGTGGAAAAGGAAGTCCAGCGTGTGTTCGCGCAGCAGCGCGGCTACGAGGACAAGGGTGACGGCGCCGTCGTCGAAAACGGCGATCGCCTCGGCCTCAGCTTCAAGGGCACCATCGACGGCGTCGCCTTCCCGGGCGGCACGGCCGACCATGCTCACCTCGTTGTCGGTTCTGGCGAATTCATCCCGGGCTTCGAAGAGCAGCTCGTGGGCATGAAGAAGGGCGAGACCAAGACCGTGAAGGTCACGTTCCCGGCCGACTACCAGCAGGCCGATCTGGCCGGCAAGGCCGCCGATTTCGAAGTGACCATCCTGCATGCCGATGGCCCCAAGGCTGGCGAGCTGAATGACGAGTTCGCCAAGACCCTCGGTCTCGACGACGTTGCGGCTCTTCGCGAAGCCGTGCGCAGCCAGATGTCGACCGCGCATGACCAGATGAGCCGTCAGGCCATCAAGCGGCAGATTCTCGATGCGCTCGACGATGGCCACAAGTTCGATGTGCCGCAGCAGTTGGTCGAGGCCGAGTTCGACACCATCTGGCAGCGCGTCGTGCACGAGGTCGAGCATCACGGCCGGTCCTTCGAAGACGAGGGCACCACCGAGGAAGCCGCCAAGGAACAGTACCGCAAGATCGCCGAGCGCCGCGTGCGCCTCGGGCTGGTGGTTGCCGAAATCGGCAATGTCAACAAGGTCGAGGTCTCGGAAGAAGAGCACCAGCAGGCACTGCTCGCCGAAGTGCGTCGCTTCCCGGGCCAGGAACAGCAGGTCTTCGAATACTACCGCAAGAACCCGCAGGCCCTGGCCGGCCTGCGCGCTCCGGTGTTCGAGAACAAGGTCGTCGACTACGTGGCGAGCATCGCCAAGCAGACCGAAAAGACCATGACCCGCGCCGAGCTGACCAAGATCATCGCGGCCGACGAGGACGAGGTCCCCGAGGAGCATCACCACTAATCGGGTGAAGGCTTCGGATCGTCATCCGCTGCATTGAATGCGAAGGCCGCCCCAAAGGGCGGCCTTTTCGTTTGCCTTGACCTCGCCACGAGTGCCCGGAGCCCGACCAGCCGCGTCAGCTTACGATGATCCGCATTGAGAACCGCCACGTTCCGCCGTCAGGCAGCCACAAGGGGTTCCGGCAATGATGTTCGTTTCGCTTCTGCTCAACATAGTCGTGCTGGTGCCGGTGACGGCCATCCTGGTACTTGATGCCTCGTTCGTGGCTTCGGCCTTTGGGCCATTGACGCCCGCTCGCGGCATCCTGCTCGCCATCTATCTTTCCATCCTCGTTGGATCTGTGGCCCTTGTTGCGCTCAACGCCTTTGCGCCCTCGCCACGTTGGGCAGACATGGCAGCGGCAATGCTCGTCCTGCAGGTCCTCTACAAGGTGACCACACCGCTCACCGTGGGAACGCTGGCCAATCCTGTGGTGATCAGTAACCTGGCGATCGCGGCGGTACACTGCGTGACACTTGTATTGTGGTGGCGCAACGCAGCTCCGACAGCGAATTGATGCACCGGAAACATAGATAAAGTACCAAATTCAATCGTTCCTCTGAGCAGAAATCGGCATCTGAGGCTTAAGCGATTGCTTTGGAAATCGTCCTACACCAGTAGTGGCCTCAAGGAGGCTTGGGCGCTCAGAGGGGGGATTTTTCCATGACGGCTCTTGTGCGTTTCCTGAAAGACGAAGACGGCGCCACCGCCATCGAATACGGGCTGATTGCCGCACTGATTGCCGTGGGCATAATCGCCGCGGCGACCACGCTCGGCGGCTCGCTGTCCGACCTGTTCAACCGGATCTCCACGCGGCTGAACAGCGCCTCGTGAAGCCAGCGGAGGCCCGCGTCAGGCGAAGCTGGCGGCTAGTGCTTCCGCGACACCAGACCGCTCGAAGTTTCCGCGTCCCGGTGGGCCGTCGATCGCTCACACTATTTGCGCTGCGTTGCTTGGTTGCACGTGAAGACGAGCGCCGTGGCAACGCCAATGCATGGAAAGATATCGTTCGCAGCGCGACTCATTCTGTTTGTGCAGTCGAGCGAGGGGTATTTTGTCGAAATATCTGAAGTGGAGATTCTTTAATGAGCGAATATGTAATGATCCGGAGCAAATCAATTGTGATCAACAATTATCGATTCAATAGGATTCTTCGTCTAGCGTGAATCCTGAGCATCGGATGTTGAGTGGTGCGCATAGTCGAAGGTGAGCTAATTGATTCAGAAATTCATTCGTGACGAGGGTGGCGCAACTGCCATCGAATACGGGCTGATTGCCGCCCTTATTGCCGTGGGCATAATCGCCGCGGCAACCACGCTCGGCGGTTCGCTGTCCGACCTGTTCAACCGGATCTCCACACGGCTGAACAGCGCCTCGTGATCGGGTGGCGCGGCCGCTCCTTGCGTCACATCTGAGTGGTCTCGATCGCCTGTCTGGCGGCGGTATCCCGGTCACATGGCCCCGGCTCCTGGCCAATGTGTCACCAGTGCCGCCGCCGCAACGCGCCGTTGGCTGCTATTGGGTCAGGTTGCATTCATCCGCGCGGCGGTCCGGTGTCCAGAATCGGGCAGGGCCCGCTTCAACCGCAGGTGATTTGCCCCAGTCGCGGTCCGCGCACCCACGTCGTCTGCACCACGCCGGGCGCAATCACGTCCATGTCCTTGGGCGAGAGGCTTGCGCCGGGCAGTACGAAGCGCGGATGCCCCTTGGCGAAGCAGGGAACACCGTCAGGCAGCGACAGGCGCCGCACTTCAGACAGCACGAACCTGTCATAATGCGGCTCGAACAGGTCGAACGTGCCGGTTCCGCCGGTGATCGCCAGCGTGCCGCTCGTTATGCCAAGTTCCTGCAGCACTTCGCCGATTTCTGCGCCGGCAGGGTTCCACAGCGCGGCGAGCGGGTCGCTCTGGTCGGTTTCGAGCCGCACTACCGAACGGGTCAGCACCAGGCGACGCCTGCCGGGATTCGGATGGTTGGCATGGCCCTTGCGGCCGAGCACCACCAGGGCCGCGCGGTCGAGCGCCGCCTGGAAGAATGTCCAGTCGGCATCGACCCTTAGCCCATCGGGCATGATGCCGTCTGCAGCCGCGATCATCCCGTCTTCCGAGATGATGGCATGGCCTTCGACGACGATGTCTGTTCCCTGTATCGGCATGGCGTTGGCATAGCGCCGAGGCGCGGATAAGTCACTCGAAAGGTTGCCAAAAGCTCCGGCTTGGGGCTCAGTGCGCCCATGCTTCCTCGCACGCCAAGGCCCGAACTGCCGCTGCTGCAGCCTCTCGGCGACAGCGCCTTGCTCGTCCGCTTCGGCGCCAGCCTCGATCCGGCCGCCAACCGTGCGGCGGTTGCCTTTGCGCGCCAGCTTGCCTCCGCGCCGCCAACGGGGGTGCTCGAAGTGGTTCCGAGCCTCGTTTCTGTCCTCGTGCGCTACAGCTGGAGTACAATCTCCCTTGCCAATCTCATGGGGGAAATCCGCTTGCTGCTGAGTGCGCCACAGCCTGAACAAACCGCCACAATCACACATGTGGCCGCCACAATCTTCGATGGTGAGGACATCGCGGAACTGGCCGTTCATCTTAAGATTTCGCCCCAGGACTTCATCCGCCGTCACAACGAGACCGAACTCACCGTGCTCGCCACCGGGTTTGCGCCGGGCTTCGTCTATTGCGGCTTCCATTCCGAGGCGTTGACCGTGCCGCGCCGCGACATTGTGCGTCGCCAGGTTCCGGCGGGTACCGTGCTGTTCGCGGCCGGGCAGACCGCCATCACCTCGACGCCGATCCCGACCGGCTGGCACGTCATCGGACACACCTCGCTCCGTAACCTCGATCTGGCCGCAACGCCTCCCACCACACTCAAGGCGGGAGACAAGATCCGCTTCGAGGTGGCCTGATGGACTATGCGCGCATCCGCATCCTCCGTGCCGGCCCGCTCACGACCATCCAGGATGCTGGCCGCCCCGGTTGGCTTTCCCACGGTATCGGTGCGTCTGGCCCGATGGATCGCGGCAGCTTCGAGCGGGCGGGGTTCTGGCTGGGCGCGCCGGGCAGGGCGGGCATTGAATTCAGCCGCAATGGGTTGAGCTTCGAGGTCGATTATGGCCGGTTTGTCGTCGCGGGCGACGGGGGGCATTTCGGCGTCGCCATCAACGGACGCCGGAAGTCCTGGCCTTTTCGCGCTGCGTTGAAGCACAAGGATTTCCTCGAGATCACGCCTGGACCGACGGGCAATTACGGCTATCTGCGCTTTGCCGGCGATTTCGACCTGCCCGAGGTGCTCGACAGCTACGCTACCAACACCATTGCCGGCTTCGGCGGCATGGAGGGGCGGTCACTGCGCCCGGCCGACGAGTTGACCATCGTCAACCCGCGGCTTCGCGTCGAGTCGCGGAACCTGTCCGCGATGCCGGTCGAGACCGGGCCAATCCGTATCACCTGGGGCCTCCATGCCGACATGATCCCGGATTTCGTCCGGCAGGGTTTCATCGAGCGGCCCTTCGTCATCACCGACAAGCTCGACCGGATGGGAGTCCGGCTGGAAGACCCGACCGGGCTGTTCCGCGATTTCCTCCTGCGTTCGCTCATTTCCGATCCTGTCTTGCCTGGCGATATCCAGATCCTCGGCGATGGAACGCCCGTGGTGCTGATGGTCGATCACCAGCCGACCGGCGGCTATCCGCGGGTTGCTTCCATCATCGGCGCCGATTTCGACCGTTTCGCGCAGCTCCGTCCCGGCACACAGGTGCGGTTCGAGCCCGTCTCCGTCGAGCGCGCCCAGACCATCCGCAGGAGCATCATCGTATGAACTTCCTCGACCTCAATGCCGATCTGGGGGAGGGCATGGGTGCCGATGCCGCGCTGCTCGAACTCGTCACCTCGGCCAGCATCGCCTGCGGTGGCCACGCTGGCGATACGCAGTCGATGCGCGCGGCTCTCATTCAGGCCCATGCGCGCGGCGTCAGCATTGGCGCGCATCCGGGCTTTGCCGACCGCGAGCATTTCGGCCGCCGGCGCCTCGTTCTCCCACCCGATGAACTCGATCGCCAGGTCCGCGAGCAGGTCGCGGCGCTGCTGGAAATCGCCAGCGAAGTCGGCGCTGATGTGCGCTACGTCAAGCTCCATGGCGCCCTGGCCAACATGGCCGCCGAGGAGCCGGCGATTGCGGCCGTGTCCTTTGCCGCTGTCTCCGGCCTCAAGTCGGATCTCGGCATCCTCGCCATCGACAACAGCGCGCAGGTCGAGGTGGCTGAGGGCCTCGGGTTCCCGCTAATCCGCGAGGCCTATGCCGATCGTGCCTATCTGCCCAACGGTCTGCTTGTTCCGCGCTCAGAACCTGGCGCCGTGCTGCATGATGCTGGCGAGATCGCCGAACGGGCCATCCGGCTTGCGGAGGCGGGCGAGATCGTCGCGATCGACGGCACCGTGTTTGTCTCCGAGGCGCGCTCTTTGTGCATCCATGGCGATACCCCGGAAGCTGTCGAGATCGCCCGGACACTCAGGCAGCGGCTCGACGCCGCTGGCATCCCCGTGCGCAGCGCCTGGTAGGTTGCCAATGCTGAGGTTCTGCTCCATACCGCGCTCGCAACCACGGAGGCGCTGATGACCGCAAGACTGATCGACGGCAAAGCTTTCGCCGAGGGCCTGCGCGGCCGTATTGCCGGCCATGTCGCGCGCCTCAAGGCCGAGCATGGCATCACGCCGGGCCTTGCGGTGGTGATCGTCGGACACGATCCCGGCAGCCAGATCTACGTCTCGCAGAAGGCCAAGCAGACCGTCGAAGTTGGCATGCATTCCGAGAAGTATGAGTTGCCCGAGGATACTTCTGAGGCTGAAGTGCTTGCGCTGGTCGAAAGGCTCAACGCTGATCCGGCCATTCACGGCATTCTGGTGCAACTGCCGGTACCGAAGCAGATCGACCCGAACAAGATCATCGCCACGATCTCACCCGACAAGGACGTCGACTGCTTCACGCCGGCCAGTGTCGGCAAGCTTCAGATTGGTCTGCCAGGGCCGGTGAGCTGCACCCCCCTCGGTTGCCTGATGTTGCTCCGCGATGCTCTGGGCGATCTTGCAGGCCTCAATGCCGTGATCATCGGCCGCTCGAACCTCGTCGGGAAGCCGATGGCGCAGTTGTTGCTGCGCGAGAATTGCACGGTCACTGTCGCTCACTCCCGCACTCGCGACCTCGATGCGGTCGTACGCGGCGCCGATATTGTTGTCGCCGCCGTTGGCCGTCCCTTGATGATCAAGGGCGAGTGGATCAAGCCGGGGGCTACCGTCATCGACGTTGGCATCAACCGCGTCCCCGCGCCGGACAAGGGCGAGGGCAAGACCCGCGTTGTAGGCGACGTTGATTTCGCAACGGCCGCTACACGCGCCGGTGCCATCACGCCTGTGCCGGGCGGCGTCGGCCCGATGACAATTGCATGCCTCCTCGCCAACACCGTGACCACGGCCAGCCTGATCAACGGCCTCGTGCCGCCGCGCGACCTGACGCCTTGAGAACCCGGAGTTCGAAATGAAGCTCATCATCGGCAACAAGAACTATTCGAGCTGGTCGCTGCGCCCCTGGCTGGTGCTGGCGCATTTCGAGATCCCTTTCGAGGAAGAGCAGGTGCTCCTCAGCGGCGAGGGCTGGCGCGAGACAATTCGCAGGAAGTCGCCGAGCGGCAAGGTGCCTGTATTGATTGATGGCGATCTCGTCGTGCCCGAAACCATCGCCATCATCGAATACCTGCACGACAAGTATCCGGCGAAAGGCATTTGGCCGTCCAACCGCGTCGAGCGCGCCAAGGCCCGTTCGGCTGCGGCCGAAATGCATGCCGGCTTCTCGGCTCTGCGAAACTATGCGCCAATGAACCTGCGCGCCTCCCACCCGGGGAAAGTCGACCTCGACCTCGTCGCAGGCGATCTCAAGCGGATCGACCGGCTCTGGGGCGATCTGCTGTCGAACTCGGACGGGCCCTACCTGTTCGGAAAGTTCACGGGCGCCGACGCTATGTTCGCGCCTGTGGCAACACGCATCCGGACCTATCAGCTGCCGGTCAGCGACATGGCGCAGGACTATGTCGACGCCATCTACGCGCTACCGGCATTCCAGCTCTGGCTCGCCGACGCACGCAAGGAAACCTGGATCGTCGAGGACGATGAGATTGATATCATCAACGCCCGGAGAACCTGATCCCCGGCCATGATGCACATCATCAAGCTTTGCGTCGGCGTCGCGACCCTCGAAGAGCTCGAGGGCTATCGTGAGGAGCGGGCACATTGGTGGGGCGCCGACTATGGCGACAACGTCCATGTCCACCGCACGCGCACCATGCCGAAGCGCCGCGAGGAAATCGAAGGGCAGGGCTCCATCTATTGGGTCATTTCCGGTGTATTGCGGGCGCGGCAGCGCATCCTGCGACTCGCACCGGCCACCGACGGAAACGGGCTTGCCTGCTGCGACATCATCATGTCGCCTGATCTCGTGCGCGTCGTTCCGAGGCCCAAGGGACCATTCCAGGGGTGGCGTTATCTCGACCCGAAGGATGCCCCGCCTGACCTCGGCGATGGTGATAGCGCCGCCGGCGGCGGCTCTGCGGAACTGGCGGAAGAGCTGGCGCGGCTGGGCCTTATCTAGCGTTGACCTGTCAAATGCAGTGGACGCTCGCTTCGATCGCCGCCCCAATGGACCGTCGGCGAATCAATCCGCCGCGGTGGAGCAAGGTGCGCGGTAGCCCTTATGTCGCTGCAAGTTGTTGGAACGGCCCCTTGCAGGTCAGCTGTCGAGCAGACATTCTTCTTGAGGGCGAACCGATTGCTGGACATCCGTAGGAAATGCGCTGCTGAGGCGCAGTGGGACGATTCATGGGCAAGCAGGGCACGCACGTCATCGTAGCGGGCAATGAGAAGGGCGGGTCGGGCAAGTCGACCACTGCATTCCACCTCGCCATCTACCTGATGTACCAAGGCTTCCGCGTTGCGACGATCGATTGCGACAGCCGTCAGCAAACGCTCACGCAATATGTGCGGAACCGTCGCAACTGGGCTGTGTCGCGCGATGTAAGAGTGCCGCACACCAGCCACTATCACCTTCCGCTGCCCAAGTCGGATTCCATCAAGGAGAACCAGCGGCTTGAATTCGATCTGTTCCGACAGGCGATCATCGAGGTCGAAGGCGCGGCGGATTTCCTCATCGTCGACACGCCGGGCTTCGATACCCATCTGACGCGGCTCGCGCACTCGCTGGCGGACACCCTCGTCACTCCCCTCAACGATTCCGTCATTGACCTCGATGTCATGGCGCATGTCGACCCGGTAACGGGGGATCCTCGGGAAATGAGCCACTATGCGCGCCTGGTGCAACGGGCACGCACCGAGCGTCTCTCGATTGACGGGCGCACGATAGATTGGGTCGTCGTTCGCAACCGCATATCCATGCTGCCGTCACGCAGCACCCGGATGGTCCAGCAGGCGCTGGAAAAGATCTCGGTTCGGCTGGGATGTCGCATCGCCGACGGCATTGCCGAGCGTGTGATCTTTCGTTCGCTGTTTCCGACCGGCATGACGGTGTTCGATCCACTGGACGAGGATCTCCTGGGCGGCTTGCCGTCGATGTCGCATCTCAGCGCGCGCCAGGAGTATCGTGCACTGGTGGACGCACTGAGGCTACCGGGGGGCGACCATGCCCGTGCGCGAGCGGAGGCGAGCCACCAACTGTCGCAATCTGCTCGGCAGCCTGCGCAATTCGAGCACATGGCTCCGAGCGAATAGTCGAAACGAGAAGCGACTCGCCACCGTCGATCCAGATCGAGGTGCCCGTGATGTGCCTGACGGCATCTGATGCGAGGAACGCGACAAGGTCGGCAACATCGTCAGCCTTGCCGGCCTTTCCTCCCGTGAGCGGAACCTTCCCCCGAGACTATTGTGCGGCATTACGCACACGCTTAGCCGCACTGTCGTCGATGTTGTCGGAACCCTCGGACGCGATCGCGCCCGGACAAGGGCGTCAACTCGGACGTTGTGCCGAGCCGGTTCAAGCGAGAGCATCTGGGCGGGTTCAACCTGCCCAGCCTTTCTGGTGGCTTAGGCAGTCGCCCCGCCGCTGGTGAAGGTTCTCGTTCCGTTGATCTAGGGCGTGATGACTATCGAGCCGCCACGCCGCTTCAGCCTTGGCACAGCGGCCGCGCCTATACCCCGCGTCCGTAACCAGCGCTGTCTTGCCCTG
>CAYPYV010000123.1:0-9996 GCA_964414845.1 uncultured Devosia sp. | reverse complement strand
GCGGGCGTACCGCGCGCCGATGCGCTGAAGCGGCTGATCGAGCGGCGAGCGGTGGATGGCCTCTCCATCGGCTTCCGTACCGTGAAGGCGAGCCGCGACGGCCGGACCGGGCTGAGGCGCATAGCCGAGATCGACCTGTGGGAAATCTCGGTGGTGACCTTCCCCATGCTCGACCCGGCGCGGATCGCCGGCGCCCCCGACACACCCGACCTCAACGCGACGCTCAACGCCGCGATCGCACTGATTTCTGCCTGACGAGATGAAGGACAAGAGATGACCGACACGATTGCATATGAGACCAAGGCCGGCGAAGGCGCGGCGCCGCAGGGCATCGAGCCGCTGTTCCGCGAGTTCATGGGCGCGTTCGAGAACTTCAAGGAGGCGAACGACCGCCGGCTTGCCGAGCTCGAGCGCCGTGGTGGCAGCGACCCGCTGACCGAGGAGAAGCTCGGGCGGCTCAATGCCGTGCTCGACAGCACCAAGGCGACGCTCGACCGGCTGACGCTCGAGCGCAACCGTCCGCCGCTCGAAGGCGCGCGCTTGAGCCTGGGCGACGAGTACAAGGACGCGTTCTCGGCCTATGTGAAGCGCGGCGAGGAAAAGGCGCTGTCGATCGGCTCGAACCCCGATGGCGGCTATCTCGTACCGGCCGAGACCGAAACGGAGATCACCCGGCGCCTCACCGAAATCTCGCCGATCCGCGCCATCGCGACGGTGCGCAACGTGTCGTCGAGCGTCTATCGCAAGCCGGTGACGCTGACCGGGCCGGCGGTGGGCTGGGTGGCCGAGGCGGCGGCGCGCCCGCAGACCGACAGCCAGACCATCGACCAGCTGGATTTCCCCACGGCCGAACTCTACGCCATGCCGGCGGCGACCTCGGCTTTCCTTGATGATGCGGCGGTGGATGTCGGCGCCTGGATCGCCGAGGAGGTGAACGCCGCCTTCGCCGCGCAGGAAACGACGGCCTTCATTTCGGGCAATGGCACCAACAAGCCCAAGGGCTTCCTCGCCGAAACGCAGGTGGCGGAGAGCAGCTGGGCCTGGGAAAAGCTCGGCTATGTGACGACCGGCGTTTCGGGCAACTGGCCGGTGGATGATGCGTCGGACGTGCTGGTCGACCTCGTCTATACGCTGAAGGCCGGCTATCGGCAGAACGCCAGCTTCGTGATGAACCGCCGGACGCAAGGCGCGGTGCGGAAGCTGAAGGATGCCGAGGGCAATTACCTGTGGCAGCCGGGCGCGGTGGCGGGGGCGAAGCCGACGCTGATGGGCTTCGAGCTGGTGGAAGCAGAGGACATGCCAAATATCGGCGCCAACACCACGCCCATCGCCTTCGGCGATTTCCGCCGCGGCTATCTCGTGGTGGACCGGCAGGGCGTGAACGTGCTGCGCGACCCGTACTCCGCCAAGCCCTATGTGCTGTTCTACACCACCAAGCGCGTCGGCGGCGGGGTGCAGGATTTCGACGCGATCAAGCTGTTGAAGTTCGGCACGGCGTAAGCGCCGCCGGCCGAGTGCGCGGTGAGCAGTGGGGGCCGCATGTCCCCCCACTGCGCGCCGGCCAGTTCCCTTTCTTCCATTCAGACCGGAGGCGAAATGATCTCCACTCTCCTCACCGGCCCGACCGGGGAGCCGGTAGCGCTTGTCGAAATGAAGCTGGCGCTCAGGCTCGATGGCGATGCCGAGGACGCGCTGGTCGAGCGGCTGATCACGGCCGCCCGGCTGCATGTTTCGGCCGTGACCGGCCGGGGACTTGTCACGGAAAGCTGGCGGCTCAGTCTCGATGCCGTGCCGCGCGACCGGGTGGTGCGGCTGCCGGTCGGGCCGCTCGTCACGGTGACGGCACTCCGCACGCTCGGTGACGATGGCGCCGCTACCGAATGGCCGGCTACAGGGCTGGTGCTGGCGAAAAGTCCGGCGCTGATTGTGCTGCCCGAGGCGTTGGCGAGCGCGGAACGGCGCGCGCTTCTCGGCATCGAGATCGACTACGAGGCAGGTTATGGCACGGCGACCGATGTGCCGGCGGACCTCAGGCAGGCTGTCGCGATGCTGGTCGGGCACTGGTTCGAGCACCGCGAGGCGGCCGTGGTCGACGTGACGACGGCGCAACTGCCGCTCGGCGTGCATGCGCTGCTCGCGCCCTATCGCGAGGCGCGGCTGTGAGCCGGGATCTGCCGATGATCGGCAGCCTCACCGACCGGGTGGCGCTGGCGCGGAAGGTGGATGTGTCGGAGCCCGAGGGTGGCACGCTCACCACCTATCTGCCGGTCACCAGCCTCTGGGCACGGGTGCGGGCGCTGTCGGCGCGCGCGTCCTCACTGGCCGAAGCGCGGGGTGTGAGCCAGAGCCACGAAGTGGTGGTGCGGTTTCGCACCGATATCGCGCCGGGGGACCGGTTCACCTGGCGGGGGCGGCGCTTTGAAGTGCTGGGCACCGAAGACCCGGACGGACAGCGCGCCTGGCTCGCCTGCCGCTGCGAAGAAACGGCGGTGACCGGATGAGCCACCCGATTGTCGCCCTGCAGAAGGGGCTAGTGGCGGCGTTGAGCGCGGCGCCAGAGTTGGCCGGCGTCGGCGTGTTCGATGCGCCGCAAAAGGGCGCTGCGCCGCCCTGGGTTGCGATTGCCCGGCACGATGTGCTGCCGCGCGATGGCGACCTGACGCCGGGCTTCGAGCACCGGCTGGTGCTGCAGTGCTGGGCGCCGGATGCAAGCCGCAAGGCGGTGCTCGGGCTGGTGAGCGCGGCGCTTGCGACGCTCGAGGCGCTGACGGTTTCGGATGGCTTGCGCGTCACCCATGTGGCGCATGAGCGAACCGACACCGCGATCGACACCGAGACCGGCCGGGCGCGGGCGGCGCTGGCGGTGCGGATCTACAGCGAATGGGTGGGATAGGGCCGTTGCTCGCCGCCCTCGTGGTTCGACAAGCTCACCATGAGGTCGGTCTGCTCCGGTGCATCTTTCGGACCTCATCCTGAGCCTGTCGAAGGACGAGGTCCGCTCACAAGACATTTCAAGGAGAACCAGACATGGCGGCACAGAGTGGCCGGGACATGCTGCTGAAGCTCGATGAGACGGGCGCGGGCAGCTTCGTGACCGTGGCGGGCCTGCGCAGCAAGCGACTCGCCTTCAACGCGCAAAGCGTCGACGTGACCGATGCCGAAAGCGCCGGGCGCTGGCGCGAGCTGCTCTCGGGCGGCGGGGTCAGGCGGGCCAGCGTTTCGGGCAGCGGCATCTTCAAGGACCAGGCCTCGGACGCGGCGATCCGTTCGATCTTCTTTTCGGGCGAGGTGCGGAACTGGCAGCTTGTGCTGCCGGATTTCGGCACTTTGGCGGGGCCGTTCCAGATCACGGCGCTGGAATTTTCCGCCGACCATGCGGGCGAGGTGACCTTCGAGCTCGGGCTCGAAAGCGCCGGCGCGCTCAGCTTCACGGGGGCCTGACATGGCGAACCGGAGACGAGGCGAGATCGCCGCCATGATAGGCGGCGAGGAGCGTGTGCTGTGCCTGACGCTCGGCGCGCTGGCGGAGCTGGAGGCGCGGCTCGGGGCCGGGGACCTGATGGGCCTCGCCGAGCGCTTCGAGGGCGGACGGCTCTCGGCGCGCGACCTGACGGCGATCATCGGCGCCGGGCTGAGGGGCGGTGGCAATGCGCTGACTGACGACGACCTCGCGCGCATGGCGATCGAGGGCGGGCTGACCGGCGCCGCGAAAATCGCCGCCGACCTCCTGGCTGCAAGCTTCGGGGACGGAGCGTGACCACGCGGGCCTTTCCCTGGGAAGCGGCGATGGGCTTCGGCTTCGGCATTTTGCGGCTCGGGTCGGCGGCGTTCTGGGCGATGACCCCGCGCGAACTCGCCGCCGCGCACCGGGCGCTGGCCGGGCCGGTGACGGCGCCGCCTGACCGCAGCCGGCTCGAGGAATTGATGGCGGCATTTCCCGATGGAGGGCGCGATGGCCGATCCGTTTGACAGCGAATTGACGAGTTTGAGCGGGGTTTCCGCCGAACTCGAACGTATCTCGAAGCTTTCGGATGGCGTCGGCACGGCGCTGGCGAAAGCGCTGCGCGGCGCGGTGACCGAGGGCGGCTCGCTGAAATCGGTGCTGGCGGAAGTATCGGCGAGCCTTGCGCAGCTGGCGCTGAAGGCAGCCTTCGCGCCGCTGGGCGATCTCGTGAGTTCGGCGCTGAGCGGCCTCTATCAGGCGACCAACCCGGCGCTCGGTGGCGTGACGGCTTTCGCGAAGGGCGGCGTGCTGGCGAGCCCGACCTATTTCCCGCTCGGGCAGGGGCTGGGTGTCGCGGGTGAAGCCGGGGCCGAAGCGGTGATGCCGCTGACGCGCGGCGCCGATGGGCGGCTGGGTGTCGCGGCGGGCGGCGGCGGCGCGGTGAACGTGACGTTCAATGTGACGGCACAGGACGCACGGAGCTTCGCGCGGAGCGAGGCGGAACTGAGCGCCATGCTGCTCCGCGCCGTGAAGCGCGGCCGACGGGGGAGTTGAACATGGCCTTTCATGCCATCCGCTTTCCGCTCGATATTGCGCTCGGGGCGCGGGGCGGGCCGGAACGCGCGACCGATATCGTGACGCTCGCCTCGGGCCGCGAGGAGCGCAACAGCCGCTGGGCGCATGCGCGGCGGCGCTACAATGCCGGCTATGGGGTGAAATCGCGCGCCGACATGCAGGCGGTGCTGGCGTTTTTCGAGGAGCGGCGCGGGCGGTTCCACGCCTTTCTGTGGCGCGACGGGCTGGATTTTTCCTCAAATGGCAGCGCCACGCCGACACCCCTCGACCAGGTGATCGGAACGGGCGATGGGTTAACGAAAACCTACCAGCTGACAAAGCGTTATGGCGTAGATTTCGACCCCTACCTGAGGCCGATCACCAAGCCGGTGGCCGGCAGCGTACGGGTGGCGGTGGCGGGCAGCGAGGTGACCGGGTTCACCATCGATGCCTTGACGGGACTTATGACGCTGGCCATGGCGCCGGCCATGGGACAGACGGTGACGGCCGGCTTTCTGTTCGATGTGCCGGTGCGCTTTGACACCGACCGGCTGGACATCGAACTGACAAGCTTCGATGCCGCCGAGGCACCATCCATTCCACTCATCGAGGTGCGTGAATGAAGGCGTTCGACGCGAGGTTTGCCACCCATATCGGCAGCGGCGCGACGACGCTGGCAACCTGCTGGAAGCTGACCCGCGCCGATGGCGTGGTGCTCGGCTTCACCGACCACGATGAGGCCCTGAGCTTCGATGGCACTGACTATCAGCCGGCGCATGGGCTCGATGGCGCCGAGCGGCCGGCGCGGCTCGGCATGGCGGTGGATACGAGCGAGATCATGGGCGTGCTCACCGCCGACGCCATTGCCGAGGCCGATATCCTGATGGGCCGCTATGACGGCGCGGCGGTGGAGATCTACCGCGTCAATTGGCGCAACGTGGCGGAGCGCGCGCGGCTCGGGCGCTGGACCATCGGCGAGATCGTGCGGGAGGATGGTGCGTTCCGGGCGGAGCTGCGCTCGGGCCTTGCGGCGCTGAACGTGCCGAAGGGCCGGATCTATTCGCGGCTCTGCGATGCGGAACTGGGCGACATGCGCTGCGGTGTGGATTTGAGCGGCGCGGCATATCGGGCCGAGGCCGAGGTGACGGCGATCCGCGACCGGTATCGTATCGAAGTATCGGGCATTTCCGGCTTTGCCGCAGGGTGGTTCGACCTCGGGGTGGCGGCCTGGACCAGCGGCGCGCGGGTGGGCCTGAAAGACCGCGTGCTGGCGAGCGAGCGCCCGGGCACGGAGGACATCCTGGCCTTCGCCGTGCCGGTGGGTGATTGGGTCGCCCCGGGCGACACGCTGGTGCTCACAGCCGGCTGCGACCGCAGTTTCGCAACCTGCCGCACGCGCTTCGGCAATGGCGTGAATTTCCGCGGGCAGCCGCACATTCCCGGCGGCGACTACGTGCTGCGCTATCCGCGCACCGGCACCAAGCGCGACGGTGCGCCGGTGGTACCGTGAGCGCGGAGCGGGATGCGGTGGTGGCGGCGGCGCTGGGCTGGCTGGGCACGCCCTATCGGCACCGCGCCGCGCTCAAGGGCGTCGGCTGCGATTGCCTCGGGCTCATCCGCGGCGTGTGGCGTGACGTGACGGGCGAAGACGCAGGGCCGATCCCGCCCTATCGCGCCGACTGGCGCGACGTCTCCGCCGTCGCGGAGCTTGAGGCGCTCGCGGCGCGCTGCCTGACCGAGGTGAAACAGGCCGAGCCCGGCGACGTGCTGCTATTCCGCATCGGGCCCGCGCTTGTGCCACGCCACTGCGGCATTCTGGTTGGCCCGGGCCGCTTCATCCACGCGCAGGAAAGACTCGGCGTCATCGCGGCGGAGCTCGAGCCCGGCTGGGCCCGGCGTCTGGCGCGCATCCTGCGCTTCAACTGACCGAAACCTGAGGCTTCACATGGCAACCTTGGCTCTGTCCGTCGCCGGACAGTTCGTCGGCGGCGCGTTGGGCGGACCGATCGGCGCGACTATCGGACGGGCGCTTGGCGCGCTCGCCGGCAGCGCCATCGACCAGAGCCTGTTCGGCGAGGCGGGTGCGACCGCCGCACACTCCGATATCCGCCTGCAGGGCGCGAGCGAGGGCGGCGCAGTGGCGCGGCTCTATGGCTGGGGAAGGCTCACCGGCAACATCATCTGGGCGACCGAACTCGAGGAAATCTCGTCGGAATCGCGTGGGGCCAAGGCGACGGGTTCGAGCGACGACACCGAGCTGGTGGTGAGTTTCGCCGTGGCGCTCTGTGAAGGCGAGGTGGCGCATCTGGGCCGGATCTGGGCCGATGGGCAATTGCTCGATACCACCGGCCTGATGCTGCGCTTCCACAAGGGCGGCGAGGCGCAGATGCCGGACAGCCTGATTGCGGCGAAGCAGGGCGAGGGCAATGCGCCGGCCTTTCGCGGGCTCTGCTACATTGTGTTCGAGCGGCTGCCGCTCGGCGAGTTCGGAAACCGTATCCCGCAGATTTCGGTCGAGCTCTGCCGCGTGGTGGGCGGGCTCGAGCCCGAGATCCGCTCGGTGGCGCTGATCCCCGGGGCGACGGAGTTCGGCTACGACCCGACCCCGCGTGTCCGGATCGTGCGGAAGGGAACGACGGAGACCGAGAACAGCCATCAGATTTCCGGGCAATCGGATTTCACCGTGGCGATCGACGAGTTGGTCGCGCTGTGTCCGAACCTCGAACATGTCGAACTGGTAGTCGCCTGGTTTGGCGACGACCTGCGTGCGGGCCAGTGCAGCGTGCGGCCGAAGGTCGAAGCGGCGAGCCGCAAGGTGAAGGGGACGAGCTGGCAGGTGGCCGGACTCGATCGTGCGGAAGCGCAGGTGGTATCCGAGATCGATGGCGGTCCGGCCTATGGCGGCACGCCCTCGGACGACACGGTGCGGGCCGCAATTGCCGACCTCAGGACGCGCGGGCTGGCGGTGACGCTCTACCCGATGCTGATGCTGGATATTCCGCAAGGCAATTCCATGGGCCTGCCGGCTTATCCCTGGCGCGGACGCATCGCGGGCACGGATGGCGCGATGGCGGCTGCCGATGTCGCGAGCTTCATGGGCACGGAGAGCAGCTGGGGCTATCGCCGCTTCATCCGTCACTATGCGGAACTGGCAGCGGAGGAGGGCTGCGAGGGGCTGATTGTCGGCTCGGAAATGGTGGGCCTCAACCGGCTGCGGGACGCAGGCGGCGGATTTCCGTTCGTTGCGGCCATGATCGGATTGGTGGAGGAAGTTGCAGCGCTCGCACCGGGCGTGGCCCTCGTCTATGCGGCGGACTGGTCGGAATATGCCGGCTTCCAGCCGCCTGGGGCGCCGGGCGATATGCTCTATCCGCTCGACGCGCTGTTTGCGCATCCGGCAATCGCGGCCGTGGGCATCGACAATTACCTGCCGCTCGCCGACTGGCGCGACGGCGAGGACCATGCGGACTTCATGGCCTCAGACGGGCCACAGGCGCTCGACTATCTGAAAGCCAATATCGCGGGCGGCGAACTCTACGATTTCTACTATGCGAGCGCTGCCGACCGGCGCGATGGCATCCGTACCCCCATCACCGACGGCGCCCATGGCGAGCCCTGGGTGTGGCGCGTCAAGGATATCGCAAACTGGTGGGGGCGGCGGCACTACCCGCGAGTCGGCGGGGTGCGGAGCGCGGTGCCGACCGCATGGCAGGCCGGCATGAAGCCCGTGTGGTTCACCGAACTCGGCTGCGCGGCAGTAGACAAGGGCGCCAACCAGCCGAACCTGTTCTTTGACGCCAAAAGCGCCGAGAGCGGCAGGCCGTACTTTTCCTCGGGCGCGCCTGACGCGCTCGGGCAGCGGCAGTTTCTGCGGGCGCATATTTCGTATTGGGCAGGAGCGGGGAACCCGGTTTCGGCGGTCTATGGCGGGCCGATGGTGGACCGCAGCCGCATTTCACTCTGGGCCTGGGATGCCCGACCTTATCCGGCCTTCCCGCTGCTGACGGATGTGTGGTCCGACGCGGCGAATCACGCCACGGGCCACTGGCTCAATGGTCGGCTTGGCGGGCTCGCAAGCGACGAGCTGGCGGCGGCGATCACCGCGGATCATGGGGTCGGGCTCGGTGAAGCCGCGGCGTCCGGCCCGCTGATTTCCGGGCTTGTCGTGGAGGCGGTAGGCTCCGGGCGCGATGCACTCGAACCTGTGCTGGCCGCGACGGGCCTCGAAATCGCCGATGGTGATGCCGGACTGCGGGTCATTCGGCCCAAGGCGCGGCGGGTGGTGGCGCTCGTGGAGCCGGCGGAAGGCGACGGGCCGCTGACCAGCCGCAAGCGCGGCGACCCGGGCGAGCGGGTCGGTCGGCTGAGTTTTGTGAGCCGTGATCGTCTCGCCGACTACCAGACGCAGTCGGTGCTGGCGCAACTGCCCGAAGGCGAGCGGCTCGATGGACTGGCCCTGCCGCTGGTGCTCGACCCGGATGCGGCGCGGCAGGCGGCTGAAGCTTTGCTTGCGGCCCGGGCGCGCGGCGACGACAGCCTCGCGCTGAGCCTGCCACCTTCCTACCTGGCGCTGGAGCCCGGCGATGTCATCGCCCTACCCGGCGTGTCGGAAGGACCGTTCGCAATCACCGAAATCCGCGATGGGCTGGTGCGCGAAGTTGCGGCCCGGGCTCTGCCTGCGGATATTCGTGCTGCTGTGCTCGGCAACGGGGGCACGCGGCGCGCCTCGGTGCCCGATAGCGGCGCTGAGCCGGAGCTGATGCTGGTACCATTGCCGCCTCTGCCCGCAACACCGGGAACCGCGCGGCTGGCGATTGGCGCCTACGCCTCGCCCTGGCCGGGCGCGATCGAGGTGCAGTCGACCGAAAGCGGTGAGGTGCTGGCGCGCCTGACTCGCGCCGCCGCGATGGGCGAGACGCTGACCGCGCTCGCGCCGGGGCCGACGACGCGATGGGACGAGCAGGCCATCGAGATCGAGCTCTATGCCGGCCACATCGCCGACGGGGCCGAACTGCCCGTGCTCGGCGGGGCGAACCGCATGGCGGTGGAAACCGATTCAGGGACCTGGGAACTGCTGGGGTTCCGCAATGCGGACCTGATTGCGCCGCGCACCTATCGCCTGACTGGACTGCTCCGCGGCCTTGGGGGCACGGACGTGGCGGCCGGCATGGTGTCGACCGGCAGGCGCGTCTTGCTGCTGGATGCTGCCGTGGCGGTGCTGGATGTGCCCGCGGCGTCGCTCGGCCAGGCTCTCAATGTCGTCGCCTATGCCGGACGGACTGACGGAGCGGGTTTCGCGGCGAGCGTGACCATTGCGGTTGCGCTGGTTGCACCCTTGCCGCCCGTCCATCTCGCCGCGCGCCGCCGCCCGGGCGGCGATATCGCGTTCTCCTGGGTCCGGCGCTCCCGCGCCGACACTGGCTACTGGGCGCTGAGCGACGTGCCGCTCGAAATGCCGACGGAAAGCTATCGCCTCAGCATCCGGACCGGGCCGATCC